>JACJNV010000218.1 GCA_014695175.1 Microcoleus sp. FACHB-DQ6 | reverse complement strand
TAAGTAATTAATGGGAACCAAATTAATTCGATCGTTAAGTGAGGTAAATCTAAAAATCTTTGTAATTTACGTCGCCGACTTTCGGCTGTAATTAAATAGGGAAATACTCGGGATAGCCGTTCTAATCTCACCTGTTTTTCTGATTGTATCAAGGATAGCAAGATTGTCATCACCAAAAACTGAGATGGTGTCAGGTATTTTTGTAAATGAGTCTGGTAGAATGTTAGTATCATTATTTGTTTGGATAGGCAAGCGTGTAACAATTCTGCTGCCTATCTTTTTTTACCATAAATTGGCTCAAGCCTTACTAACTATGGGTTGGGGGCTGGTTGTCACCCCCCCAGGCTTGTTGGAGTCGGCTTGGGATCGACCACAAGCAACTTTTGGCGGTAATTTTTTCATCCCACAAGTAGCGAACAAGCTGCCCCCTATCTCTATCAAATAGCGATGAATCATCCCTTTATTGACGGCAATAAACGAACGGCTTTTGCGGTAACAGATACCTTTTTGCGTTTAAATGCTGGCACTCGGAATTTGACGGACGATCGAGCATAGGATTTAGTCATGCGAGTCGCACGGGGAACCATGACTAAGGAAGAATTAAGCACCGAGTTTGAGTTATGTATTATTTAGTTTTAATAAGTAAGTTGGGCAGGGGGCTACATTGAGATTAAGTAAGGTGCGCCCATAAGCACCCTACAGTGAAAAAGGGAATCGAGGAACAAAAAAGCGAGTAAAATTATCACTAAAGAACAAAGCCGAGATCTTTTGCGTCAAATCAGTAATAAAACTAAACACAAAAAAGCACAAACCGCCGATCGCCCTTTCTCCCCCCAATCCCGCTACCCAACTACTAATTAGCAATAGCCATGAATATAAATTTTTCTCGTTACGACACCTTAACCACCCTGCTAGCAGGAACTACCGCAGCCTTAACCATAGTCATCAGCCAACCCGCGATCGCCAAAACGCCCCAAGAAGTCGCCAGCATTGCCGGGCCGCTGACAGTACAAATTAACAGTTCCCTCGGAGACGGTTCTGGCGTAATTATTGCCAAAAACGGCAAAACTTACACAGTTTTAACAGTCAACCACGTCGTAGAGAAAGCAGACGTGAAATACACCGTTCGCACGTCTAAAGGCAAAAACTATCAAGCAACCTCCGTCACCCGTTTGCAAACCGCCGAAGCTGACCCGGATTTAGCCGTAGTCAAATTTGAAAGTCCCGAAGAATATCCAGTCGCGACGATCGCAGATTCCGATCAAGCCGTCATCGGCACTCAAATCTTCGTTTACGGCTATCCCGCTACGGGCGGACTTTTCGGCGCTGAACGAGAACCCGAACTCTCTCCCGGACTCGTTACCAGCCGCCCCGGCAACCGCCCCGAAGGTTACACTTTGCGGTATCAGGCAGTAACTTGGAGTGGCATGAGTGGCGGCCCAGTTTTTGACTCGGAAGGCCGAGTCATCGGTTTACACGGACAAGGGGAATTCGGTTTCGCGCAAACGAGTTCCGGCGAAGTCGCCCCGATTAAAACCGGATTTAACGCAGCAGTTCCCATCAATACATTTATCGCGAAGCTAGTGGCGGCGGGAATAAACAAATCAGAGTTGAAAGTAGACAATACTCCCCCAACCAGCGGCCCGGTATCCACCGCCAATCCGCAAGATGCCCAAGCTTATTATTTTCGAGGACTTTCGCTGTTAGATCAAGGAGATGCTTGGGAGGCGATCGCGGATTTCAACAGAGCACTCGCTTTCAAACCCAAATATACCCCTGAATTGTTTTTTAATATCGGTAATGCCCGCACTCTCATCACCGCCAGCTTGCCCGAACTCGATCCCACTCGCGGTTCCACTGCTATTCAAGCATACACGCGGGCGATCGCAGCCAATCCCGGTTTTGCCGACGCTTACTACAACCGAGCTTTAGCTTACCTGGACAACAAAGACCAACCGAAAGCAATTGCCGACTTTCAAAAAGCAGCAGAACTTTACAAGCAAGGCGGAAGAACCAGCGCCTATCAAGACGCACTCAACCGAATCAAGCAATTGCAGTAGAATTAGAAGTTAAGAATTAAGAATTAAAAATGACTAATCCCATTTTTAATTCTTAATCAAGTTCCTACAAACAGCAGGTAAATAACAATGACTGCTATCACCTTAAACCTCAATTCCATTATCAAACTAACTTCAGAACAGTTTTATCAACTGTGCGAAGAAAACCCTGAATTAAAACTAGAACGGAATGCCAACGGAGAATTAATTGTCCTGCCCCCAACCGGAGGAGAAACGGGAAGAAGCAACTCAAAATTCAACTTACAGATTGGACTTTGGAACGAACAAACCCAACTCGGTGAAGCCTTTGATTCCTCCACAGGATTTACTCTGCCAAATAAAGCCGATCGCTCTCCCGATGCGTCTTGGGTAGAAAAATCGCGCTGGGAAGCTTTAACACCTCAACAAAGAGAAAAATTTATCCCGCTTTGTCCCGATTTTGCTGTGGAAATTCTCTCCCCAACTGACAGCTTGAAAAAGACTCAGGAAAAAATGCAAGAATATATGGAAAATGGCTGTCGTTTGGGTTGGCTGATTAACCGCAAAAAACGGGAAGTTGAAATTTATCGCCCCGGCCAAGATGTGGAAGTTTTACAATCTCCTCTCACCCTTTCTGGGGAAAATGTTTTGCCGGGATTTGTTCTCAATTTGCAAAAAATTTGGAATTAGCAGAATTCAATTTTGACTTATTATATCATCTTCCATAAAATAACCGTTACCATTTCGTAGTGAGGAATGCAAGTCCGAGCGAGTTGGATTAGGAATCTGGGTTCTCACTACGAACCAATTTTGTTATACTCTTTCGAGTAGACATAATATTAGCTAAAAATTTGATAAAATTGTAATTACCCATAAAATTAACAGGATCGAATTAGGGTTCAAACAATTCAAGCTAAAAATGTCACATTAGAAGAATTAAAAACAGTTTTTGACCTGCAACTTGTCACAGACGACCAATTTTTCAGATAATGGCAAGACGAGTTGCCAGAAATTAGCGCCTTTCAAAAACGACAGCTAGATCAGATTAAAGCGGGTTACTTCAACTTGTTGGAGTATCCGCCGATGCGGGAAAAAACTATTAGTTTGTCGATCGTCTCTCCGCTGTTATTTGCAGGCGAGTTTTATCTGCATCATTTCTACATTAAGCCAGAAAAATCAGTCGAATTTTCCGAAGAAGATGAAGGCGTTATCATCAAAGGCAGCATCAATACTTTTGTTTTAAAATAGCAGTTGTAGCTGATGGCAATAGAAACGAAACGAGTTTTTTTTTCGATCGAAGCCGGCTTGGCGCAAATCTTAGCTTATATGCTGGCCAATCCCAACCCGGAGAAACCTAATTACGGCATGATTGCTACAGGTGGCAGTTTCATCTTTGTTAAATTAGTCAAAGGAGAATCACCTCGATCTAGCACATCTGATTTATTTGGAATTAGCAATCGCACTAATAATTTACATGATGTACTCCGAATCCTCAAAGGCTTGAGTCAAATCGCAGCTAGCAATTAATCATGAGTCATAAGTGATTAGTTATTAGTGAGTTTGAACATCGCACCCTGATGCCTTCCTGCTTCAGAATTACCAAGGCGAACCGATCATGGTAAAAGCAGCCCAATAATAAGGATGCGAGAAATTTCGATCGCCCCTAGTGACCAACTCCGACGGTAAAGGCAGAGCTTGATAGTTGCCCGATCGCACCAAATAACCATCTTGCAACCGCACTTCTCCCCGCAGCATCGCCAACTGCGCTTGCCGCAAAGCCTCAGCCTTAATCGGCGCTGTACGCAACTCCTGGTAAAACTCAGTCATCAGCCCCAAAGTAGCGACATCGCTGACATACCACAAACTCGCCAAAGCTGATTTTACCCCCGCGTGCACCGCCAACCCTGCAAACCCCAACTCAGCTTGTTCGTCCCCCACCGCCGTAGTACACGCACTCAAAACCAACAACTCCACCTGCGGGTTAGATAACTTCAACTGATCCAACTGATCCAACCGCAACTTAGTATCCCAAAACTGAATGTAAGAATTTTCCGCCCCCCCAGGCTGAAAATCGCCGTGAGTAGCTAAATGAATAATTTTGTATTGCGGTTGATTGCGCTTCTGCTTCAAATTTGCCAAAGTAAAAGCTTCATTGAGAAAAGACGAACCAGGCCAAATCTTGCCCACAATTGTCGATATTTCCAGTGGCACCGCAGGCAAAGGATTTTGATCGTATTGGGCGGGAAAATTCGACGCACCCATCGCTAACACTTCAGAACCCTTAACATCGGCATAGCGAGTATCAGTTAAACTCAAACTCGGAATCAGCCCCAAACTGTACTTTTCTACCAAAAACTGCTTGCCGTCGTAAAGAGCAGCCAAAGGCAAAGTTCGCAAACCGGCATCCATCGAAAACACCAAAGTGTCAATCTTGTTAGCCTCCAATTCCGGTTGCAGCGGTGCAATTAGCCACTGGTAAAGTTGCTCGGCAGGTTCCTTGTAATTAGCAGCATTCAATCTCCTAGGAGTTCTGATAGCATTAGTGAATTTTTTAGCAACTTGCAGCACTGTCTCGCGGCTTGCAGGCACGCTTTTAAAAACATTTTTGCCGTCTGGCAATAACAACACAAGTTCTAAATGTTTTTCTTTCGCCCATACGTAAAGGATCGCGGGTTTAACCCCAGTCAACCGATTGACGCTGCTGAGAGTATCTCGAATACTTTGCTGCGTGACTGACTTTTCAGTGAGATTACCCCCAAAGTAACGTTCAAATTCCCGGCCCTGAGTTCTATCCCTTTGCTGCACTGCGTCGATCGGACTTATTTGCGCGATCGAACTCGATCGAGAAATCTCAGGAACCCTCACATTCCCGATACTTTCTGCACTCACCGCACTCGCAGGCTTCTGTGGAGTTGTTGCCACGCTGCCGTTTTCTGTCGTCGCAGGCGCGCCCAAATTGTCTGTTAACACCGACGGCGACAGCACTACCGAGGAGCCAGCCGCAGTCTCGTTGGGCCGCGCATCAACAGACGCAGCAGCAGGTTCTGGCGAGACATTTGTGGTACTGCCCTTTGGCACCGACGCTGCGGGAGGGAGACTCACCTGAGTCACAATTTGTTGAGAATTGTCTGTAGTTTTCAGTTCCACGCTGCTAGTTGGTGCCGGACTCGACACGATCGCCAGCGGCCCGATCGCAGTTGAGGAGGTGGCAGTGTTCGACTTCGAGTTTCCCGTCCCAACAGTCGCCGCCGTGCAGGTTCCCGACGGGCAAGTGCTTTGCAGCAGCGTCTGTGAACCCGATCGAGCCAGCCCGTCTGTAGAAATGCTGACCTGGGCGCGCTCAGCAGCCGTTCCTGTTCCCGCAGCCCGAAATGCTCCCCCAGCTTCGATTGCCACATCGCCGCCGGTATTGCCACGAGCTTTGATCGAAACAACTTCAATATCTTTCTGCCCGGTAATTTGGCTCGAACCGGCACTTCCCGATTGCGAACTCGAGTTGATCACCCCTGTAACGATCCGGCCCGGCGCCGCAATCGAAATATCTCCCCCGCTTCTGGCACCAAAAGCATCGATGTTGCCGGTTTCTACCGCACCGGCGCTGCGAATATTGATAGGGCCCGCCACCCCGGAAGTTGAGCGAGATGAAACCGTACCAGCAGTCAACTTGCCTTGACTGGTAGTGATGTTAATCCCCGCAGTCGAGGTAACGTCTCCGACGGCTACAGTACCCCCCATCAGAGAGATCGTGGCGTTATCTGTGCCGACGATCGCACTCGTTCCCACGATCGCGCCTGCGCCATTGGGCGAGCGAATTGTCGTAGGATCTTGAAATGTCACCGCCACTGGCGTTGAATTTGGCGTTGAATTTGGCGCTGGAGAACCAATCGAGATCGCACCGCTACCGTCAGCGCGCCCGATCGCGATCGAAGCAAACCCATTCCGAAATGTGTTCAATTCAGCAGCAGTCAAGTTCAGAGCTTCTGTATCGTCAGAACCTTGAATTATAATATTTTGACTGGGATCAGCCGGTTGCAACACCAGATTGCCGTTGCTGGCGATCGAATTTTTGTCACCCGTCAAGTCAATTTCGTTGCCCGTCAGGGTAATATCTCCCCCTGTTTGCGAGTCGCCAGCTTCGATCGCCCCTGCAGTGACTCCATTGCGCCCCGTCAGCGTCACATTCCCCGCGCGATCGCCCCTGGTGTCGATCGCCCCGGCAGTCACCGTACCCTGTGCGGTAACACTAACATCTCCCGCCGAGTTGCCTGTATCTTCGGAAGAATTGACAGAAGTGTTGATGGTGCGGGAAGTTCCAGTAAGTAGCCGACCGGTTGTGACATTGCCTGCGGTGCTGACGATGCGAATTTCCTGATTGTTGGTAGTGATATTTCCGGTACGGATATTGCCGTCAGCTTTGAGAGTAATTGAGGCATTGTCGGCCGCTGTCAGGGAATTTGTGGTAGTGATTGTTCCCAAACCCGCTGGCGATTGAATAATTAGCGGATCGTAAAATGTGAAATCGTTGGCAATCAGAATTGAACCGATACCGTTGCTGCGGCCGATCGTAATTCCAGCAAACCCATTTTCCAAACTTCCGAGGTCGCTTGCCGTCAGATTCAAATAAATATTAGTACCGACATCTCCAGAACCGCCGATCGCAATATTTTGACCAGGACTCCAAGGTTGCAGTACCAAAAAGCCAGTACCGCTGACCGAATTTTTTTCGCCTTTGAAATTAATTTCATTACCAGTCAAAGTAATGTTTCCCGAGCCCCCTGCGACGAAGCTCACTCCCAGAACATTCCGAGCCGTCACAGTTACATTTCCCGTCGCTTCCGGGCCGCTGGCATCAAGTTTTTGGGCCGTTACGTTCAGGCCGTCGAGCAAAATATTCCCGCTGCTGCCCGTGCTGGGATTGGATGAAGAAATGTTGTTTGCAACTGTCGAGCCCTGACTAATCAAACTAATATTTCCGCCGTTGCTCGACAAATTGCCCGCAGTAATTTGATTTCCAGAAATGGCGATCGCACCGCCAGCCGTGCTAATTGTATCTCCAGAATTCATCGAAAAAGCACCCGCACCATTGCGATCGGCATCTGCTCTAAATGTTACCGAACCAGTAGTTGCTTGAAAGCTCAACTGATTGTCTGCCAAATCAGCAACTGTAATATCATTGAGCGCTTCGAGAACCACATTTGACGTAGCCGACATACTTTCCAAAGCTCTAGCCGAAATTGTCAGCGAAGGCTCAGAATTGTTTTCCTGTCCTGGTAGGGTTCCTGTTGCCAAAATATTATTGTCGGCAATTATTTCGGCATCGCCCGCAGCTTGTAGGGAATCTGTAATTAAAATATTGTCTGGATCTAACAGCAAAGTCCCCAAACCGTTTGTCCCAGAGGTATCGACAGTACCGTTAAAAATCAATCTTTGCTTGCCCGAAACTTCCACAAACCCCCCAACACCTGCGGTTCCCGTTGCAGAAACGCCATTTGCGCTGATGCTGCCCAAAAATGCTGTTGTGTTGTCAGCCCAGACAACAACTCTGCCACCGTTGCCTGATTGAGTGGCGTTGGCAGCGATCGAACTTTTGCCATCCACGTAAGTCATTCTGGCATTCGGCACAGTTCCCTCGCCTCGGTAATCTCCCCCGATCCGCACCGTTCCGCCGCCGTCGGGCCCGGAAGCCTCAATCTTCGCTCCCAACAGCCCTACCTTGTCGCCCAACACGTTGACGCTTCCTCCCGCGCCCCCCGTAGCAGACACGTCCGCAGATCCCGCTACCAGCGCTGTTCCAGCACCTCCTGGCACTGTTTTGCCGCCTGTCAGCACAACTTCACCTTGAGCGTTCGTAGTTATACCTGTAGCGTTAGCCACGCCGGGACCCGAGAGCAGCCCTGGTAAACTCTGGGGAGAGAAGGGAACCGCTTCCGAACCCGACACTCCCGCAGCCGGAGAAACTTCTAAACTCAGCAAAAGTCCGTTTTGACGGAACCGCACCAGATTTTCGCCCGGGACAGCCGCCACAGTAATTTGACCGCCCGGGGCTGAAAGTTGCCCTGTACTGATGACCGTGCCGCCCAGCAAAGTCAAATTTTGCCCGGTTCCGACAGCCAAGTTACCGGCATTGACAATACTCGCGGGCTGTGAGCCAAAAACAAAAGCATTCGGCGCTCCGACTAGGGCTGGGTAGTCGTTGGCGCCTGTAGCGTTGAACCAACGGTCGTCAAAACCGATACCGCTAGCGGTGGTAGCCAAAAAAGACCCGGACACATCGAGTCTGGCATTTGCTCCGAAGATAATGCCTGCGGGGTTCATCAGCAACAAGTTAGAATTGCCGCCAGTAACTTGAATTAGACCGTTAATTAAGGAAGCGTCCCCACCGACAACGCGGCCGAGGATATTTTTAACGGTTGGGTTGGAGATGAAATTGGCAGTTTCGCCAGAATTCAGACCGAACCGAGTAAAACTGTGGAACAGATTTGCTCCGTCTCTGGAGGGAGTGCCGCCTTTAATGTCGTAGCGGGGGGGCGACCCTGTACCTGGGGCGGTGACAGCGGTTCCGGTGCCGTCTGGGGCTGAAATAATAGATTGTGCTGCAGCAATTTGAGATTGGGGATAAATTGCCACGAGTATCCATCCCCTGCTGTTTTCTTTGAGGAAAACCAGGTTGGGGAAAAAATCTAATATCAAAAATCCAGCAAGGGGAATGGCTGCCAGAATCGACCGCACAGCACGTTGAGCATTCATAAGTTTGCCTCGGTCTAGACCTTGATTAGAGTTTAAAATTGAGATTTTAGGTAAAAAAGAGTCGATCGCACCCCAATCCTGACACTTCCTAACGCGAACTCTCGATCGCAAATCTTAAATTTTAAGTCTAAATTTGATTGTGTCACCAACATAGCAAAGACTGACAGTAAGTGTCGAAACACAGGAAGTTTAAACAGAGAAAATTATGAGCGATCGAATTGTCCGTCTGATCGGTTTAACTGGGGGCATCGCCACCGGTAAAACCGCTATATCTAATTATCTGGCAGATGCCTGTGGATTTCCAATTTTAGATGCCGATATTTACGCCCGCGAAGCTGTGAACCCCGGTTCGCCAATACTTGACTCTATTGTAAAACGATACGGCGCGGGTATTTTGCTCCCCGACGGCACTTTAAATCGGCCGGAGTTGGGAAGTATTATTTTTTGTAACGCAGCGGAGCGGCAGTGGTTGGAACAACAGATTCACCCTTACGTGCGACGCCGATTTGTTGAGGAAACTCAAAGCTGCATTGCTGCATTGACTCCGGTATCCCAGGACACACAGAATTTAGGTACAAAAACTCAAGAAACCAGGTTTTTTCACCGCGATCAAAAGCTAGAACAAAGTATTGTTGAAAAAAACTCCGCTTTCTGCGCCCCCACTGACACGGTGACTTTGGTTTTAGTAGTGCCGCTGCTGTTTGAAGCTAATATGACTGACTTGTGTACCGAAATTTGGGTGGTGTACTGTTCACCCGAAGTGCAGTTAGAACGACTAATGCAGCGAGACGGCTTGAGTTACGATCGAGCTCAGGCCCGCATTAACACTCAGTTGCCGCTAGCTCAAAAATGTCAACAAGCTGATGTTGTTTTGGACAACTCGTCAACCCTTGAGTCGCTATTCCTGCAGGTAGATGTGCAAGTCAGTCGCTGTGAGATTTGATATTTGAGATTGACTCCGCGATATCAGTTTTAAAACCAGTTTTTTTACTCCCTGCGCGCCTGTTCGATTTGAGAGTTGAGATTTGAGATTGACTCCACGATTTTGTGAACTGGTTTTTTTTCCCCAACCGCTTTCGACTCCTCCTTCGGAGTGGCGCGTAACCGCTCTTGTCACAAAGCCAGAGAAGAAAAGATCGGAAAAGATCAGAAAAAATCAGAAAAAATCAAAGGTTCACAATTTATTTAAAAATACAATAGCAACCATTTATGAAGTTAATGTGAAAAATTAGGCAGTGCCCGCTTTAAGGAATCTCATTCACCAAGATATTTATATGTAAGGTGCTGATGGCGCGCCTGGGTACTCTCCTGTTGTGTCTTTAATCCCCGGGTTGCCACTTCACCTCCATAAATTATGAAGTTAATCATAAAAGTAGTAAAACTTTACAATTTGTGGTTTTCCTTTCCTTGTTGGAAGCCCGTTTCAAGAGGATTCCAGGGGTCATACTATTTTAGATTTTAGATTTTAGATTTTAGATTTGGGAATGATTTATAACTACCAGGGTTGGGAAGACGGGCACAGAAGAGTAGCATTATTTTTTTGAACATGGTCTTGAAGTCTGCTGGTGACCAGCAAGTAGCAGAGAACTAGAAATTACCAGCGAACCAGCGAGCTAGATGATGGATTTCACCAGCTTTTAACCAAAACTCAAAAAAATTGCAGGTGCCCTCACTTACTAATTGAGGATTTCGTCACAATTATTTTTTTTATCCTGATAGCAGAGTGCAGACTGCGTATCAAGAAGGGGAAAATACAAACACCAAAATTTATGATGCGCGTTTACTCTTCCATCCTGATGTCAAGCCTGTTACTGACTGCTGGCGCAGTTAATGCTCAAAGCTTAGAAACTCGATCGACCTTTTTTGCTCAAGACAACTCTGCTCCCGAAATTTTAACCACTCTAGCCGACACTCCGACCTTTGACGCAGATGCAGATAACGATCAAGAGAAGCCGCCAAACCGAGGCGAGGGGAGATAAAGCAGAAAAAAGCAATAATTGCAGGGAATTAGGGGGAGAATGGGAGAATTAAAAATTGGGATAAGAAGATAAAAATTGAAGATTTCGAGCCATTAATTGGGGACTTACGTACTGCGTAGCAAAAAACAGATTTTTCAGCGGTATTTGACGACTCAAGGCATAATTGTTCGCTATTCCGGTTTTTTTGGCCAATCTCGTCTAAATATCAGACACCACAAACGGGCGCGAAATGTTGCACTCAAAAAATAAAGGTAAAGCGCGAGTAGGAATCTGGCGCTTTACCTTTATTTTTTAAACTTTTGAAGCTTTAATCTTCTTCCGCAGCTTCGCCACCAACAACGACATCGCGAATCCGCAAACTCGGGCCGCCGCAGCCCACGGGCAAACCGCTTTGTCCTGCTTTGCCGCAGCCGCCGGATTCATCCCAGTAGAAATCGTCGCCGATCGCCTCAATATCGGCTAAAGTGCTGAAAACATTACCCGAAAGAGTAACATCCCGCACCGGATTGTCTAGTTTTCCGTCGCGGATCATCCAAGCTTCGCCGGCACTGAAAGTAAACATCTCGCCGTTAGTCATGCCGCCTTGCCAATTGCGCGCATAAACTCCTTCTTTGATACCAGAAAATAAGTCAGCAACTGGCGTGTCACCCCGTTCGATCCAAGTATTCGTCATGCGGACGATCGGCGGATAATGATAATTCAAACAGCGAGCATTGCCTGTAGGCGTTTCTCCCAATTTGCCCGCCGTTTCCCGCGAGTGCAGTCGCCCGACTAAAGCGCCGTCTTTAATTAACTGAGTAGTAGTCGCGGGAGTGCCTTCGTCGTCGTAGACATAGCTGCCCCGGTGTCCCTCTGGCGATGCACCGTCGAAAATTTGCAAGTTTTTGGGGCCGAACTGGCGGCCGAGGGTCATAATTTCCAAAATGTCGGGATTTTCGTAGGCCATGTCCGCTTCGGAAAGGTGTCCGAAGGCTTCGTGGACGAACAATCCGGTCAAAATTGGGTCGATGACGACGGTGTAGGTGTTGCCTTGGACGGGGGGTAAGGCTAGGGAATCTACGGCTCTCTGGGCGGCGCTGCGAACTTGAACATCGAGATCGGTTAAGTCTTCGTAAGCTTTGCGGGAACCAGTGGTTTCGCGGCCGGTTTGTACGGTTTCCCCGCTGCGGGCTGTGGCGGCAAAGCGCATTTCCATGTCTGCCCAACCTTGTTCGAGCATGGTGCCTTCGGAGGTGGCGAGGATGATCCGCTGGGTGCTGTCGCCGTAGCGCACGGAGATTGTGGCGATGCGGGGGTCAATGCTGCGGAGAATCGCCGCGTAGCGATCGCACAATTGCTTTTTGTCAATTAGGGGAACCAGACGGGGGTCTGTTCCTGTCAGCGGCAGCAAGCAAATGTCTTGTACCGGGGTAACTGGCGCCAGAATCGTTTCTTCTTCCCCGATCAGTTTGGCTGCGGCGATGGCTTCTTCGATTCTTTCGGCGAGGGTGGAAAGTCGGTTAAAACTGGCAAAGCCCCAGCCGCCTTTGTGACAAGCCCTGACTTGGCCGCCAATTGAGACTCCTTCGCTGAGGGTTTCAATTTTTTCGCCCCGCAGCAGGATGTCGGTGCCTTCGGCTTCTTCCAGTCGAATTGCCAGATAATCGACTTGGTGACGGTAGCGGGCCATTAAGTCTGACAGCAGATTTTTCGAGTCGGCGATCGAGGTGGGCATAAGGAAAGCAGGGTGTTTAACTTACTTCATTTTGCACTTTTGTCAGGGCGATCGTGCAAAATATCGCCCCAAGCGCGGAGATTGCGGCTTATTGGTACGGTTCTGCCAATATCGTTAGTTGACTAATGTGGATATCCTGTGAGTTAGGAGGAAGGCGCAAGAAATTATGCGGGATTTTTCGATCGTGCTAGTGCTTGACTCCTAACTCCTGAACTTTCCTATACATAAATACTTCACCCTTCATGCCTCCGAAGGTGGGTTTATAACTGTGAATACTTACTTTTTACCGACAATAAGCGAAATTTTAGCCTCCCAAGGCCAAGAAAATGACCTGAGTCTCTTTGATGCTAAGTTGGCGGGAGAAAACAACCGCCATCGGTGTCCTGCAAGCCGTGGGGCTTCTCGGCTGAAAGCTGAACAGGAATGGTACGGAGCGATCGCAGCTTTGAATCAAATGCTCGATCGGCAAAAAGCAGGACAAAAAACAGATGCCGATCGAGCAAATTCTCGATCGACAATCGCCAATTCCTGTCAGGGATTGGTGTTGTCTGGCCCGTCTTCGGTTTTGACTGACCCCGCTTTGGCCAACGGCTTTGCCAATTGGATTTTTACCAGTATTCCCGACAACGATGCAGCTTTGTGGTCTTTTCGGGCTAGACAAACTTTAGCTTTAATGCCGGCGGCTGATGTGCAAACATCAGTGCCTCCGGCGGCCCCGGCATTGGCTTTGGCAAGTGGTGATCCGCTAGCGAACGAGCAGTTTTGTTTGGTTTTAACTGCTAGTTTTAGCCTGGTGATGGTTTTGGGTGAAAATTCTGCGGGAATTCCGGCTTTTCTATTTTCTTTCGATCCGCAAGTAGTCGCCAAAGCTTGGGAGGTTTTGCGGCGCAGGGTGACTGAAAGCGAATGTTTGCTTGCCAATTCTGACGGTAGCTTCAATTTACCAGGTGGCCAATTAACTAATAACTCTACTAAATTAGACGCGCTGTTCCAGCAGTTTTTGCCTGTGGAGCCAAATTATCAAACAGTGATGCAGTTCAGCCGCTTGCTGTTGCATAATTTGCCGGTTGGGAAAGATGAACCAGGCAGGATAAAGGATGAAAGAATTGATGATGGTTTGAACCCGAGGCATAAAAAGTTATCGGCTACAGATATCAACTGCAAATCTCCAATTCCTCTCGCTACTAAAGAGGTGGAATTGCTACAGGCGATCGCCCACGAAGTCCGCACTCCTTTGGCTACTATTCGCACGCTGACTCGATTGCTGCTGAAGCGCCCCAAACTCGATCCGGTGGTGATCAAGCGTTTGGAAATGATTGATGCTGAGTGTACCGCTCAGATCGATCGCTTCGGTTTAATTTTCCGCGCCGTGGAATTGGAAATGTCGCAAGCTAAAAATTCTGGCGTGCAGCTAACAGCAATGTCCCTCGGTGAAGTGCTGCAAAATAGCATTCCCCGCTGGCAAAAACAGGCGGCTGTGCGAAACCACACTTTGGAAGTTATTGTGCCGAAAAAGTTGCCTGCGGTAGTCAGCGATCCGACGATGCTGGATCAGGTTTTAACTAATTTGATTGAGAATTTTACTCGAACTTTGCCTTCCGGGAGTCGCATTCAGGTGGAGGTGACATTAGCGGGCGATCAGTTAAAGTTGCAATTGGAATCGGAACACCTACCTGAAGGTAATGTCGCATCGACTTTTGCAGCTAAGGCGAATGCTCCTTTGCGATCGATCGGGCCTTTGTTGATGGTGCAGCCGGAGACGGGAAGTTTGAGTTTAAATTTGAGCGTGACTAAGAATTTATTTCGAGCGGCTGGCGGGAAGTTGGTAATTCGCCAGCGGCCCCAAAAGGGCGAGGTGATGACGGTATTTTTGCCGCTGCAATAGTCAGTTGTCAGTTGTTCGTTGTCAGTTGTCGGTTGTCCTATCAATTCCGGTTGCATCGGAATGATTTAACCGCAGAGGACGCAGAGAACGCAGAGGAAGAGAAGAGAGAGAGATTAATAATATAGGTCAACAACTAACAACGGACAACGGACAACTGACAACTAACCTTCAATCAATTAAAATCTCAATGACAAACTCCGTTCCTTTTCCCAGTGAAGAAATACAAGTCAGTTTACCGCCGTGTTTTCCTTCTACAATTTGACGCGCGATCGCCAGTCCTAACCCAGTTCCTTTGCCCACGTCTTTAGTGGTAAATAGATGGTCAAAAATCCGATTTTTGACCTCTTCGGACATTCCCTTTCCGTTATCGGCGATGGAAATTATTACATTTCCCCTTTCTACTTTTGTCCGAATAGTAATTTGATTGGGGTGGGCTTGAATATCGGCAAAAGTCCGTCCTTGATTGGATTCTTCTAAGGCATCTATCGCATTGGCCAACAGATTCATAAATACCTGGTTTAATTGTCCCAAATAACATTTTACTTTTGGAACATTGCCGTACTCTTTAATGATTTTAATTTCAGGATGCTTGTCGTTCGCTTTCAGGCGATGGCGTAAAATCATCAAAGTGCTATTGAGTCCTTCATGGATATTAGCCTCAACTTTATGTGCCGTATCGGCGCGAGAGAAAGTGCGGAGGGATGTGCTGATGTTTTTGATGCGCTCGCATCCAATTTTCATGGAACTCAACATTTTAGGTAAATCTTCTACGAGATAATCTAAATCTATTTCCTCTGCTTTATCAATCAATTCTGCTTCCGAGGGAGGAAACTTTTCTTGATAGAGGCGCAAATAATCAATTAAGTCTTGGACTCCAGCATGAGCTTCATTAATGTTCCCGGAAATAAAACCAACGGGGTTGTTAATTTCATGGGCAACGCCTGCCACTAGATTACCTAATGCTGACATCTTTTCACTTTGGATCATTTGCATCTGAGTTTGCTGAAGTTCATTCAAAGTCTGCTGCACTTGGTGATAGAGACGGGCATTCTCCAGAGCGATCGCCGCTTGACTAGAGAGAAAATTCAGCACTAGGACGCGATCGCGACTAAACACTCCACTGGTTATCCGATTTTCTAGATACAAAATGCCGACCAAATTCCCCTGATTTAGAATTGGCAAACCCAGCAAACTCTCTGGTTGGTGGTACTCTAAATAATCGTCAATCACAGGCAGATCGGTTTTGAGCTGATCGATGACAACTGTTGCTAGGGTGTTTTTTACATAGTGGATTAATTTAACCGGAACGGTGAGATTGTTCTCTAGGGGTTCCGTTTCCAGGCTAATGTATTCCCCGGTAGCCAGGGCCCGCACTTGGCATTGTCGATCTTGGCAGAGCATCAGTGTACAGCGATCGGCTCCCGAGTTTTGTAACATGGTTTGGGTCACAATTTGCAGCAACTCATCCAGGTTGATCGTGCTGGAGATGACTTGGGAGATTTGCAGCAGGGTAGAAAAATCTAGAGCCTGGTTGATGGAGGTACTGGAGCTAGTGTGGTGGGCGCTCGAATGAAAGGAGTAGGTTGAATTGGTGAGGGTGGATAGGGTTTCTAAAATAGAGACGGGTTGGGCTGCCTGTTGTAAGATGGGGCGCAGCAGATCGGGATAACGTTTTTCTAGGTCATCGGTTTTTGCTTTTGCTCCCCAGCGGGCGTAACAATAGTAGGCTTCCTGCATATAGCCTGCAGCAACTTTTTCTTTGCCCCAATTGAGGTAGAATTTAGCGGCGAGTTCGTTGGCTAAGGCTTCTTCGTTGAGGAATTGGTTTTCTTTAGCGAGGAAGATCGCGCCATCGTAGAGGTCGATCGCCTCTGCTTTGTTACCTAAAATTCGTTGCTGTTCGGCTCGAATTAAATCGCATTTGTGGCCAAAGTTCGTGGGTGCATGAGTTGCCCAGTTAGTAAGTTGCTCAAGATCCTTCGTAACCGCTTCACTAATTGCCAAGGTGTTTGTGTTTGCGAGTAACGTCAGTGCATGATAGAAATAAAAGACTCCATAGAACACAGTTCCGATAATGCCACCAATAGTTTTCTCGGCAATTTGAGCTATCTCCAGAGCTTCCTGGGGTTGCCCAAAATGGTAAGCCAGAATCAATTTATGAGCATAGACGCTCCCGATCGAGTAAGTATCTCCCGCTGACTGATGCTGAGGTAATCGCGTCGTTTCATCGTAAGCTTCTCCAATCAGTTTCTGGGGTTCGTCGGCTTCACCTGTCCAATTTAAGACTGCCTGTTGCACAATTTGCTGAAAATTTAGAGCTGTTGTTTGTTTGAGCTGGGCGATCGCCTCTGCATAGGTTTGCATCTCTTGTCCCAGTTGTAGAAGTTCATTTCCCGCCGCATAAGCGAGTTGACAGCGGTTATAGGCACAGTAAGCAGCGAACTCCAAATCTCCCGTTTCCAAACCCCCTTGATAGCCTTCCAGCAAAGGCATCAGTACAGTGTGCATCGGCTCCTGCCAAATGCGAACAAATGGATAAACTAAATTGAAAATTTTCGCTTTAAAACTCGATGCTTTAAACATTTCCATCAAGGCGATCGCGATATCAGCAGCACGATTTCCGGCTACAATTTCCCCACCAAATGCACAGAGAATTAGTCCATAGGTTGAATAAGCATAGGGTGTTTGGATCGCATTTCCAAACTGAAGTGACAATTCAATTTGTTTGAGCACAATCAAGGGATAGAGGGCTGGCGAACCGATATAGGCTGCTGAAGCCATACTGCTGAGAATATTCATTGCAGCCAGCTTCTGCGGAGCGCTCATCTTTGGTGAATTCATCACATCCACACTCATCAGTCGATCGCCAATAGCATTGAGAGCAGGAGCTACCATGTCTTGGGTGGGATGTTCTGGCAACTCCACATCCAACTCTTGAAGGATTGCCCGTGCCACCTGAATCGCCTCTGATAATTGATTGCGGGCCATCAAGGATTGAATTTTTATTTCTAAGACTTTAACTTGTTCTAGGGGGTTTGACGTATGCTGGAGAACTGCCTCGACGCAAGCATCTACCCGCTCAAATGCGCCAATCAGACAGGCTGAATTAGCAGCTTCAATGTGCAATTCTGAAGTAAGAATAGGCTGTCTGATCCATTGATCGGAACTGTCAGTGGCTAAAAGTTGCAGCCCTATCTCACAGTATTGAGCCGATGCTGGGTAAGCAGCCGAAAGCCGTGCTTTACGCGCAGCCATCAAATTGAGGTTGGCTAGATGGTCTCGCTGAGCCTGAATTGCAATGCGATCGATGCCCAGATTAAATTGACTGACAATCGCAAAAATTCTCTCGTCTAGTTGCTCTGCTGAGGTTCGAGCGAATAGCAATTGCCCAATGTGCAAATGGACGGATTGTTTTTGGTCTTCAGGAATCAGGGAATAGGCGGCTTGCTGGACGCGATCGTGAAGAAACTTGTAATTCACCACCTGGGAATTTTGTGCCTGTCCATGTTTTTCCTGCCCCATATAAAACTGGTAGACTTTACTTTCCGGAAGGATTAACTCCTCTTGCAATGCCTTCCACAAATCCGCCGCCGTTTCTGTTGCTAATTGCTCAGAAACAACAGCCAAAGTACCCAAATCAAATTGATTGCCAATACAAGCCGCCAACTTTAAGACCTTCTGAGTCGCTGGCGGCAATTTTTGCAACTGCAACGCCATAAAGTCAACGATATCATCCGTCACTGCTAATGCTTTTACTTTGGCAATGTCGCATTGCCAATTGCCCCCATCAAAGTCAAACTGAATCAGCCCCTCATCGTGCAGCATTTTCAGGAATTGCGCGCTAAAAAATGGATTGCCTTTGGTTTTTTTATAAATTAGTTGAGTTAATGGTTGTGCGATTTCGGGCGAACAGCTAAGCGTATCGCCAACGAGTTGATTTAAACTGGTTTCACTCAGAGGGGCTAATGTAATCGTTTTGATTGCAGCTTGTGCTTTCCCAATCTCCTCTAGCGCCAACATCAAAGGATGAGCTGCAGAAACTTCATTGTCGCGATAAGCTCCTATTAATAATAGATATCTGCCGTCTGACTCGCTCATCAACAACTGCATCAATTTCAAAGATGCCGCATCAGCCCACTGCAAATCATCGAGGAAAATTACTAAGGGATGTTCTTTTGTGGTGAATACTTGCAGGAATTTTTGAAAGAGTAAATTAAAGCGGTTCTGTGCCGCCGTCTCAGACAGTTCTGTTGCGGTTTGCTGTTGGGAGATAATTTGCTCTAGTTCAGGAATTACTTCAATAATTACTTGCGCGCTGTCACCAAGCGCAGCTAAAATTTGGGTTTTCCAAGCTGCTAATTGAGCCTCGCTTTCACTCAGCAATTGACCCATTAATTCTCGAAATGCTTGGACAAAAGCTGAGAAGGGAATATTGCGATTAAATTGGTCAAACTTGCCTTTGATGAAGTAGCCGCGCTGGCGGACAATTGGTTTGTGAACTTCGTTAACAATGGCAGTTTTGCCAATGCCAGAAAAACCCGCCACCAGCATTAACTCCCGCCTTCCCTCGTTCCCAGGAAAAGTCTCGCAACCAGAGATGCGATCGAACGCTGTCAATAATTGGGCAACTTCGCTTTCTCTACCGTAGAGTTTCTCTGGTATGATGAACCGCTCGCAAACATCCCGTTGCGCGATCGCAAAGCTTTCTATTCTACCACTTTCTTCTAATTGACGCAAACAAAATTCTAAATCAAATTTCAGCCCCAAAGCACTCTGGTAACGGTCTTCGGCATTCTTCGCCATCAATTTCATTACGAGGTCGCACAGAACTTGGGGGATTTCTTCCCTTCTATTTTTGCCAAGGGGCGGCGGTTGTTTGGCAATATGAGAGTGTACCAATTCCATCGGATCGTTAGATTGAAACGGCAACTCTCCCGTCAGCAATTCATAAAAACTGACACCCAAAGAATAAAAATCTGTGCGGTAGTCAATGCCGCGATTCATCCTTCCTGTTTGTTCAGGAGACAAATAGCTTAGTGTCCCTTCTAGCACGTTGGGACTCATCACCATTTGAGTTTCTCGCGGTAGCAAAGATGCAATACTAAAGTCAATAAGTTTGACTTGTTTAGTCTCAGGATTAATTAAAATATTGGCGGGTTTAATATCTTTGTGAATGATGCGGTGGCGGTAAAGTATATCTAATGTATTGCTTAGGTCGATCGCTATTTGGAAAAACTCAACCAGAGATTGCACCGTTTTTCCTTTCCCAGTCCATTGGTTCAGAGAAATGCCCCCGAAGTCTTCCATAATCAGCGCATAGCCGTTCCGGTAGGCTTCCAAGCTGTAGGTTTGAATGATCCCGGGCAAATTCAGGTTTTTGGCGATCGTGTATTGATTGCGAAATTGCAAGAGTTCGCTAAATTTGGGATACTCGTTCCGCAATACTTTGATGATGACAGATTTTTTGTCGCAGAGGCGAGAGCCGCGATAAACTAGGGTGCGAGTGCCTGAGTAAATTCTATCGAGAATTTGATACCCAGTTAGTTCTATCATAGCAAGAATTATTTTTTCCTAAACATATTTGATATTACTATTATAATCTAGTGCCACTCAGATTATTCTTTCGTATTAATACTTAAAAACATAACAAATTTCTCAGCCTGCGAACACCTAACTGTTAAGGGTTAACCGACTTCGGTTAACCCTTAACAGTTAACCGAATTCAGTTAACCGAGTTCATTCTGGCTTTCAAGGCATCTCGCGCTTGTTCTCGATCGTCAAAATGGACTTTTTCTGTGCCCAATATTTGATAATCTTCGTGTCCTTTCCCTGCTATCAGCACGCCATCTCCGGGTTTAGCCTCCATAATAGCAGTGCGAATTGCAGCGGCTCGATCGGACAAAACCATCGGCTTTACTGCGGCGGGAATTCCTGCTAAAATATCCTCCAAAATGCGATCGGGATTTTCCGTGCGCGGATTGTCGGAAGTAACAACCGTTAAATCGGCTAATTCTGCAACGATTTTACCCATAATCGGCCGCTTAGTGCGATCGCGATCGCCACCGCAGCCAAACACGCAAATCATCTGACCCGGAATAAACGGCCGCGACGCTTTCAGCAAGTTCTCCAAACTGTCGGGAGTGTGCGCGTAATCGACAATAACGCTAATATCTTGTTCCGGGCTAATTTGCACCCGTTCCATCCGTCCCGGAACTCCCGAAAACTGAGATAATTTCTCCACAATTGCGGACAAATCTAAACCCAATTCTAAAACAGCACCGACAGCAGCCAACATATTTGATAAATTGAACTGACCGACTAAAGGCAAAGAAAAAGCTGTTTCGCCCTGGGGAGTGTGCAGCATTCCCTTAACTCCATTGGGCTGATACTGCAAATCAAAAGCATACAAATCTGCCGTTTTCAGAACAGTGCTGTAACTCCAAACTCGGTCAGATTTGAGGGTTTCAAATATCCGCTGCCCGTAGGGATCGTCAATATTAATTACAGCGCGATTGGCGAGGTAATTAGAACCGAATAAAAGCGATTTAGCCTCAAAATAATCTTCCATATCACGGTGATAATCTAGATGGTCTTGAGTCAAGTTTGTAAAGACAGCCACTTCAAAACTACAGCCTAAAACTCGCTGCTGCGCTAAAGCGTGGGAACTGACTTCCATCACCCCGTGTTTGCATCCGGCTGCTACAGCTTCTGCTAATTGCTTTTGCAGGTCAACTGCAAAAGGTGTGGTGTAAAGTGCAGTTTGTTGGAAGCCCGGCCAGCGAGTGTAAAGCGTGCCGAAAATCGCCGTCGGCAACTCCATTTGATTAAGCAGAAATTCGATTAAATGAGTTGTTGTAGTTTTGCCGTTAGTCCCGGTAACGCCGACAAGTTTTAATTTGCTAGCTGGATTGCCGTAAAAAGCAGTTGCGATTTGACCGCAAACTTGGGCCATATCGGCTGCTGCGATGACGCAGGGAACATTTTCTAGCCCCTTGCTAAGGGGGGAAGGAACCTCTTCTAGCCCCCCCTTGCTAAGGGGGGGTTGGGGGGGTGTTTTCTCGGCTGCTTGGGTGGAAATTATGGCGGCAAGTGCACCAGATTCGATCGCACTTTGCCAAAAATCTCCCCCATCAACCCGAGTTCCCGGCATTCCCAAAAATAAATCGCCCGCCTGACAAGCGTGGGAATTAGTGGATAAACCCTTGACTTCGCCATCGAGGGCGGGATGTTGCGCGTCAAAGGAAATGCTGGGAACTGCTGCTAATAATTCTCTCAATTTCATCTGAAAAACTCCTCGCTTGAATGTCTTGAATATGACTGGCGGAACACATTGTTTGAGCCACTATCTACAGGTTTTTGCTGTGCGCGGTGCAAACCCTACGGATTTTTATATGCGTGCCGTAAAATCTCTCTACCTAGAGTAAGCTGCACACCGATCACCCCGAGGTCAGGATTAAAACCTGAGTTTTTGGGTAAATCGTATTATTGTGACCGATCCATTTGCAAATATTTCTGTAACATTTGCTCCAATTGGGCGACGCTACAGCGGGGAGAAGGGCGGGGTAACAGTTCTTCAGCGCAGAATGCAGACTCGCCAACAAAATTTTGGGGCTGGGGCTGCACTTTAAACAAAACTGGAACTTCGTACTGATAAGCTTGAAACCAGTCATCGCGTTCGGTAATATCTCTGACCTCGAGTTGAAACTTGAGGCTTTCAATCTGTTCGAGTTTTTCTTGCAACCCTTCGCACAAGTGGCATCCGGGTTTGCTGTACAAAATCAATCGCATCATAACAGTAAGATTAAACTCGATCTTAAATTCTCAAACCTGCGATCGCCAGTGGGCGAACTCAACGCGAGTAAGACACAACTCACGGCTTTATTGGTCGCAATGCGCGATCGAAGTTATCTTAGCATTGGCAGCGAACCAATTACCGCGCTTGACAATCAAAACACTACAACCCCATCCCTCTCTTTCTTCTCTTCCTCTGTGCCCTCTGCGCCTCTGCGGTTAAAAAATAAATCTAGTTCACAAATCAAAGAGTTAAATTTATTCACACCACCTAATTGTCAAATAAAACTTGACTAATAAATCAATGTTAAGTATAGTATATAAATAGCCCTACATAAAGGAGGCAGCATGGACTGCACCGAATACGCCGAAGCCAAGCGAAAAGCAGCTAAAAAAATTAGCGCCGACATTCGAGAACGCTGGAACAATCGCATCGTGACGCGAGGATTGCACTTGATGGGAGAAGCGGGGGCAGTGCAGTATTTGACTGATTATGGACGCGGAATTGGTACGGCAAAAGTTATTGGTTTTGCACTGTGCGCGGAGTCGGAAGGATACCCGGAAATGGCGATCGGCTTTTGGAAAAGAGCGTTTGAATTGGAAACCGGAGAAAAGCCGATCGCCCTGAATCCTCCAAACAAATCCAGCACCAATCTTGCTGCTGCTGCAAAATCAACTACCGCTGCCAAAATAGAGACTGTTAATAACCCCGTAATTCCCGAATTGCCGCCGCACTTACAGCCGGGAAAAATTGTCACGATGCAGCCGGTGGACGCGCCGAGCGATCGTTCTTATTACATAGAAAACCCCGATTATTGGGGACAACCAAAGCGCGACGGCAATCGAGTAGTTGTCATCGCGACGCCAGATAAAGTATACTACCAATCGCGATCGACTAACCTGCGGCAACAGGCATCGGTTGAGATCGATCGCACATTAATCGACACAGCCGCTAAAATTGGCACCTTTGTTTTAGACGGCGAACTCTATTACAAAAGCTGTACCGGCAGCGAACACCGCACGGGGGCGCAAGCTGCTACTGTTAATATTGAAAGCGGTTTTCCGACAACCCAGCCCAACGCAATTTATGCTATTTTTAAAAGTTTGTTTTTCAAAGGCAATGATTTAACTGCCGTGGCAGAATCCGAACGAATTGCAGCGGGAGTTGAAGTTGGCGAAATGCTAGCAAATTTATCCCCAGCTTTTGAAGTTGTACCGACATTTCGCACCACCGCCGAAAAACTCGTCCTGGCAAATCAGCAGGAATCTGAAAACAAAGAAGGCGAAGTTTGGGTGTTGCACAACTGTCACTATGTCGGCGGCAAAGATGTTAAGAAATATCCGATGGTGAGGACTAAATACTGTCAAGAGCACGATTTGTTTATTGTGGGTTTGACGGCGACAAAAGTGGCGGGGCGGCCGTTTAGTGCCGTCAAAGTAGCGCAAGAAATTGATGGCAAATTAGTCCCAGTAGGAACCGTGGGAACCGGGTTTAGCGGGGAGGAAATGCAGCAAATTGCCCGACTCTACGAGGCTAACCCCAAAAGTGTCAAAATTAAAGTGCGATCGCAGGGTTTGACGGAAAGTGGCAAATTATGGCACGCACGATTTCTGGAGTTTTGTTAAATTTGTAGGGAAACGGCAGTGCCGTTTCCTTCCCCGAATATGTGAGTTCCAACACATAGTATCAGATAAAATCAGCGGAGTAAAAATCAATGGTTATCAGCAAAAACAATTTCTACATTTCTCCAGAAGAGTACCTAGAAGGCGAGCGAGTAAGCCCGATCAAACACGAATACAGACGCGGACACGTTTATGCAATGACAGGGGCAAAAAAACCTCATATTGTTATTTCAGTAAATTTAGCAAGTTTGCTTAACAATCATCTCCGCGAGAGTTCTTGCTTAGTTCTTTCATCAGATATAAAAGTCCGACTGGAAGAGGCAAATTGCTATTACTATCCTGATGTAGCGGTGACTTGCGACGAAAGAGATACAAGTTCTACTGAAGACTTCATTTTATATCCATCTTTGGTAGTTGAGGTATTGTCGCCCTCAACAGCAGCTTTCGACAGAGGCGATAAATTTGTCGATTACCAAACTGCATCGAGTTTGCAAGAATATGTGTTAATCACTCAATCCGAAATCAAAATTGAATGTTTTAGACTCAATGCTGAGGGAAATTGGGTTTCTCAGACTTACCGACAAGGAGATAGAGTAGAATTTGTTAGTGCGAATTTTAGTTGTGCAATTAGCGAAATTTATCAAAAAGTACCCGGCATCATATTGTGATGTAGGAAAAAAAAATTCTTTGGTTCGCAGTCAGGAATGCAAATCCTTCTTCTGAGGACTTCAGTCCTCACTAGGAACCGAAACGATAGCTAACAAATAGAAAAAACAATGATTAAAATCTTACACCTTTCAGACATTCACATGGGCAGCGGCTTTTCTCACGGCCGGATTAATCCAGAAACCGGTTTAAATACGCGGCTGGAAGACTTCGCGGCGACGCTGAGCAAATGTATGGATAGAGCAATTTCTGAACCCGTAGATTTAGTAATATTCGGGGGTGATGCTTTCCCGGATTCGACACCTGCGCCGTTTGTGAAAGAGGCTTTTGCTCGCCAATTCAGCCGCTTGGTTGAGGCCCAAATTCCGACGGTTTTGCTAGTAGGAAATCACGACCAACATTCTCAGGGACAAGGCGGCGCGAGTTTGGGAATTTACCGGACTTTGGGAATACCTAAGTTTATTGTAGGCGATCGCCTGGACACTCACCTCATTCAAACCCGCAGCGGGCCCGTACAGGTGGTAACTTTGCCTTGGTTGACTCGATCGACCTTAATGACACGTTCCGAGACTGAAAGCCTGTCTATGGGCGATGTTAACCAATTATTAACCGAAAAACTGACGATCGCAATGGAAGGGGAAATCCGCCGCCTCAACCCCGACATACCAACCGTACTTTTAGCGCACTTAATGGCAGATAAAGCAAGTCTGGGCGCCGAGCGTTTTTTAGCAGTTGGTAAAGGTTTTAACATACCCGTTTCCATGCTAACTCGCCCTTGTTTTGATTACGTTGCTCTCGGGCACGTTCACAAACACCAAAATCTCAATGCTTCCAACAATCCGCCCGTAATTTATCCCGGAAGTATCGAACGAGTTGATTTTAGCGAAGAGAAAGAAGATAAAGGTTTTGTGTTAGTTAATTTGGAACGGGGGAAAGCTGAGTGGGAATTTTGCCCTTTGCCCGTGCGGGTGTTTCAGACTATTAAAGTGAATGTTTCGGAATCGGAAAACCCGCAAGCCGAGTTAGTTAAAGCTATTGGCAAGAAGCAGATCGAAGACGCGGTTGTGAGATTGATTTACCAATTGCGATCGGAACAATTAGATTTAATCGACAACGGAGAATTGCACACACTTCTGGGCGAAGCGCACAGCTACACAATTCAGCCGGAATTAGTCAGTCAGTTAGCAAGGCCGCGGTTGCCAGAATTGAATGCTAATAATAGTATAGAACCGTTAGAAGCTTTGAAAACTTATCTGGCAAGTCGCGAAGATTTGAAAGATGTTGCGGAGAGTATGTTGGAGGCGGCGCAGGGTTTGTTGGGCGGCGCCGAGGAAGTTATGGTAGAATTCTAGGTACACCATGACTAATTTGTCTGTAACACTCAAGGATGCTAATTCTAATTTTAGGTTTCACCAGAGGGAAAAATGAGAATCAATAAAATTTCTGTTACCAAACTTTTTGGAGTTTTCAACCATCAGGTTTCTTTCAATATGGAAGATAGAATCACGATCATTCATGGGCCGAATGGATTTGGTAAAACAGCCTTACTCAGGATAATTAATGGATTTTTTAATTCACGTTACTCACAACTTTGTAGTATCCCTTTTAAAGAATTTAGAATAGACTTTGATGAGGGCCGTCATCTGCAAATAACTAACTGTGTTAGTAAAGTCAGTAAAAAGAAAAAAGACCAACAGTTAAAATTTAACTATCATTATCATACTGACTCAAAATCAGAGGACTTTTCACCTGATTTATCAGTGGATTCAAATAGCTTTGGTACGACTTATCAAAAGTTCCAGCGAGCGCTTATTCGACAAGAATTACTGAAAGAGATTTCATTAGAAGATGTTCCCGATTGCTTTCTGGATGAAAATTCAGTTATGGCAAAAAAAGAACCAGATTGGTTGTCAGAATTAAAAAGCTCTTTCCATGTTCGTTTGATAGAATCTCAGCGTTTGTTGCATCTCCCAGATCCCCCTAAAGGACGGCTGAGTTGGGAAAGCCCATCAATAATTTCGTCAGTTGATACATATTCTCAGGAACTAGCAAAAAATATTGAAACAAAACTAACTGAATACGGTGTATTATCTCAAGCCCTTGACAGAACATTTCCTGCAAGAGTTGTTAACAACCGAACATCATCCGATTTAACAGAAGAAAAACTTCACAACCAATTAAAGGAAATTGAGGAAAAGCGTTCTCGTCTCAGAGAAATTGGTCTTTTAGAGCAAGACGAAAGTCCGTATTTTCAAATAGAACAAGATATTGATGAAACAACCAAAAATATTCTATCAGTTTATGTTGGCGATGTAGAAAAAAAACTCAGGGTTTTTAAGGGACTCGGTACTAAAATAGAGCTTTTTCAAAGAATTATTAAACAGCGATTTCTCTATAAAAATATGAGCATAAGTAAAAAGAACGGTTTTACCTTTACAACGGCAGATGGCAAGCCTTTGTCACCCACAGATTTATCTTCTGGAGAACAGCACGAACTGGTAATGCTGTACGAGTTGTTATTCAAAATTGAACCTAACTCGCTAATTCTCATTGACGAACCGGAACTTTCGCTGCACGTAGCGTGGCAAGTGCAGTTTCTCAAAGATTTGCAAGCAATTATCAAATTGGCAGACTTTGATGTGTTGATCGCAACTCATTCTCCAAGTATTATAGACGATCGCTGGGATTTGACAGTGGAGTTAAAAGGGCCAGTTGAATGAGAGAATACATTACCCCTAACTACATTGCCAACCAAATTCGTCTGCTGAGAAATCAACCTCAATACACTGAACATTCTTTTTTAATTGCTGAGGGAGATACAGATGCACGACTATGGAAAAACTTGGTAGATTCCACAAAGTGTCGTGTAGAAAATGCCTATGGTAAGGATAATGCTATTGCAGTCCTAAATATCCTTGAAAAAGATAACTTTGCTGGCGTGTTTGCTGTTGTTGATGCTGATTTTGACATATTAGAAGAAAATCTTCCACTCAGTCCAAACTTGCTTTTAACAGATACTCACGATCTTGAAACTATGCTGCTGAAGTCGCCAGCACTGAAAAAGGTGCTTAGGGAACATGGTTCAGCAGAAAAAATTGAGCGTTTTGCTCAAGATATCCGCCCGACTTTATTGCAGAGTGCCAAAATTCTTGGTTATTTGCGATGGGCTTCGCTAAAGTTTAATTATTGTTTAAAGTTTGAAGATTTAGCTTTTAATAAATTTGTGGACGATCGCACATTAATATTAAATGAATCGAAGTTGATTCAAACTGTGAAAAACCACTCTCAAAAGCCGGGACTTGACGAGCAAGAAATTAGAGCAAGTATGGAGAACTTAAAAACAGATACTCAAGATATGTGGCACGTTTGTTGCGGTCACGATATGATTTCTATTTTATCGATCGCACTTTGTAAAGCATTAGGTTCCTGTAACTCTAAGGAAGTCGAGCCAAATGTACTAGAAAAATATTTAAGGGTTGCCTATGAGTCCGCTCATTTCCGAGAGACAAAACTTTATACATCTATTCAGAGATGGGAACAAACTAATAAACCTTTCCAGGTTCTATCTAATCTGTAACTCCCGCATTCCCAAAAACTTCCCCTACAACCAACCGAGTTCCATTGGCAAAATCCACCCCAGACTGCACCTTTTTCCCCGCCAACTGCACCTCCCGCAACAATAATAAACCATCGCCAGTTTGAACGATCGCCCCCAAGCCCTTCACAACCTTCACAACTTCCCCATTTGCGCCCGACAATTGGGACAAAACAGGCCATTCGCGTTCCAAAACTCTCAAATCCGCTGGCATTTGCAGCCAATATTCCGGCCCGACGGGCACAGTAGCTATCACCTTCAGAGAATTGCCACGAAAAGTCGTCGTGCAATCCGGGAAAAAGCCCCTAACTTGATTGTGAAGGGCGATCGCACTTTTCGACCAATCCAGCACATAATCTGCACTCTTAATCATCGGCGCATAAGTCGCCTCAGCATCATCTTGAACAACAGCTTCAATTTTGTCGTCCCTCAATTTCACCAAAGTTTCTATCAACAAATCCGCCCCAACTTCCGCCAACCTATCCGCCAAAGAATCAGCATTATCCAACAGTGAAATACCAGCAAAAGCCTTCAACAGCATCGCCCCAGTATCCATCCCAGCATCCATCAGCATAGTAGTAATTCCTGTTGTCTTTTCCCCGTCAAAAAGACAGCGCTGAATCGGTGCCGCACCGCGATACTTCGGCAAAATTGAACCGTGAACGTTAACACAAGCCAAACTAGGAATATCCAGAATTTCTTGAGAAAGAATTTGGCCGTAAGCCACCACCACAAAAACATCCGCCTCCGTTTCCCGCAACTTAGCAAGCGTTTCCGCATCCTTCTTAATTCGGCGCGGCTGCCAAACCGAGAGACTGTGATTTAAAGCCACATCTTTTACAGGTGAAGGCATCAATTGATTCCCTCTTCCCCGACGTTTGTCCGGCTGAGTCACCACACCCACAACCTCAAATTCTGGGTGACTTAGCAAACTGGATAAAGTAGGAACAGCAAAATCGGGAGTGCCAAAAAAAACAATTTTCATAGATTGTTCGTTATTAGTAAGTAGTCCTCAGTCATTACTCATTAGCCATCAAGTAAGTAATGGCAAAAAAACCATAGTATATTCTAGAGACTCTTAAACGTGTAGGAGCTAGCATACAAGCTAGTTTATGAGTGTTTTTACCCACCGAAGTCATGTAATTTTTATTTTTTAGCTCCAATAATAGTAGTTTGCTCCTAGATTATACACTTCGAGAATAGTTCCGAGTTGTGCGATCGGCAAAAAGGATCTCGATTGATACTCAGGTGCAACCAGACTCGAACGCTCAAAAGCAATGGGTTTGATAGACGCAACAACATTTGCCTCCCTTCTTCCCAAGTTAACTATAACTGTTCTACACTAAGAATTATCATCTAATCTACCTGTGGTACTGGGAATCTCAATCTTATCATATCTCCTCGAACATGGAAAAACCGTCGAATCTCCTGCTTAAACTCAGCCGCAGCTTATTTGCCGACACCGCCGAACAAGAAAAGTTTATTCATGCCGTCACCCATCCCCAAGCTTTTAATCCTGCTATCTTGTGGCTGCAACCAAAACCAACAGAAAACCCATTTGATCTCGAAATTCCTGTTTCTTGGCAACCAGAATTTGTAGATAGACTAGCCTTAGAATCACAGCCGGGAAAACATTCCTTACATCAAGCAGGACATTACTACTGTCTAGACTTTTCCTCAATCTTCGCCGCCTCCACATTGTTAACAACACCCCAGCCAATCAAACTAATCTTAGATATGTGCGCCGCCCCCGGAGGAAAAAGTATATTTGCCTGGAAAACCTTAAACCCAGAATTGCTGTTGTGCAACGAAGTCATAGGCAAACGCATGGGAATGCTTATCTCTAATTTAAGACGCTGCCAAATTAACCCATCCGCCGCCGCCAACGTCGATTCAAAAATACTTGCCGAAAAGATGGCACAAACGGCTAATTTAGTAATAGTAGATGCTCCTTGTACTGGTCAATCACTCTTAGCAAAAGGAGACAAAGCACCCGGCTGCTTTCATCATGTCACCATCAACAGCAATGCCAACCGCCAAAAAAGAATTTTAGCCAATTCTGCTAAAATTGTAGCGCCCCAAGGTTATCTTGCATACATGACCTGCACTTATTCAACCGCAGAAAATGAACAAGTCAGCGAATGGCTGTTAAGCAAATTCCCCGAATTTCAGCCCGTCACTGTTCCTCATTTAGAAAAATATCGCTCGCACCTGACAGAAATTCCTTCCTATCGGATGTGGCCGCAAGATAGACTAGGAGCAGGAGCTTTCACCGTTTTGTTTCAAAACACCTCGGATGGAGAGAGAAATCAGCTACCAGCAGATTTTCGAGATTTAGCTCGTTTTACCAACCTCTAACTATCTGCGTTCATCTGCGGTTAAAAAAATATTCTTCCTGAATCCAACTAACAAATGATTTTATCGCAATTATCCAAAGCAATTAAAAATCCACTCAAACTAGCGATCGGCATTTTAATTACCTTAAATCTGCTAATATTAAGCGGCTGTCAAAACAGCACACCACCCGCATCCAAAAAGGGCGAGCCGATCGAACTCACACTGTGGCACGGCATCAATCCTCCGCCAAATCGCGACGTATTTAAAACCCTCACAGACAAATTCAACAAAACGCATCCCAACATCCAGATCAAACCCGTTTACATCGGCCAGCCCGACCAACAACTCCCAAAAATACTAACAGCAATAGTAGGAAATGCACCGCCGGATTTGCTTTGGAATGCTGCCACAATTTCAGGAAAACTAGCAGAACTCAACGCAATTGAACCCTTAGAAAACTGGCTCGACAAATCGCCCCGGAAAGCCGAAATCTACCCGGCACTCTTCGAGTCAATGGAACTCGGCGGACACACTTGGTCAGTTCCCCTAGCGACAAACAACGTCGCCATCTTTTACCGTCCCAGCTTATTTGCAGCAGCAGGAATCAAAAAAGTGCCGCAGAATTGGGCGCAATTAAAGCAAGTAGCCCGATCGCTCACGCGAGACACCAACGGAGACGGCCGCACAGACCAACACGGCATAGTGCTCCCCCTAGGCAAAGGAGAATGGACAGTATTTACCTGGCTGCCATTCATGTTCAGCGCAGGCGGCGAACTCAAAGGCGAAATACCTCAAAGTCCTGTACCCCAAATAGATAATCCCGGTTCTCACGCCGCCTTAGAATTGTGGAGCGACTTGTTAAAAGAAGGTTCAGCAATATTGTCAGCACCCGAACGCGGTTACGAACTCGACAACTTCATCGCCGGGAAAGTCGCCATGCAAATCACCGGGCCGTGGACGCTAGCACAGTTGCAGCAAAGCGCGATCGACTACGCAGCAATGCCTTTACCGCTCCTCAAACGCCCCGCAGCCGTCGTAGGGGGTGAAAACCTATTTTTAATGAAAACCTCGCCAGAACGAGAGCGAGCAGCCCAAGTATTCTTAGAATACGTTATAGGTGAAGAATTCCAAACAGCATGGGCATTGGGAACAGGTTACTTGCCCATTAACTTAAAATCGAGACAGAGCCAAGCTTATCAAAGCTTTGTGGAAAAAAACCCTGTTTTGCGAGTATTTTTAGAACAAATGAACTCAGCCAGAGCGCGACCCATTATATCAGGTTACTCCCGCCTGTCAGAAAACCTCGGTCGCGCCATAGAGGCAACCCTTCTCGGCCGCAACCCCCAAGACGCCCTTAAAGAATCTCAAGAGCGTTTGACACTAACCTTAGATATTGCAACAGCCAAAGAGAAATAGACAATAAAAAATATTTTTTTTGCTGTTAATTATCAGCTTTCACTGTATTCGACCGAAAGACTTGAATCCTCGATTGATGGATGAAAAATCTAGTGAAAATCACTCCCGCCTCCACTTATAATCAGAAACCGTGTTTCTGGTTCCAGACTTACATAAAAGCAGAGATTTTACGTCGCTGTTATTGGTATTTTAGGTATTTTAAGTATTACTGAGTACGGTGCAAAATGTTAGGGTGAATTGCGTTGCGATCGCCCGACACAAAAAGACACCCGCTGTCGCTCGGTAATAAAATTTTAACAAAAACCAAAAATTTATAAACCAATTGCTTAGCCATTAGAGATATATTTACAAAAAAGCCATACTCCCGAAATTCATGGGCAGATTTGATCGAACAAAAAAAACCGCTCCCTCAACGGCACCACAAAAAGTTAGCTCAAAAGCTTCTCCCACTACCTACCACCCATGACCTACCATCACCTAATAGAAACATTTTCTCTACCCTGTGCCTGTCCCGTGCCATCTACTGAGCTCCCAACAACCGTCCACCTTTTCCCCAAACGACAATGCAGACAAAGTTCCTTAACGCAATCAAAGGACATTCCTGGCGGTACTTCCTCGCAGTAGGCGCGATCGCCCTGGTCTACTATTGGGCGTCGCAATTCGCAATTTCCACCCTCACCCTCAGTTCAGAAATTTACCCGATGTGGCCAGCAGCAGGAATTGCCCAAGTCGCCCTGCTGCTGTTTGGGCGGCAACTGTGGCCGGGAATCGCGCTCGGAGGCTTCCTGTTCAGCATGAGCGTACCGTCGGCCAACATCGGCACGGCATTGATCTCGGCAGGCGCCAGAACCCTGCAAGCGTGGACGGGAACTTATCTACTCCAGCGCATTAACTTTAGCGCCGGGCTCGATCGGCTCAAAGACGTTTTAGGAATAGTCGGACTAGCAGCCTTGGGATCTACCCTGATCAACTCCACCATCGGCAGCATCCTCGTATGCCTGACCGGTTTATCTAGCTGGAGCGATTTGGGCACGATTTGGGGGACTTGGTGGGTGGGAGACGCTATGGGAATTGTGCTCGTCGCCCCGCTGCTGCTGACGTGGCAACAATTGCCCAAAGTCCCCCCCCATCGTAAAAAGATAGCTGAACGAGCGATTTGGCTGCTGCTGCTGCTAGCAGTCGGCTGGCTCGTCTTCTGCTCGCGCACCCGCGCCGCCTACGCCCGCTATCCCCTCGAATACTTACCATTTCCCCTAGTAGTTTGGGCTGCCTTTCGATTCGGCCAGCGCTACACGGCCCTCTCCAACTTCATCCTCTGCGGCTTCGCCATTTGGGGCATAGCCCGACGCAGCGGCCCCTTCCTCAAACACGCCAGCAGTATGCCCCAAGCACTGTTATCCCTGCAAGCCTTCATCGCCGTCATCGCCGTCACCGGCTTAGTCTTAGCCGCCACCGTCGCCGAACGCCACCAAGCAGAAGCTTCCCTGCGCGCCAGCGAAGCCAGCCTTGCCAACGCCCAGCGCATCGCCCAACTAGGCAACTGGGACTTAGACCGCAACACCCAGCAATTGCGGTGGTCAGAGGAAATTTATCGCATCCTGGGACAGCGGCCGGGAACTTTTGAACCCAGCCTGGAAGCCTTCTTGGAATACGTACACCCTGAAGACAGAGAATTAGTCAAAACCTCGATCGAAGCCGCTTTATTTCAGCAACAGCCTTACAGCATCGACTACAGGCTCATACTCCCCGACGGTAGCAACCGCACAGTCTACGAACAAGCCGCCGTCAACTCCCTCTACATCAGCAGCACCGTCCAAGACATCACAGACAGAAAGCAAGCCGAAGCCGCCCTGCGTTCTTCAGAAGAAAGATTTTCCAAGGCTTTTCACGCCTCCCCAGTCGGCATCAGCATCTGCACCCTCACAGACCGATGCTTCCTCGATGCCAACGAAAGCTTTTTGCGCTCGTTAGGCTGGCTGCGGCACGAATTTATCGGCCGCACTCCCAGCGACTTAAGAATGTTTGTCAATTCAGAAGACGGGGGGCGGCTCGCCCAGATTTTGGAATCACAAAATTCGATCAGCAATCAAGAAATCAAAATTCGCACCAAAGTCGGCGAAGTGCGGGACTGGCTGCTGTCAATGGAACTCATCGACCTCGGCAGCACTCAGTGCATTTTAATCATGACCAGCGACATCACCGAACGCTTGCGTTCCGAAGAATTCCGCCGGGCCGCAGTAGCCGCCGAAGCTGCCAATCGCTCGAAAAGCATTTTTCTGGCCAACATGAGTCACGAACTCAGAACCCCCCTCAACGCCATCATCGGCTACAGCGAGCTCCTGCAAGAAGATGCCCGAGACCTCGGTGCCGAAGAATTCATTGACGACCTCCAGAGAATTAACACGGCCGGCCAGCACCTACTAGCGCTGATTAAAGATATTCTCGACTTGACCAAAATTGAAGCAGGCCGCATCGACTTCCACCTCGAAACCTTCACCATTTCAACTCTGGTTGAGCAAGTAGTAACCACGATCGGGCCGATGGCAGACAAAAATAGCAATATCCTAGAAATACAATGCCCCAAGGATATTGGCTCGATGCACACCGACTTGACTAAACTCCGGCAGTCTCTGCTCAACCTCCTCAGCAATGCCGCGAAATTTACTCGCTCCGGCGCGATTACCTTCGCCGTTACCCGATGCGTCGAAACCCCCGCCGACGCTGCAAAGAAAGCCAAAAGACTTGGAGCGTATAGAGGAGGTGGCCAAGCTGAAAATAGCTTGTCTCTCTTATCTTCCGGTCAAGATTGGATCTTTTTTACGGTCAAAGATACCGGCATTGGCATGAATTCCGAACAGTTAGCCAGAATCTTTGAGCCTTTCACCCAAGCCGATTCCTCAACTACTAAGAAGTATGGCGGCACTGGTTTGGGGCTAACGATTACTAAGAAATTCTGCGAAATGATGGGCGGAGACATTACTGCATTCAGCGAGGTGGGCAAAGGTTCTACTTTTACCATTCGGCTGCCAGCTATTTTCAGCGACCTTTCGATCTCAACCGAAAAGTCTGACGAATAATATTTTTTTGACAGTTATTTTCGATGCCTGTAAATTTTATTTGCCTCCGCCAGTTGCTGATTATTTCGCTAGCAGTTAGGGATATTTTGCCGATAATTTATCACTATCAATTCAGTCTTTTTCCTAGTTTTTTCTAATATAGAGGTAGAAGATTAGGCCGCGTTAGATAACCCTAATTAATTTATGAGTAAGTACGAAAAACCCTTAAATCATTTCCGCTGGCATGAGAATAATAATTTTTCCAGTCCAGTACAAGCGTAAGCGATCGTTTTTTGGAACCCACCTAGTTTTTGAGGGTAAGTTCACTCGCTCAATACTCCGGACAGTTTTTCTCTGATCCAATGGCTTAGTCTCGCTTGACTTTGAGCGACTTTGGATAATTAAATCAATGCCCTCTCCACCCGTGACTTGCATTTAATTTGACTTTTTTATTATCCTGGTTCTGTAAAGCTTGTAGTATCGTTACCCAAACTTTTCTGAGTATTGACTTGATAAGATGATATTATTATTTTTGAGCGTGCTGCCGACATTCAGATCATTGGTTTGTGGACAACCCTTAAAAGTTCTGAAAATTAATATAATTAGCCCAGTTTGAAAGATTTTGGATAGCAGAGATGAGCCCTCGGCTTCTCAATAAAACCTGTTATAGATTTCGCTCGCGTACTTGTCCCCTAACGGTATTGTAAAACTTCATTAAGCTTGTAAGCATCAATAAACAATAGTAGTATTATGTAATCCATGAAGAAAAAAAAGTTGCGATCCTTAAAAAGAATAAAAAATCTAAATGCAACTAACAGAGCGACACATCATTAAATCTACGGAACACCGTTTCACTGAAATTGACGAACTAGCCTTTAAATCAAAAAATCTCTACAATGCTGCTAACTACGTCATTCGTCAGAGTTTTGTTTATGGATGGGGCTATGTCAATTACAATGAAATGAACCGTTTGATGAAGTCTCATCCAGCATACAAGGCTTTACCTGCTAAGGTTAGCCAACAAATTTTAATGAGGTTGGACAAGAATTGGAAATCATTCTTTGAAGCGGTTAAAGCTGACAAAACTGATTCCTCTAAATTTACTGGTCGCCCGAACTTGCCGAAGTACAAAGACAAAATTAAAGGTCGAAATATTCTGGTCTACACTATTCAAGCGATTAGTAGCAAGCAACTGAAGAAAGGAATTATTAAGCTTTCGGGTACGGAAATTTTGATAAAGACCAAAGTAAAGCCCGATCAACTTTGTCAAGTTAGACTGGTTCCCAAATGCAATTATTATGTAATTGAGGTGATTTATGAGGAACCGGAGTCCACCGTCAGCAACGATAACTCTGTAGCTAGTAGTATCGATTTAGGATTAAATAATTTGGTGGCGCTAACTTCAAATCAGCCGGGATTTGTCCCTCTTCTGATTAACGGGCGACCATTGAAATCGATTAACCAGTTCTACAACAAACGCAAAGCACAGTTGCAATCTCAGTTAAAAGGAAGTCGCCAAACTTCGCCCCGTATTCAGCGATTAACTCGCTGTCGCCATCAAAAAGTTGATAATTACTTGCATCACACCAGTCGTCTGATTGTTGATATTTTGGTGGCGAAACAAATTGGGACGCTAGTAGTTGGTAAGAACGCACAGTGGAAAACCGAGAGCGGTTTAGGGAAGCAAACCAATCAAAACTTTGTTAACATTCCTCACGCTCGACTGATTGAAATGTTGGAATACAAAGCTCGATTAGTGGGGATTAAGGTGATTGTGCAAGAAGAATCTTATACTTCAGGAGCAAATTTTCTGGGTTTAGATCCAATCCCTGTTTATGGGACAACAGATAAAGATGCTGTGTTTACCGGTAAGCGAATCAAGAGAGGTTTGTACAAGACATCAGTAGGTCAATTAATTAACTCTGATGTCAACGGCTCTTACAACATCCTCAGAAAAGCAATCCCAAATGCGTTTAGCAATGGGATAGGGAGCTGCGTAGTTCAGCCGAGGCGGGTCAATCCGCTCAAAGTAAAAGTGAAAGGGGAGGGACTTAATGCCTCCCACGTCATGTCATAAATGACTATACTTTTACTAGCTATATATACTATTAATTAAAAAGATATACTGTAGAAAGTTGCCTACAAAGCGCCCGAAAATATGCACCCCCACCTCCAGCGCCAACTCGAACAGCTCGGTTTAGTCGGCGAGTCTCCCCCTCCCACTGCTGAGCAGTGGCAGCTTTTATTAGAGCAGGTAAGTTGTACCTATGACCGAGTTCAGAGTCAGCAAGAACTTCAGCAGGAAGATTGTTTTAACTTGCAGACGGTGGCGCTCAAGGATGTAACTGAGTCCCCGCAGTCCCCTCAAGACTCTCTAACAGCTTCAGAATTCGATCGACTGCGGGCGAGTGTCAACAGTTTGGGGGCGGGATTGTGTATCCTTGACGCGAAGGGCTGTGTAATTTCAGTGAATCCAGAGGCCGAACGGTTGCTGGGATGGCGAGAGTCGGAACTTGCAGGCGTTTCCCTGCTAGAGCGCATCGGGAAGCAAAAGAAAGGCAACAAATCCCAAGTTTTGACGGCTCCGAAACAGTCGCCAAGCAAGAGTGAAGATAGGCCGATCGCACCTACACTAGATTTACAAGAGGCGATCGCTTCCAATCAACCTTGCAACAATTGGGACGACGAGTTTTTGTGTCGCGACGGCAAGATGTTACCAGTTTCCTATTTTTTCCATCCCGCAGTTGAGTGCGGCGAAATATCAGTCTTGGTGTTTTTTGACACTAGAGAACACAAGCAATCGCTCTCGATACTGCAAGCAGTTCTAAAATCTACAGATGCAGGAATTCTGGCGGTTGACAGAAACGGCAATATATGTAATTATAATCAGAAATTTCTAGAGATGTGGGGTTTGTCCGCCAGCCAAGGAAAGTTGAGCCGATCGACCTTCGCCACACTCAAAAACACAATCAAAACAGGATTCCCCTTCGACAGGGAACAATTAAAATACCCGCAACGATTTCTCCAAAACGTGATCAAAGTGTCGGCAGATTCAGCTACTCAAATCAGCGAATTATTAGAATTTAAAGACGGAAAAATTCTTGAATTAAATTCGTTGCCATCAAAAATCGGAGCGAAAACAGTCGGTAGAGTCTGGAGCTTTCGAGACGTTACCGAACTCAAAAAAGTAGAAGAATCTTTGCAGTATCGAATAGAATTCGCTCAGTTGATGGCCCGTTTGTCAACCCATTTCATCAGCCAGCCCTTATCAGAAATAGACAAAGGCATCGATCAAACCCTGGAAGCGATCGCCACCTTGAGCGGGTTTGACCGCAGTTACATCTACCTGTTATCAGAAGACAAAACCCGCGCCGACAAAAGCTACGAGTGGTGCGGCGAAAGCATTCCGGCAGTCAAAGACAGCACCTACAACCAAATAGACATCGCACAAATCCCTTGGATCGCAGAAAAACTCGATCGCGCGGAATGCCTTTATATTCCCGAAATCGGCGAACTCCCGCCTCCAGCCAAAGCCGAGATTGGCTATTTTATAGGTCAAAATCCAGCCGAATTCCAGACAAACTCCCCATCCCAAACAGTCAATCAAACAGCAACCGCCTCAATACCTTCGAGTGGCGCTTCCCTAAATAATTTAGAATTAAAAAAACAGCTACAAAATATTCAATCGCTGATAATTATTCCCCTAATTTGTAGTAAAAACCTAGTAGGATTTCTCGGATTCGAGGGCTTAAAGCAAACAGCAGGTAGAGCAACCGAAATATCCACACAGCTAAAAATGGTAGGAGAAATGCTCGCCAATGTCCTAGAGCGCAAGCGAGCAGAAGCAGCCTTGAGACAATCCGAAACAAAATACCGCAGCATCTTTGAAAACGCAGTCGAAGGCATATTCCAGACAACGCCTTCAGGACACTACCTCAGCGGCAATCGCGCACTAGCCAGAATTTACGGCTACGAATCCTGTACCCAAATGCTCGCCGAACTCACCGATATCAACCGTCAATTTTACATTGACCCCCATCGGCGCGCCGAGTTTATGGCCCAATTGCGCGCGCGCCGCCAAGTGTCAAAATTTGAGTCCCAAATATACCGCCGAGACGGTAGGAAGATCTGGATTTCCGAAAACGCGCGCAGCATCTGCGACGAAAACGGCAGGGTTTTGTACTACGAAGGCACAGTCCAAGACATTACCGATCGCAAACAGGCAGAATCCGCCATGCAGTTGGCCCTAGAAGCAGCAGAATCAGCCAACCGGGCAAAAAGCACATTTCTCGCCAACATGAGCCACGAACTTCGCACACCCCTCAACGCCATCATCGGCTACAGCGAAATGCTTCAAGAAGAAGCCGAAGAATTGGGCAGTTGCGAATCGGTTCCCGACCTCGAAAAAATCTGCAGCGCCGGCAAACACTTGCTGTCCCTGATTGACGACATCCTAGATATTTCTAAAATTGAAGCAGGCCGAATGGATCTCTACTTAGAAACCTTCGAGATCCATACCTTAATTGAAAGTGCTGTTGCCACGGCGAGGCCGCTGGTAGATAAAAACGGTAATACCCTAGAAGTGTACTGTCCAGACAACCTCGATACCATGCACGCGGACATGACCAAAGTGCGGCAAGTGCTGCTTAATTTGCTCAGCAACGCTGCCAAGTTCACACAAAACGGGAGAATTGCGATCGGAGTGGAAAGAATTAAAAATGAACAATTAAAAATGAAAAATCAAGAGGAATCTTCTAAAATTTTAATTTCCAACTCCGAATTTTTAAGTTTCCGCGTCGCCGACACCGGCATCGGCATGACACAAGAGCAATTGGAGCGAGTTTTCCAACCTTTCACCCAAGCTGATGCCTCGACTACCCGCGAGTACGGTGGCACCGGTTTGGGACTAGCAATCAGCCAGCGCTTCTGTCAGATGATGGGTGGCAGCATTGAGGTCAGCAGCACCTTGGGCGCAGGCACCACTTTCACCGTGCTCTTGCCCAAAGCTATCAAACAGCCGGAAATCCCCAACAAAGTCCACGACAGCACGAACCCTCCGGAGGCCCCCGCTGTCGGCACGGTGCTGGTAGTGGACGACGACCCGATCTCGCGGGATTTAATCCAGCGCGCCCTCAGTCGCCAAGGACTGCACATAGAAGTCGCCGGCAGTGGCGAGCAAGCTCTCCGGCTCGCTAAGCAACTACGGCCAGACGCCATTACCCTGGACGTGATCATGCCCGGAATGGACGGCTGGGCGGTACTCTCAGCACTGAAGGCCGATCCTGACCTTGCCGAAATTCCCGTAATCCTGCTATCCTTTGTGGGCAACAAAAGCCTCGGCTTTGCATTGGGTGCCTCGGACTACCTCACCAAACCAGTGGACGGCAAACGGCTGGCTGCCTTGTTGAACAAGTACCGACGCGACCAAGACGGCGTTGCAAGTAACAATGTGACCTGTCAGATTCTAATTGTGGAAGACGACGTTGCCACGCGCGAAATACTGCGATGCGTACTAGAAACACAAGGCTGGGCAGTAACGGAAGCTGACAGCGGACGCGCTGCTCTCGATCGGCTAAAAGTTGCTCGCCCGAACCTGATATTACTGGATTTGACACTGCCAGAAATGGATGGTTTTGAATTGATCGGGGAACTTCGCAAATCCCATTCGGGAGATCCTATACCGATTGTGGTAATCACGGGGAAAGACCTGACACCGGCCGAAAGCCAGCAACTAAACGGCTACGTCGAGCGGGTGCTACAAAAGGGAGTCTACAGTTGCGATACTTTGTTGCGCGATGTTCGCTCTATAGTCAATGACAGGTTCGATCGCAGGTACGACTCGAAAGGCAAGGAGAACACCAATGGCTAAAATCCTGTTGGTCGAAGATAACGAAATGAACAGGGATATGCTTTCCAGGCGTCTGGCCCGCAAGGGACACGAGGTCTTTATTGCTGTTGACGGTGCTGAGGGAGTGTCGATGGCGCTCGCGAAAGTACCCGATTTGATTCTGATGGATATGAGTCTGCCGGTTCTCGACGGCTGGCAAGCAACGCAGCAAATTAAGGCGGCTCCTGAAACTAGCAGGATTCCGGTGATTGCGCTGACGGCTCACGCAATGGCGGGCGATCGTGAAAAGTGTCTTGCGGCCGGCTGCAATGACTACGACACTAAACCGGTCGAGTTTCCCAGACTTTTGGGTAAAATTGAAACGCTTCTCAAAGAGGCCATGACATGAAAGGTGATGAGGGCAGCGTGCTGGTTGTTGACGACAATGAGGTAAACCGCGATTTGCTGGCCCGCCGACTTCAGCGTCAAGGCCATGTGGTGACTGTTGCTGAAGATGGTCTCCAAGCTCTGGAAATGTTGCGAAGCGATCCTTTTGATTTGGTTCTCTTAGACATTATGATGCCGCAAATGAACGGCTATCAGGTGCTCGAAAGTCTGAAGGCGGACGAGAATTTGCGCTACATCCCGGTGATTATGATTTCGGCGGTGGACGATATCGACAGTATCGTCCGGTGTATAGAATTGGGGGCGGAGGATTATCTTTCTAAACCGTTCAATCCGGTATTGCTCAAGGCTCGGATTAGCGCTTGTCTGGAAAAGAAGCGGCTGCGGGATAAGGAACAGGCATATTTACATGAGTTGGCCCAGGAAAAGGAAAAGTCCGAGCGTTTGCTGTTAAATATTTTACCGAAGGCGATCGCACAGCGCCTGAAACACGGGGAAATTACGATCGCAGACAGTTTCGCTGAGGTAACAGTGATGTTTGCCGATTTGGTCGGTTTTACTAAGCTTTCGTCTCATTTATCGCCGGCCCAATTGGTGGAGTTGCTCAACGAGATTTTTTCGGCTTTTGACGAGTTGGCCGAGCGCTACGGACTTGAGAAAATTAAGACGATCGGCGATGCTTATATGGTGGTTGGCGGTTTGCCGACGCCCAGCGACGACCACGCCGAGTCGATCGCCGAAATGGCGCTGGAAATTCAAGCAGCAATGACTAAGATACATACCAAGGGAGGTCAGCCGCTCAGCATCCGCATCGGCATCCACACAGGCCCGGTAGAAGCTGGGGTAATCGGTACTAAAAAATTTACTTACGATTTGTGGGGAGATACGGTAAATACAGCTTCCCGGATGGAATCTCAAGGCGTCCCCGGCAGCATTCAGGTGACAGTTGCTACCTACGAGCGCCTGCGGGATAAGTACGTTTTTGAAGAGCGCGGCGTGATTCCAGTGAAGGGGAAAGGCGATATGATGACTTATCTGCTTATGGGCCGAAACGCTTAATTAATCATTGGGCATTGGGCATTGGGCATTGGGCATCGGGTAGCGGTAACTAATATCAACAGTCAACAGTCAACAGTCAACAAATGAACGTAAATTCTAACCTTTTAATGTACGCCCAATGGGCGGGAATTCTAACAGTAGCCTTGGCTATTCTAACTGTTATAGCATTTATCTTCAAATGGGGTTTTCGCTTCCGATTGGTAGGAGTGACAAGCTTTATGGGAGTAATTGCTGCGAGTATATTTGGTCTGGGTTTGGGACTGTTTTCCCGTACAGAAATTCCCGGTGCAGTTCGCTATTCTTTAGTTTACGATACAGGCGGCTCTCAAACAGTAGTTACTGTGCCACCTACGATCACCGAATCGCAATTAGAAGCAACGATGCAGCAAGCGGCTGCGGATTTGTACTCTCCAGGGCGCTCTGGGCGGGGCAGAGAGTACATGACCATCCGGGTTCGTACAGTTGTACATCCTGAACCTGGGCTGTCGCAGCCGCTGTTTTTGGGCGAAGTGAGGCGATCGCTCGCGACTCGTGATGATGACAAAATGGCGATCGAAATCTTCCCCGAAAAAGTCGCAATTTTGAAAAAATACCAAGCTTAAAAGTAGGGTGCAGCAGCATTCTTAGGACTTACGCATGGGAGAGCAGAAACCGGGTTTTTTACAAAAATACTTCGTTGTAACGCGCAGATTCGGTAAAAATCCGGTTTCTTTGGTCGTAGTGCGTAAGTGCTGAAAAAATAATTTGGAATCGCTACTACAAAAACAAAGTCCGCGCAACGCGAGACTAAGAAACTAATCGTTTCCAAGCAAAGCCTGGTAACGCAGAACCGGAGGATATGGCTGCAACTTTAGGGATTGTTTAAAAAATGATTTCCACCACCAAACAAAAATTAAAATTTAACGAATTTATTGCAATTTGCCCGGAAGATAGTCTTTAAGAATTGGTGAACGGAGAGATTCTCAAAATAGCAATTCCCAGAAATCATGAGGATATTGGTGAATTTAGAGACAGACAGTTTTATCAAGAGAGCGATCGGCTGAAACTCAACAATGTAGTAAAACGAGGCATCACGATTAAAACTACCACAAAAGAAGGTACGGAACAAGGACGAGTTCCTGATGTCAGTGTTATCGATCGCACTTTGTGGCGTGCTGAACGCAAAGCTTATGCCGCACTGGAATCGCCGATTCAGTTAGCTGTCGAGGTAGTATCAACTAATTGGGAAGATGATTATGTTGACAAGCTAGATGAATACGAACGCTTGGGCATTGCTGAATACTGGATTATTGATTATATCAATTCCGTTTGCACCGTCCGTGATTGTTGACTGTTGACTGTTGACTGTTGACGGGCGGGTCGAAAAACTGAATGGTTGAGTGTTAACTGTTGACTCGATTTTATTATTCCGATGCAACCGGAAACGATATTATTTAGCAAGTGGAAAAATAAAGTATTTGGGAAACCAGAAAATTACGACGGTATTTGTTTTTTCGCTAAAGACTGAAGGCAAATATCAGCGCACTCAGTTTAAAGATAACGAACCAATTGTTTCGCCCACTTTTCCAGAATTAGTGCTGACGGCTGCTCAGGTATGGTCAGCTTAGTTGGGTTGTGTTAGTCTGGATCAACATTGAACTTGCAAAAAATACTTTAAGATTATTAAAAAATTCCTCGGCTGATTAAAATAATTAAGCAATTTCACGTTGTCTTACACAACTTGAGCCAGGAGGTTAGAAATGATTGATTGGAAGGAACTGTACAATTTAGGCTTAGGCTGGTTTGAAAAAGCAACCGCCTTTTTCGAGGAAGCTTTAGAAATGAAACCCCATCCAGAAGCCTGCAACGATCGGGGAAATGCACTGGATAGTTCAGGAAGATTTGATGAATCGCTCGCCTCCTTCGACAAAGCCTTAGAATTAAAACCACATGATGACAACGCCTGGTACAATCGGGGGGTTACACTGGGTTCTTTAGGCTTGTTTGAAGAAGTGATAGCCTCCTACAACAAAGCCTTAGAATTCCCACCAGATAAAGACGAAGCCTGGGTAGAACCCGGCTATGCACTGGCTAAGTTAGCAAGATTTGAAGCAGCGCTCGCCTCCTACGACAAAGGCTCTCAATTCAAACCATCTTTACATCCAGCCTGGTACGATCGTGGCAATGCACTGGGTAATTTAGGATTGTTTGAAGATGGGATCGTATCCTACGACAACGCCTGTGACTTAAAACGATATTTACTATACGCAGCCTGGTACAATCGGGGCAATGCACTGGGTAATTTAGGAAGATGGAAAGAAGCGCTCGCCTCCTACGACAAACCCTTAGAATTAAAACCATATTTACACGCAGCCTGGTACAATCTGGGCTATGCACTGCTTTCTTTAGAAAGATTTGAAGAAGCGCTCGCCTCCTACGACAAAGCATTAGAATTAAAACCAGATGATGACGAATCCTGGAATAATCGGGGCATTGCACTGAATGATTTATGGAGATGGGAAGAAGCGATTTACTCCTACAACAAAGCCTTAGAAATCAAACCAGATTTACACCAAGCCTGGTACAATCGGGGCGCTGCACTGGAGGATTTAGGAAAATTAGAAGAAGCGATCGCTTCTTACGACAAAGCCTTAGAAATCAAACCAGATTATCACGAAGCCTGGTACAATCGGGGCATAGCACTGCTTTCTTTAGGAAGATGGAAAGAAGCGCTCGCCTCCTACGACAAAGCATTAGAATTAAAACCAGATTATCACGAAACCAGGTTCGATAGGAACATAGGACTGCTTTCTTTAGGAAGATTTGAAGCAGCGATCGCCTTCTACGACACAGCCTTAGAATTAAAGCCAGATGATGGCGAAGCCTGGAACAATCGGGGCATTGCACTGGGTAATTTAGGAAGATTGAAAGAAAAGCTCGCCTCCTGGGGCATTGCACTGGGTAATTTAGGAAGATTGAAAAAAAAGCTCCCCTCCTTGGGCCAAACAGCCTTAGAATTAAAATCACATAATGACCAAGCCTGGTACCATCGGGGCGTTGGACTGTATAATTTAGAAATATGGGAAGAAGAGATCGCCTCTTTTGACAAAGCCTTAAAATTCAAACCAGATTATTACAAAGCCTGGTACCATCGGGGCGTTGCACTGGAGGATTTAGGAAGATTGGAAGATGCGATCGCCTCCTACGACAAGGCCTTAGAATTAAAACCAGATTATTACGAAGCCTGGTACAATCGGGAGCTTGCACTGCTGGGTAATTTAGGAGGATTGGAAGAAGCGAGATCCTTCTACGACAAAGCCTTAGAATTCCAACCAGATGATGACGAAGCCTGGTACAATCGGGGTCTTGCACTGGGTAATTTAGGAGAATTAGAAGAAGCGATCGCCTCCTACGACAAAGCCTTAGAATTAAAACCAGATTATCACGAAGCCTGGTACAATCGGGGTCTTGCACAGAATGATTTAGGCTTGTTTGAAGCAGCGATCGCATCCTACAACAAAGCCTTAGAATTAAAACCAGATTATCACGAAGCCTGGTACAATCAGGGCACTGCACAGAATGATTTAGGAGCATTAGAAGATGCGATAGCCTCCTACGAGAAAGCCTTAGAATTAAAACCAGATTATCACGAAGCCTGGTACAATCTTGGCGTTGCACTGGGTAATTTAGGAAGGTTAGAAGAAGCGATCGCCTCCTACACCAAAGCCTTAAGATTCAAACGAAATTATCACGAAGCCTGGTACAATCTGGGCATTGCACTGGATGATTTAGGAAGATTTGAAGAAGCGATCGCCTCCTACAACGAAGCCATAGAACTCAAACCTGACGATGCCGAATCCTGGTATAATCGGGGTATTGCATTGCATAATTTAGGAAAATTGGAAGAAGCGTTTACCTCCTACGACAAAGCCTTAGAATTAAAACCAGATTATGACGCAGCCTGGAACAATCGGGGTCTTGCACTGGGTAATTTAGGAGAATTAGAAGAAGCGATCGCCTCCTACGACAAAGCCTTAGAAATCAAACCCGATGATGACGGAACATTTTATAATAAAGCTTGCTGCTATGCGTTACACAGTCAGATTGACCAAGCGATTCAGAATTTGCAGCAAGCCATCAATCTGAATCCTGACAAATACCGAGAACTGGCAAAAACTGACTCGGATTTTGACAGCATTCGATCGCATACTCGGTTTCAAGCCTTTATTCAAGGATAGGGATTTGCCCTTGGGCGGGGCGGGTTTATGAGATTGTTGGTTTTAGACAATTATTCTTGGTAAAACCCGCCGCTACAGCATCAAAAACACTTTTATTATTTATTAGTCTCGCCCAAGCGGGCTTCGCTTGACAAGACGCGGTTGCAACCGCCTATCTATCAAAAGGGTTACGTGAAAATTATATCTTGGGTGAGGTTTGTCACACCTCAGTACGATCGCCCTTTCGTCTTTTCTACGCAGTCCTCTAAAAAATTAGTATTAATCTATACCTATAAATCCAAGCTCTAGAATTATAATGAAAAAAATTGAAAAAGCTCCCAAATTCCTGTAAAATTGCCATAAATAACCAAATAGTTGCGATCGAAAGCACTCAAAGGCGAAAAAGATCGCATATAAAAAAGAAAAGAATCAATTAGACAGAAAATAAAGAGGTGAAACCCCTTGCAAAAATTAGCCAGCATAGAAAAGCCGATCGACTCAGGGGAAAAATCCATAGCAGTCAACACCCAAAAGGCTCAAACATTGTACGAACGTGGCAACGCCCTAGAAGCAATGGGACGATTCCAAGCTGCGATCGAATCTTGGGAAGAAGCGATCGCACTCGAACCAAAATTTTATGAAGCGTGGTACAACCAAGGCGTCGCCCTCAAAAAATTGGGCCAGCTAGAAGAAGCGATCGCAGCCTACAACAAATCCCTACAAATCAAACCAAACAATCCCGAAGCGTGGTATAATCGCGCCAACGTTTTGCGGAAGCTCAACAGACTCTCAGAAGCGATCGCATCCTACGAAAAGGCGATCGCACTCAACCCCAGCTACCCCGAAGCTTGGACGAACCGAGGCAACACCCTCGTCAGCTTAGAAAAATTGTCAGAAGCGATCGACTCCTACGACAAAGCCATAGCTATCAAACCAGACTACTGCGAAGCTTGGTATAACAAAGCATTTGCCCTGAGAAAATCCGACCAAAATACAGCCGCGATCGCCTCCTTCGACAAAGCGATCGAACTCAAACCAGACTTGCATCAAGCCTGGTACAACCGCGGCTTAGCCCTAGCCGATGAAAAACTCTACCCGGAAGCCGTCGCCTCCTACGACAAAACCCTGCAACTGCGGCCGAATTCCGCCGAAGCCTGGAACAAACGCGGCACCGCGATCGCACAAATGGGACAATTTGAAGAAGCGATCGCATCCTGGGACAAAGCCCTCGCACTCAACCCAAACGACAGCGAAACCTTTTACAACCGCGGCTTAGCCTTCGCCAACTTACAACGCTTTGAAGAAGCAATTGCCTCTTGGGACAAAACCCTAGAGTTGCAGCCAGATAACATCGAAGCCTGGTACAACCGCGGCATAGCCCTCAAAAAAATTCAACGATTTACCGAAGCCATCGCCTCCTACGATAAAATCATCGCACTCAACCCCGACGATCCCAACCTGTACTATCAAAAAGCTTGCATTTACGCCCTAGAAAAACAAGCAGGCGAGCTCACAAACAGCCAGGAAATAGTAGCCACCAGCATCCGACTGGCGATCGAAAACTTATCCAAGGCGATCGAACTCAATCCCACCAAATACCGGAAATTGTGCAAAAATGACTCTAAATTGCGTACAATACAGGAAGAAGTGCGGTTTTTAGCTTGATTTCAGGGTAGCAATGATTGATGGAGACGGATGCCGCACTGCAACCTTTGTAGGCAAAACAGCACCATAAACCCCAATCATGCAAACCCTAGACAAAACTCAAGCAAAATTCGCTCAACTGGCAGCCCACCTCAGAGAAGTTACGGACATCGAATCAGCCTCGTCGTTGCTGCATTGGGATCAATCAACTTATATGCCCGCCAAAGGTGCAACTGCCAGAGGCCGGCAGTTGGCTACTCTCAAACAAATATCCCACGAAAAATTTACAGATCCAAAAATAGGTGAACTCCTAGAAGACTTGCGTTTCTACGAACAAACCCTCCCCTACGACTCAACCGCAGCCAGCCTGATCCGCATAGCCCGCAGAGACTACGATCGCGCCTCCAGAGTCCCCGCAACCTTCATGTCAGCACTCTGCCGCCACCAAGCCGACTGCTACGAAGTTTGGGCTGCAGCTAGAGCAGCCAACAATTTCGCAGCGGTCGAGCCGTATCTCGAAAAAACCCTAGAATTAAGCAGGCAATACGCCGAGTTTTTCCCCGGCTACGAACACATCGCCGATCCTTTGATCGATCGTAGCGACTACGGCATGAAAGTATCTCTGCTGCGCCCGCTTTTCGCGAAACTGCGTCAAGAATTAGTGCCGATAGTCGAAGCCATCACCTCCCAACCTCCCGCCGACGACTCCTGCTTGCACCAAGACTTTCCAGAATCCCAGCAACTAGAATTCACTCGCAAAGTTGTAGAACGCATGGGGTTCGACTTCCAACGGGGACGGCAAGACACCACCCTGCACCCGTTCATGACCAATTTCTCCATAGACGACGTGCGAATTACCACCCGCGTCTATGAAGACCACTTGGATCAAGCACTGTTCAGCAGCATCCACGAAGCCGGACACGCCCTCTACGAACTCGGAAATTCCCCGGAATTTGAGGGCACGCTGCTTGCAGGCGGCATTTCCTCCGGCCTGCACGAAAGTCAGTCGCGACTTTGGGAAAATATGGTGGGGCGCAGCCGCGGTTTTTGGGAATGTTTCTACCCCCAACTCCAAGGCGTATTTTTGCGACAGTTGGGACACGTATCCACTGACGCATTTTACCGGGCAATTAACAAAGTCTCGCGATCGCTCATCCGCACCGACGCCGACGAAGTAACCTACAACCTCCACGTCGCCATCCGCTTTGACCTAGAATTGGCAATGGTAGAGGGAAAACTAGCAGTGCGAGACCTCCCCGAAGCCTGGAACGAACGCTATAAAACTGACCTCGGCGTTGTCCCCTCCACCGACAGCGAAGGCGCCATGCAAGATGTTCACTGGTATGTTGGTACGATCGGCGGAATGTTCCAAGGTTACACCCTCGGCAACTTGATGAGCGCCCAATTCTACGAAACAGCAGTAAAAATCAATCCTGAAATTCCTGTAGAAATAGAACGAGGCAATTTTACTGTACTCCACGACTGGCTCAAACAAAACATCTACCAGCACGGCCGTAAATACACCGCTGTCGAATTGATCGATCGCGTTACAGGTTCACCTTTAACTATCGATCCATTTATTCGCTATATTCGCCACAAATACGGGGAGTTTTATGTCATTTGAGAGATAGCAACTTCACTTTGCAAACTTTAAAATTACAAAAAAAGTAGTCGCTTAAAAAAAAAGGCGATACGGTTTGAGTATCGCCTAATTTTACAGCGGAAATCAAAAGTCTTAAATAAGGGAGTATGTATGTCTGAACTCTTTCAGGCTGTGATCGCCAGCGACGAAAAAACCGAGTTGCGTCAGTTTGTCAGCGATTTAGGCGCTTTGGGAAAGAAATATTTACTGCGAAACGACATAGTTAACGCTTTTGCCGCCTACTGCACCAAATACGAAAAGCCCGAACAGTTCCATCAATCTTCTCTTTTAAGCAAACTGATTTACTACCTTCAGGAAATTATTCTTGAAGATGGCAGCCTTTGCGTCCTGCTGCGGCCAAAAATTGCTAGTATGGAAATAGTGCGAGTTGCAGACGACTTGACTGTTGAGCAGATGACAGTGCAAGAATTGCTCGACGTGCGCGATCGCTTCGTCAACCATTTTCACCCCCAAGAAGGCGACATTCTCGAACTAGATTTCGGCCCGTTTTACGACTACTCCCCCACAATTCGCGACCCCAAAAACATCGGCAAAGGAGTACAATTCCTCAACCGATATCTCTCCAGCAAACTGTTTCAAGATGCCAGACAGTGGCAGGAAACTCTATTTAATTTCTTGCGCCTTCACCGCTACAACGGCGTACAATTGCTAATTAACGATCGCATTAAATCCCAACAACAACTTTCAGAACAAGTCAAAAAAGCCCTCACCTTTGTCAGCGATCTTTCTGAAGAAGAAGGCTACGAGAGATTTCGACTCGTGTTGCAATTGATGGGTTTCGAGGCAGGTTGGGGAAATACCGCAGCCCGCGTACATGAAACCCTAGGAATTCTTGACGAATTAATTGATTCGCCAGATCCCCAAACGCTAGAAGCATTTATTTCTCGCATCCCGATGATTTTCAAAATCGTCCTCGTTTCTCCTCACGGCTGGTTTGGCCAAGAGGGAGTTTTGGGGCGGCCGGATACGGGAGGGCAGGTAGTTTATGTCCTCGATCAAGCCAAGAGTTTAGAGAAACAACTGCAAGAAGATATTCATCTTGCAGGTCTCGATAGTTTAGGAGTCAAACCTAAAGTAATTATTCTCACCCGGTTAATTCCTAACAGCGACGGTACCCGCTGCAACGAACGTTTGGAAAAAGTTCACGGCACAGAAAATGCTTGGATTTTGCGCGTTCCCTTCCGGGAGTTCAATCCCAAACTGACTCAAAATTGGATTTCTAGATTCGAGATTTGGCCTTATTTGGAAACTTACGCGATCGATTCAGAAAAAGAACTTCTGGCTGAGTTTCAGGGCAAGCCAGATTTAATTGTCGGCAACTATTCCGACGGGAACTTGGTAGCCTTTTTGCTGTCTCGCAAACTAAAAGTTACTCAGTGCAATATTGCCCATGCGCTGGAAAAATCTAAATATTTGTTCAGCAATCTCTACTGGCAAGAATCAGAGGACAAATACCATTTTTCGTTGCAATTTACTGCTGATATAATTGCCATGAATGCAGCTAATTGTATTGTCAGCAGCACTTATCAAGAGATTGTGGGCCAACCCGATAGTGTCGGTCAGTACGAATCTTACCATTGTTTTACCATGCCGGATTTGTACCACGTTGTGAACGGGATTGAACTGTTCAGCCCTAAATTCAACGTCGTGCCGCCGGGAGTTAATGAAAGTGTCTACTTTCCCTACACGCGGATCGAAGACCGGGTGCAAGGCGATCGCGATCGGCTCAACGAATTGCTTTTTACTCTAGAAGATCCGGAACAAGTCTTTGGAAAACTCGACGACCCGCACAAGCGGCCTTTATTTTCCATGGCCAGGCTCGATCGCATTAAAAACCTGACAGGCTTAGCAGAATTGTTTGGAAAAAGCCAGGAATTGCAAGAAAAATGCAACTTAATTCTAGTAGCTGGCAAGTTGCGGGTCGAAGACACCGAAGACTACGAAGAAGCAGAAGAAATTAAAAAGCTCTACGCAATTATCGACCAATACAACCTTCACGGTAAAATTCGCTGGTTGGGAGTGAGGCTTTCCAAAAGCCTGTCCGGCGAAATCTACCGGGTAATCGCCGACGCCCAAGGTATATTTGTTCAGCCAGCATTATTTGAAGCTTTCGGCTTGACAATTCTCGAAGCAATGATTACCGGCATTCCCACTTTCGGGACGCAGTTTGGTGGGCCGCTGGAAATTATTCAAGATGGCGTAAATGGGTTTTATATCAACCCGACCAACCACGAGGATACTGCCCAAAAAATTCTAGATTTTTTATCGAAGTGCGAACACAATCCCAACTATTGGTATGAAATTTCAACGCGAGGAATTGACCGAGTTTACAGCACGTATACCTGGAAAATTCACACTACCAAGCTGCTGACTCTGGCGCGGACTTACGGTTTCTGGAACTACTCGTCCAAGGAAGAACGCGAAGATATGCTCCGCTACATAGAATCGCTGTTTTATCTGATTTACAAGCCGAAAGCGAAGGCTTTATTGGCAGAACACGCGAACCGATAAGTGACGATTTTTGCTTTTTATATCAAATCCGTTAGCATCGGAATAGTAAATTCGAGTTGACTGTTGACGGTTCACTGTTGACTGTTCACGGCGTCAACAGTCAACAGTCAACAGTCAACCGTCAACATCATTCCGGTGTAACCGGAAATGATATTACGGGCTGGTTCAAGGGAAAAACTAGGTCTTTCATGGCTCAACTTTTGACACAACCCGCCCGTAAATATTGGTGAATGATAGCAGGTTTTGTACAAGAGGACTGAGGCTAAGAAACGCGGTTTCTAGGAAAAATATTGGCTTTGGTAACAAAAAATCTCGGAATCAACCGGGTTTATAGGAATAGTGCGAACCGGCCCCTACTTCTACCTCGTAACTTCCAACTCGTAACTCCTGAGTGCCGCTGTCACTATTGCCGAACTTCTAGAAGCTGCACCAGATATAGCAACCGCGCCCGACGCTTAGGACGTTATTAATGGCCCAAACCAATCCGGTCTATTACCCCTTCCCTCGGACTTGTTGTTACCCGATCGCCAAGTGAAATGGTCTTGTTCCTTCTTCCTTTTGCTATATGTTTCAGAAAGCAGTCCGGGTAATACAATTAGATTTAGAAACATGAAATCAGCGAAACCTTGTCAAACCTCACTAACAGGATGAAATTTATGCGTGTGACTACTGTTACGATTTTCAGCTTGATGGCTCTGCTCGTTCCCGCCTTGACCAAAAAGGCAACTGCTGCTTTTGACACCGAGCCCTTGGTGCAGGAACAGTACCGCAGAGACTTTACGGCTCCCGCCGATCCGGGTGCGTCAGCATCGCCCGAGGGAAATTCCCAAGGAGATATGTTTCACAAGCCTTTTTACGCGGGCGAGCAGCCAGTGAGAAAGGAAAAAACTATCTCGGCGGGAGCTGACGGGCCAGAAGTGGCAGCCATACAGCAACGGTTGCAGGTGCACAGTTTCAAGGTGGGGACGATCGACGGTACCTATGGCTCTCGCACTACATCGGCGGTTCGTGCCTTTCAGCAGTCTAAGGGTTTGAACGCAGATG
>JACJNV010000217.1 GCA_014695175.1 Microcoleus sp. FACHB-DQ6 | reverse complement strand
GAATGGGGTTTTACGGGAATTTTTGCTAAAGAAAACGGCGGCGGTTTTTTGACTGAACATTTTCCAACTGCTGCTAAAGCAATTTGGGATTTTCAGGGAATTTATACCGCTTCCCGACACATACCAAAAGTCAGGTTTGCGGGGATTACTCATCCGGGTTTAATCGGCTGCGCTCCTTCTCAGGAATTGTTGAATAAATGGAACAAACGGGAAGCGGAATTAGTAGCAACAAATCCCGATAGAGTGCCACCTTTAGCAGCACTGCCGAACCCCAAGAATGCAGTTTTGGGGTCGCTGCAAGGGGCAGAATTCGAGCGAGTAGCCGCAGAAGCGGCGCGCACAGTTCCTCCCCGGGAACACGGCGGCAATTGCGATATTAAAAACCTGTCGCGGGGTTCGAGAATTTATTTCCCGGTTTATGTCGAAGGCGCGAAACTTTCGATGGGAGATATTCACTTTTCTCAAGGAGACGGGGAGATTTCATTCTGCGGGGCAATTGAAATGTCGGGGTACATCGACCTCCACGTTGATATTATCAAAGGTGGCATGGATAAATACGCGATGGTCAACCCGATTTTCAAACCCGGGCCGGTGGAACCCCGCTATTCTGAGTACCTCGTTTTTGAAGGGATTTCTGTTGATGAATTTACGGGTCAGCAGTATTATCTGGATGCCCACGTTGCTTATCGCCGAGCTTGTTTGAATGCGATCGAATATTTGAAAAAGTTTGGTTTTACCGGGGAACAAGCGTATTTGCTATTAAGCTGTGCTCCGGTTGAGGGTCGCATCAGCGGCATTGTGGATATTCCCAATGCTTGCTGCACGATTGCTTTACCGACAGAAATTTTCGAGATGGATATTCTGCCATCTTAATTACAGGATTTACGCACAGATTCGCTTTTGTAGGGTGCGCCGAAGCGCACCTTACCCACACAAATAGTCTAAAAATTGCTTTCTTGCGTAAGTCCTCAATTAGTAGGGCGGGCGCTGTCCGCCGCCTAGTCCTTGCATCCAAAATTACCATCAAAAATTGATATGCCTCTTTACGATTTTAAGTGTGAAACTTGCGGCACTTTTGATAAGTGGCGCCCTCTTGCAGAAGCAGATACACCGGTGCTTTGCCCGAGTTGCGAAACAGTTGCTAAACGCATCTTTTCGCCGCCGATGATTCTAACTGGAAAGCTGCGGTTGAAAGGTCAAGAAAATCGGGAACCGCAGGTAGTTAAGCGTTCTGAGGAACCTAAACCGCAGCGGAATCGCGAACACCGAGGGGGACGACCTTGGATGATCGGTCACTGATCCAGTCCGACACTCAAGCAGGGGTTTGAACCCCTGCCTCAAAGCTGAAGTCCTCTTGCATAGGACGGAAAAATTAGTTAGTATTTCAGTCGGTTTCAACCTACTTTTGCTATTAGACAGGGACTTAAGTCCCTGGCGAGCCAAGGAAGTATTTTGTACTTATTTTTTGGTCAAGTTAACCTCATTATAAACTGAATAATTTAAGTCATATTGAAGCTGCTACAGTATTAAAATGGAAAACGTTTAGGAATGAGAAAGGCGATCGCGCTTCGAGCTTACTACTTCACTGTACCGCACTCAACAAATGTCCGCCAAGCAGTAGGGAATTACTCAACTTTACAATATTTTTTTTGAATAACCAACAAGTCAACTTTATAAACTTCCTGCTAAGCTCGATCGCGAAGTAATGCAAGCTTACGGATTTACTGACAGCGACGATATTTTAGCAAAAGTGCTGGAATTAAACCTAGAACTGGCAAAAAAAGAAAAACGGGGAGAACCCGTAGTTGGGCCTTGTGTCCCAACTGACTAAAAATGCTAATCGTTGTTACCATAAATTTTGGAAATTTGGGTATAATCACATAAATTGTTGATAGAGATCACAAACACTGTAGTATAAAAACAGAGATACTAGGGGAAGAGTTAAGTTTTGAGTTAAAGATTTCCAAATTCCAAATTAAACACTCAAAACTGCTTTCCGCCTTCAGCATAAGTGCATTCTGCTTTTCTTCGCTCAATTACTCCTGATTTGTTTGGGAGGACGTTTTAATGTTATTATTTACCCACACTCAGTCCAAAAATAGCAAAGTAGAGCAAGAGCACTATGCTCAAAAACCTTTGTTACCGACTTCAAGTATTAATCTAACGGGGCTAAAGGGAGGATGCAACCATTTGCGAATCAGCCAAAAAATTAGCTACGGTTATGCTTTAGCTATCGGCATAGCGATTTTGGGGACTGGTGCGGGAATGAGATTGGGAGACTACTTTCGCAAGCAAGCTTTAGTTGAGGTGAATGTTGCTGGGCAGCAGCAGCAAATGCTGCAAAATTTGCAAAATACCGTATTTGAAGCGCGATCGCACGCGGCGAGATTGCCAGTCGTTTTGGGAAACACGGTGTGGCTGAAATACGAACAACATCGGTTTTTCGGGCAAATCAATCAGGCGAAAGTTTTGATTTCAGAAATTGAATCTTTCGCACGAGAAAATCCCAATACACTAGCAACAGAACAGGCAGCATTGCAGGCTCACTTGAAGAAATCTGCCCTCGTCATTAATTACTACGGTCAGCTAATTAAATTGCAGTTAAAACAAGCGGAAGTTTGGAATTTGCCTCCCAACAGCATCGAGTCCGCACAGCTACAAATGTTGAGGACTAGCAGCGGCCAAGAAGCGATCGTACTAGATAACCTTGCTCAAAGTTTAACCGAGCTAATTTCTACAGTAGAAACTCACAAACAGCAAGGAATCAAAGCATTAGAACAAGCTGAAAATTTGCGAAACCGAATTATTCTCGGAAGTATGCTAATTTCAGCACTCATCGCCGTCGCGCTGGCGGACAAAACCAGCCGCGCGATCGCCCAACCCCTCGAAACCGTTACTAATGTGGCTCAGCAAGTCGCTCGCGAATCGAATTTTAACCTGCAAGTACCAGTCACAACAGACGACGAAATCGGAGTTTTAGCGATCTCTTTCAATCAATTGATTCAGCGAGTTAGCGAATATACACAAGAACTCAAACAAACTCAAGCCCAATTAATTCAGACCGAAAAAATGTCATCTCTCGGTCAAATGGTTGCAGGGATAGCCCACGAAATCAACAATCCCGTCAACTTCATCGGGGGCAACATTGACTATGCTAACCAATACATCGAAGATTTGGCAGGTTTGGTAACTCTCTATCAAGAATATTATCCCAACCCACCAGATGCCATTCTAGAGCGCATCGAAGACATTGAACTCGAATTTCTCAGAGAAGATTTACCAAAAACCCTCTCTTCGATGAAAATGGGAGCCGATCGCATTCGCGAAATTGTCGTATCCATGCGGAATTTTTCGCGATCGGACGACGGAAAAATGAGATCGGCCGACATTCACGAAGGAATAGATAGCACCCTCGTAATTCTCAATCACCGGCTCAAACAAGGTATTCAAGTTATTAAACAATACGGCAAGTTGCCTGCGCTTGAGTGCTATCCCGCGCAACTGAATCAAGTATTTATGAATATTATTAGCAATGCAATAGATGCGCTGGAGGAGGTAAAAAAGGAAGACAAAGGCTATTCGCCAACGATTTGGGTTAGCACGGAAATTACAGCCGACAATACTGTCACCGTCAAGATTCGGGATAACGGGCCCGGAATTGCGTCCGCAAGTGCCCAACAGATATTTGACCCATTTTTTACTACAAAGTCGATCGGCAAAGGTACTGGATTAGGATTGGCTATTTCCTATCAAATCCTTGCCAAGCATCAAGGCAAAATTGAGGTAAATTCTCAAATAGGACAGGGCACGGAATTTGTGATTACTTTGCCAGTTGCTGCGTAATATCACGCGGGGCGATCGGGATGAAGATAAAAAATCGGTTCCCACCGTCGCCCCATTTCCAAAACCAGCCGACTTGCTCAACCAATTGAAGGCCCGACGTAAAAAGTCCGGGGCGAAGTTGGCAGATATAGAGGCGGTTTGAGAAATACTAGAAAACCATTAGCGCGAAAATTGAGCGAAAAACACAACGATTGGTGACAATAAATCTGAAACCCTTGAATCATATTGTTTTCGGTTGCACCGGAATGATACCGAGGACACGGCACTGCCATGTCCTCTATATCATGTCGCTCGTGCAACCGGAAACGATATCAACACTCAACAGTCAACAATCATTCCGGTGCAACCAGAATTGATATCACAAATGATTGAAATGGATGGGGGCGGAGGGACTTGAACCCACACGACCGTTTCGGGTCAACGGATTTTAAGTCCGTAGCGTCTACCATTCCGCCACGCCCCCTTTTTGTCAAGCTGTTGTGGTTTCGAGCCATTAACAGCAACAGCCTTTTATTCTACAGCCAAAACCCCAATTTACGCAACCCCTAATCAAAAAATTTCCAAAAGTCGCGCTGGATCTCCCCAAGCGGTACAATAGTTAACCAGCTAACGGAGCGTGTCAACTGACTTACCCGTGTTATTATTCCCCTAAAGCAAATCTATGTATATTACCTTACTGCTTTACGCCGTCTTGGCAGGAGCCTACCTCCTGGTAGTACCCGCCGCCACCTACGCTTACCTGAACAGCCGCTGGTACATCGCTACCTCTTTTGAGCGCGGCTTCATGTACTTCTTGATGTTCTTCTTCTTCCCGGGTATGTTTCTCCTAGCTCCGTTTTTGAATTTTCGGCCCAAACGGCGGCAGATAGAAGCCTAAATGCGACGTATTGACGTAATTGGAATCAGTATCGGCTTTTTTGTAGCAGGTGGGTTGGTCTACTTGCTACTGCAATTCGCCGGACTTGACAGCATGAATGCAGGGATTTGGAGCCAGTTATTTTTGGTCGCCGGCTTGATTGGCTGGCTGGTGACTTATTTATTTCGAGCACTGACTCAAAATATGACCTACAGCCAGCAATTGCAAGACTACAAAGAAGCTGTCTTGCAGAAGCAGCTCGATGAACTCACTCCTGAAGAATTAGCCAAACTTCAAGCCGAAATTGAGCAGGAAAAAGATAATTAGTCAATAGTCGTTAGTTCTCAGTTATTAGTTATTAGTGAGCTATTAGTGATTAGTTATTAGCAATAAACTCTGAACTAATGACTGGGGAATAACAACTCATGAATAGTAAGATTGACGGCTAACTAATGATGGATGACTGATATCACGTTCCCTAAGATAAGCGCAATAGGTTTGTAGTGAGGACTTCAGTCCGAGGGAGTTTTATGAGGAAGGAATTCCTCACTACAAACAAATTTGATTGCGAGCGAGCGAGGGGAAATCCTATGTATGATGACTGATAACCAATGACTGATGACTAATAACTAATGACTATTTCTAATTGTTTTGAAACGTTACGCAAGAACCACGAATGTGCATTGATTCCTTTTATTACTGCTGGTGACCCAGACTTGGAGACAACGGCTAAAGCACTGCAAATTTTGGATGATAACGGTGCAGACGCGATCGAGCTTGGCGTTCCCTATTCTGACCCGCTAGCTGACGGGCCGGTGATTCAAGCCGCTGCTACAAGGGCGCTACAGCGGGGAACGCGGTTAGATACGGTGCTGGAAATGGTAGCGAAAGTTAGTCCGAATTTGCGATCGCCCATCATTCTCTTCACATACTACAACCCGATTTTGTACCGAGGTATAGAAACCTTCTTGCAGCAAATCAAAAGTGCTGGAGTTCAGGGATTGGTTGTACCAGACTTGCCCTTAGAAGAAGCCGACAGTCTCATCCAACCTGCCAACAAATTAGGGATTGAACTAACATTATTAGTGGCTCCCACAAGTCCCAAAAGTCGTATAGAAGCGATCGCTCGTCAGTCTCAAGGATTTATTTACTTAGTCAGCGTGACGGGGGTTACGGGAGTACGCGAAGGCTTAGAAACGAGAGCAAAAGAGTTGCTGCAAGAACTCCGCGCCGTCACCGACAAACCCATCGGTGTCGGGTTTGGTATATCGAAACCCGAACACGCTCGCCAAGTGAAAGAATGGGGTGCAGATGCTGCGATTGTTGGCAGTGCTTTTGTCAAACGCTTGGGTGAAGGCACTCCAGAACAGGGTTTAGAGGCGATAGGCGAATTCTGCAAGAGTTTAAAAACAGCGATTCAAAATGCTTAGCAACTGTACAGATACTTTCAGCCATTAGACAGATGTGTGCGATCGCGATGTGTCGCCACAATTGCGATTAAAGACCTTGTTGTACTTGAGATCATACACCACCTTCCTTCTAGTTCCTGACTAGAAGGTTTTTTTTGAGCCGAAAATGCAAAACATTTCAATATATACTGCCGGCACGGAAAACCAAACAGCCCTATAGGGAAAGGACATTGCCGTGTCGGGCGCGGGGTGCTGAGATTTTTAATAATTGGTAGAAGATTGAGGATTGTCCATTCGTTCTTCCTTCTTCCTTGTACTATAACTTGAGAAATCTAACTTGAGATAGATGAAAAGCTCCTGTTTCTCTTCGTAAACTAAAAAAGTGTTTAAGTGCCTAATTTTGTAATGCTAACCATCTACAGAACCACCAGGCATTTGAGCCTATCACAATAGAAAGGAGCATTTTTATGAAGAGACTAACTGCATTTGTGAAAAAAATTCGAGCTGTACAAATTTTAACAGTGTTTCTGGCTGGCATTTTAGTATTAGTGAGTACGGCCTGCAGCCGCCCTGATGTGACGGCAGGAAAAACTGATGTAATCGCAGGACAAGGTGATGCGAGGATAGGAAAAACTGCCGACCAAATTAGAGAAGAAGTGCCTTCAGGGGCTGTAACTTCCGAATTCAAAGGCGGCATGAACGACTACAGCGATGTCGATCCCAGAAACAAAAAGGTAACAACAGAAGAAGCAAAAGCTCAGCTTCTCAAAGAGCAAGCGCAGCACCGCATTGACACCAAATCTAGCAGCAATGTAGGCGAAAACGTGCGGCGGGTAGCGGACGACGCGCCTGACAAACTCGGCCAAATTGGGAACAAGGTGAAGGAAGATGCTAGCACCGCCCAGAGCAAAGCTGATAACTTTGGCGACAAAACCAAACAAGGCTTTGCTAATCTTAAAGAAAACACTCGCGAAGGCTTGAAGGGAGCAAAAGATATTGTTAAAGAAGCCACTGCGGGAGCCAAAGAAAGAGCAGCAGAGGGTACTGAGTCGCTGAGATATGGTACCAGCGGCGGCCAAGAAAATATCAATGATGCAGCGCGAGATGCCAGATAGAACGCTGAAGATGCCTCGGAGAATATTTGCTAGAAAGTGAATCGAGATATTGACATAACTCAACGAGTGGCAGAAACAGCGGCAGACGCGATCGACTAAATTCAAATAACGCTGTTTCCTTCTCAGGAAGCTAGATTCCGACAGGGGTTTTAACCTCTGTCGGAATCTACGTAAAGTCATGTGAAGACTACTGCCTATTACTATTTGATTTGGTTTTAACCCCTGGCAGGGCTATTAGGCCGGAAGTAGAGTGGAGGGGGAGTTTCACCACAATGCAACGATTCTGTCCTTTTCTAGAGGGGACTAGAGTGCCACTGCTTTCACGACGGATTCTTTATAATTTCTATAGATTGTATTTGGACTTTTTAAGGTATTAACTTTTTGAGCCGCTTCGCGGAAATTTGGGCGATCGAGCTATATTAAATTCAATTAATTACCCATTGTATTTTTCAAGACAGGAAACTGCGGTGTTTATACGGTATTTCGCGTTCATTGAATTGCATTTGAGATTAACAGGAGAAACTTATACGTAAGTAAAAAGCTTTAATCGCGAGCGCCAAAGTATAAAATGTTGTTCATTAACAGACAATTAGAATTTTCGATCGGGCGATCAAAAATTATGCGGTTTATGCCCTAAGATAGATACACTAAGTTTTGTCAAGCTAATGTCGGAGTTGAGGTCAGCCGATATGAACGCAACAGTAGATGTAGTAGATTTGACTGCGGTAATACCGGGATATCGCCCGATCGCGCAATTGTACACAGATTCTCGATCGGCTATCGATCGGTTCGTGTCCGAGAAAGACCAACCACCCGCCGCTAAAATTCTCAAACCTACGTCGTTGTAGCTGAGGATTTCCGGGACGCGGTGCTGCCAAAATCCAAAAAAGTTGCATTAGCGACCGTTAATTGGATGGGTAGAAATAGTCCTCAACCGCACAGACATTCTCGACGAACTCGAACGCAGGCCGGTTATTTACAAATACATTAAACCTTCCAATCTTTCAATTAATCTTAACTGTTATCTGCCACATGGAGGTGTAGAAATTTTAGCAAAAAGAGGCCACGGATTCGGGATATATTCGCGCCGTAATCCGTAGCCAATCGACAGGGGAAATGGAGGCAAACCTTATCTTGGGAATTGTGTTTTGATGCTAGTAACGATGATGCACGACTTTTATGATGCGCTGGCAGATTTGGCAATCTATGCAGATGCCGCACCGGCGGAGCGCCAACAAATCCTTAAGCGCGTTGGGGCTAGTCAGAAAAAACTCAAAGAATTCGCGCACCATACGCCGATCAATTACCAACACAAGTTCGATCTGGTTGAGGCAGAATTGCTGGGCGTTTTGGGACAGACAGCCGAAGCAATGGAACTGTACGATCGAGCTATTACCGGAGCTAAAGCTAACGAATATGTCAATGAAGAAGCTCTGGCCGGCGAACTCGCTGCTAAGTTTTACCTGTCATTGGGAAGAGAAAAAATTGCCCGACTCTACATGATAGATGCCTATGATTGCTATGTCCGCTGGGGAGATAGAGCAAAAATTGATGACTTAGAAAAACGTTATCCTCAATTATTAAAACCGATTTTAGAACCCGCAAAACTTCCTGCAAATCCATTAGCAAATTTTCCAACACCTGCGGGGCCAAATCAATCGCTTCATCCATCCATTCATCCATCCATTCATCCGTCTGTTTCGGCGAGCGTCTCAGATTTCGGGAATTTTTCGACACTGCTAAAAGCTTGTCAAGCGCTCTCTAGTGAAAGAGAACTCGATCGACTGATTGCCAAACTGATGCAACTGGCGATGAAAAATACAGGAGCTGACAAAGGAGCGCTGATTTTGCCAAACGGCAATCAATGGGAAATCGCGGCTACCAGCGCGATCGACAATTCGGGAGTCGAGTGGGCGATCGACTTATCATCCGCAACACTCGATGAAAACAGAGATATCTTGCCCCTCAAAATTGTTGACTGCGTTAAAAATTTATTGAAACCTGTGATTGTTCGGGATCTGGCTCAACAACGTGATTGGGATTCCGACTCCTACATCCTCAAATACCAACCGCAGAGCCTGTTGTGTTGGCCGATTCTCGATCGAGGCAACTTAGTCGGCATTTTGTATCTGGAAAACCGCTTAACCCCAAAAGTTTTTACCCGCGATCGCCTGCAACTTCTCAATCTCCTGTGTTCCCAGGCAGCCATCTGTTTGCAAAATGCTCTGCTATATAAAAAATATCAGGATTACAACCAACAATTAGAGCGATCGCTAGTAAAAATTAGCCGAACCGAAGCTCAGCTTGCCGATCAGAAGAAAATGCTCCAAGCGATTCTTGATGTCGCTCCGATTTGGATTTGGATGGTGAATCCCAGTGGTAAAGTACAGTTTTTGAACAAGACATTTTCTCAAGATGTGGGTGTGCCTCTGAGCGATTTCCTAGCTGTCGATCATTATAAAGATCTACTGGGGGAGAATGCAGCGGGCTGTCTGGTTTCAGATGCCGCCTGCCTTGCTCAAGATTTGCCGCATTACTCCAGCGAAATTCTCAGACTTGTGGATGGCAAACTACACTATTTAGAAATCACCAAAGTCCAGTTAAAAAATTCCCAGGGCGAGACAATCGGGATTATTGGTTTGGGTGTTGATGCCACTGAGCGCAAGCAAGCAGCGGAACTTTTGCAAGAGCAAAATCAACAGCTCGAACGAACTTTAAAAAATTTACAACAAGCACAACTGCAAATCGTGCAAAATGAGAAAATGTCGGCCTTGGGTAATTTAGTCGCCGGAGTCGCCCACGAAATTAACAATCCGATTGGGTTTATTTCTGGCAATTTAAACGAAGGTAAAAGAAGTTTGGAAGATGTTATCGAACACTTAGAATTGTATCGCTCCGCTGCATCGCAATCGGAAATAGCAGACCACGCCGAAGAGATAGACCTTGATTATCTTTTGGAAGATTTACCGAAGATGATTGATTCAATGCAACTCGGGTGCGAGCGCATTTGCAGCATCAGCAACAGTTTGCGTACCTTCTCCCGAGGCGACAAAGACTACAAAGTTCCTTTTAATATTCACGAAGGCATTGATAGCGCTATTTTAATTTTGAAACACCGCCTCAAAGCCAACGAACACCGCCCGCAGATCGAAGTGATAACTAAATACGGCAATCTCCCTAAAATTGAATGTTTTCCCGGTCAATTGAATCAAGTTTTCATGAACCTGCTTGCCAATGCGATCGATGCCTTAGAAGAGTCAAATATAGGCCGCAGTTTTAGCGAAATTACCGCCAATCCCAACCGCATCACGATTTGCACGGATATAGTCGGCGAGGGGTACATTAAAATTCAAATTGCTGATAACGGCACCGGAATCAAAGAGGAAGTTAAACAGCAGATATTCGACCATTTGTTCACGACGAAAGGTGTCGGAAAGGGAACAGGATTGGGGTTGGCAATTGTCCACCAGATTGCGGTAGAGAAACATGGCGGAAGCATCGAGGTGAATGGCGAGCCTGGAGTTGGCACTGAGTTTGCGATCGTTTTGCCTGTGAAGGGATAAATTTGAATTAAAATTCAATGTTTTTTGGGCGATCGCGTAATAAGATATACTGACTTTGATTCGGGTATTTTTTGGAAAGCCTTGGCATAACTATTTTAAAGTAGCATCATTTTTTTGATCGAGCAGTCTGGTTTACAAGCTGTTGCTACTGTACTTAATGAACCTGGAATCTGCTGTATTTTAGACACCCTATAAGAAGTGAGGGCGCCACCAATTTTTAGTTGCGAGGTGTCTATTCTACAAAAAAATTAATCACCAAGGCTTCGCCCTACAAAAATTTATCTTAAATTTAACCAATCTTGAATTTCTTGCGCTAACCAAGCCGCCTCAACCTCTTTCAAATTTGTTGCTAAAGTATAAAAGTAAGTTCCCCTCTCGTTACCTGAACGAATCCTGATTTGATTTCCCTCAGCCAGGGTATATATAAAAGTACCCAAAATTTCCGAAATTTCCCCAGTTTGTTGTAAATAACTCGAACCAAATATCTGATGTTCCAGTTTAAAGTAGTTCCGGTTAAATGTAATTTTATTACCATTGCCCAAAAAATATACTAATAGACTTGCCATAATCGTAAACAATCCTAATCCAAGAGGTGAATTTACCCTGATAGAAAATACTAAAATCATTGGCACCAGTAGCAGTAAAACTACTATTCCTCTAACAGCAACTGAAAAAGGCTTTCTGACTAAAGTAGACGGAATTTTAATGTTTAACTCCGTTGCTGATTTGCTAAGTTGAATGCGACTGTGACGGGGTTTAGCAATTTTCCAAACAGTCGCAATTTGAATATTAGCCCCTTGTATGTTTCCCGATTTCAAAGCTGCTAAAGCGTCTATAGCCTTGCTGAAACGCTTTTCTAAGGCGATTTCCGTCATCTTCTCAATCCAGCTTACCAAACTGGAATTCACACTCACGCGATCGCTAAACTGAATCCGAGAATCTTTCTGTGGCAAATCCGCAGGAGTCATCCCCGTTAACAAATGAATTAAAGTAGCTCCCAAAGCATACAAATCCGAAGCCGCCACCGCCCGCCCCCAAAACTGTTCTAAGGGTGCATAGCCACTCGTTCCTACCACTGTAAACGTTACACCTGTCACCGCCGCTTGAGCTTGTACCGCACCAAAATCTACCAGATAAACGTGCTGATCTTCCCCCCAAATTAAATTACTCGGCTTAATATCTCGGTGCAAAACAGGGGGGCTTAATTCATGCAAATAAATTAAAATTTCCAGCACTTCAGTGGCAATTTTTCGTACTTGTTTTTCTGAAAATTTCTTGCCTTTTTCTAACAATTCCTGAAGTGAAAATCCCGGAATATAATCTTGCACTAACCCAAACCAAGGCAATCCTGCTCCGGCTTCCCGCTCTAGGGAAAAATAATCTCGATAGCAAGGAATGCGGGGATGATTTAGCGCCTGCAAAACTTGTGCTTCTCTTTCAAAAAGCTTGAGTTCTTCCCAGTGCATTTCCGGGCTAAAAGCTAACATTTTCAGCGTCACCTGTTCTTGAGACTCTAAATCTACTGCTAGCCAAGTTTGATGACCGGCCGCTGTGCGTCCTAAACGCTGTTGCAATTGATAACGTTCTTGTAAAATTTTTCCTGTATCTAACACAGCATTGCCCTCCCCTTTTGAATTCTACAAAATGGCTTTAACTATTAAATTAATGACGGGTCTCCTACCAACCTTATTTTTACTCATAATTGTTAAATCACAGGGTCGAAGATTAACTATTTTGGCGACCGCCTTAAATTGCTACTACAAGTAATTAGAGGTGCATTTCTCCATTCGGCATGATTGTACCGCGCAATTGAGCACCTGATAAATTAGCAGTGCTCAAATCTGCCCTAATCAAAGTTGTGCGGTGCAAAATGGCCTCCCGCAAATCTGTTCTAGCCAGGTAAGCATCAGTCATATCAGCTTCACTCAAATTTGCCTGATTAAAATTAGCTCTACTCAAATCAGCCCGCACCAAATTAGCTCGACTCAAGTCAGCCATGATTAAATTAGCATTGCTCAACTTAACATCAGTCATAAATGCACCGCGCAAATTAGCGCCAGCCAATTCAGCATCAAGTAACACAGCTCTTTCCAACTTAGCATTGGCCATTACAGCCCAGGAAAAATTAGTTTCTACCAAATTTGCTTCAGTCAAAAATACACCATCTAAAATAGCTTCGCTCAAATTTGCCTGAGTCAGATTTGCTTCTCCCAGAAATGCTTCAGTCAAATTAGCGTGACTGAGATTAGCTTTAGTCAAATCTGCACCTTGCAAATTGACGCCCCGCAAATCTGCACCTTGCAAATTTGCACCCCGCAAATTTGCACCCTCAAAAATCCGCAGCTCCTTCCGCAAATTTGCACCCCGCAAGCACGCCCCGCGCAAATCTGCACCTTGCAAATTCACACCTCGCATATCTGCATCGCTCAAATTTGCATCAATAAAAACTGCCAAAGAAATGTTGGCTTTGCGAAAGTCTGCACCTTGCAAAGTCGCTCCGTGGAAGTCTGCATCGGACAAATTTGCTCCGCTCAAGTTGGCCTGATTTAAGTTAGCACCGCACAACTTTGCATTAGTTAAATTTGCGCGCTGAAGGTTAATTCGGCTCAGGTACGACATCGCTAAGTTTGCACCCCAGAGGTCAGCACTGCTTAAATTGACGCCAATTAAATCAGCACCGCTCAGGTATACGCCTCGGAGATTCATACCTTGAAAATCTAGTTCTCCTGATGTATATCGCCTTAAAATTTCGCTGGCATTCATATTTGTTTTTGTTGTTAATTAGGTACAATCTGCTATTTCTAGACTGCTTAAATTTCTGTTCGCACAGGCGGACTTAGTTTTTGTAGCCCCAGACTTGAGTCTGAGAAATTTGATGAAATTTCTTGAATTTCAGTTGACGCAGGCCGACTTACTTTGTGTAGCCTCAGACTTTAGTCGGGGCATTTAATGAGTTTGATTGACAAATTCTTGAGTCCAAAAAACTGTTTTGCTGCCTAACTGTCGCCCGTGAATTTTCACATGAGTAAGATATTTGGATTTTAAAGTACACAGTTTTTTGTGAATGTATGTAGCTGTCGCCTGTTGGTTTGGTACTTCAGCCGACTCCAGAATAACATGGAGCCAACCGTCTTTAAATCCCGCTGTAGCAGCAATTCCTTTAGGCTGTAGCAATTGATTAATCAATTGGGCGATCGCCTTTGGTTTGCCTTGCTTTGCCATTTCCAGAAGCTGATACTGATTTGCTTTATGGCTAGAGTTTTCCTGCGGTATGTCTAAAATATTGTCATCCAGGCCTTCGGTGATTTCAGAAGGATATTTACCGCTTTCTTTTGACTCCAATTCGCTCAAAATTTCCAGCAATTTATCGGTAAACTTCTGAACTTTTCCTACATACTCTCTGAGATTTTTATATTTCCAGTACAAACGCTCCTCTGGACTTCCCGTAGAAAATTTTCCGTTCAAAGCAGCTTCTAACTTGGTGAATATATTTTCTATTTGCGCCGTTGCGGAGTTAGCACTTTGACTGACTAATTCTGTCATTTCTTCTTCCAATTCCAACTTGCGTTTGATGGAATCGCTAATATTTATAATAACAGGAGCCGCCGGTTCTAAAGTTTCGATAATAGTCGCCATTTCTGCAACTGGGAATGTTTCTACCATTTCATGTCTGAAATCGGTAGCATAATTATTGCTGGTTTCGGCTTCTTTAAACTGTACAGTTTCTGCCGTGTCCGGCACTAAGTAACTCTTTTGCGGGTCATAATGATAGTGAGCTGGAGCAGCTTGAAGGATGTGAGTAATCTCGCCTGGATCAAAATAATCGGTGCGCCTGTCCACCAGCTTGCTCTCTTCATAAACACTGTTGTTTAAATGCGTCTGATCGTAATCTTCGCTAGCGGAAGATTCGGCTTCATCCGGTTCTTCCTGTTGCATTTTTGCGTAACAAGGATTCATCGCTTTGATGATTACGCTCGCAGCTTGGTCGTTTTCATCTCGGTTGTCAAGATTGCTAGCAGTTGTGTACAATCGAGATTCGAGTTCGGCTAGGCTGCCACAGACATTAAACAGTTGTCGCAGTAGATTGTCAAGTTCTTGAGTTTTCAGCAGTAGCCAATCGCGATCGCTAAAAGTAAACTGGTGATAAAGAGTAGAAAAAATTAGGATTTTCGCCCTCAGCGGATTTGTTTGCTGCAAAATTTTTTGTCGGACATCAAATAATTTGCCGGGGTTCCTTGCACTTTCTTCGCTGCTGCTGGGTATTTCCGAACTAAAGTGATCTTCAAATGCGGGAGCTTCCTGACCGCCAAAACTAGATATGTTTATTTCTAATTTGGTGAAATCTTCAAATTCATACAGCCTGCTAAGTTGACAGACTATGAGGTCTGCTACTAAAGCATACTCGGTTTTTTTATTAACCTTAGAGACTATATTATTTAAAACTGCTTCAATATCTTCTAACCTGCTGTATTTGGCGCACAGCTCTTCAATTAAAAGCCTTACATCTGCGCTGGCGAGTTGGGCCGGATCGTTTTCCCAGGACTCTTTACAAGCAAAAAATATTATTTTTTTAATGCGCGAGAGATTCACGTCTTGTTCTAATTCGCGAACAACTTCATCTAAAATAGATAAAGCTTTCATAGTTTTCCTCCCATAAAAATACCCTGTCAACACTCAGCAAGAAATAATACAATTATACCACATTTGATAAATGCAAGACTTTGATGCGATCGTAATTGGCAGCGGTATTGGGGGCTTAGTCGCCGGCTCGATGCTAGCTCGTTACGCCAAGCGGGTGCTCGTCTGCGAGAGCCATACAATAGCGGGCGGGGCAGCTCACAACTTTTCGCGCCGGGGATTTCACTTTGATTCGGGGCCTTCTTTTTATTGCGGTTTGACTGACCCCCGGTCGTTCAATCCTTTGCGGCAAGTTTTTGATGTTTTGGAGGAATCGATCGCAGCAATTTCCTACGATCCGCTGGGGCATTACCATTTTCCAGAGGGAAGTTTAGCGATTTATGCTGATGCGAGAAGTTACTTAGATGCTGTAGCTAAGTTCGCACCGCAAGGTGCTGTAGAATTGCAGCAATTTCAACAAAATTTATTAGTTTTGTACGAAGCTTTGCGTGGAATTCCGGCTTTAGCGCTGAGATCCGACTGGCAGTTAATACCTGTTTTGCTGTCTCGGTACTCGCCTGCTTTGCTGAAGCTGTTGCCGCTAGTAGGTGCGATCGCGGGTTCAGCCGGTTCCT
>JACJNV010000216.1 GCA_014695175.1 Microcoleus sp. FACHB-DQ6 | reverse complement strand
TGTCTTTTACAGGGTTGTCATATAAGGTTGCTAGTTCCAAAATTTCTTCAGCAACATATCCCGTTTCTTCTGCAAGTTCTCTGGCTGCTGCAGATTTGCCGCTCTCTTCAGCAGGGTTGAAAGATCCAGCAGGCAGTTCCAGCAAAATTTCGCCTACCCCGTGCCTGTATTGGCGCACTAATACAAGTTCTTGCTGCTCTGTCGTGGCAAATACTAGGGCGATATTGGGTCGGACATTAACAAAAAAGTCGTCTATAATTTGTCCGCTTGGCAATTCTATTTCATCTTGTCTAACCTGACACCACTCGTTGTTAAGAACGAAGCGCGATCGCAATAATTTCCATTTAGTTAAATTTTTCATATCGCCATAATGCTAAACTTTCAGCGTCATCCGAAGGCACAATTTTCCCATCCATAATCTATTTGCGATCAAAAATTTCACCCAGCCGCCATGCCATACAAAAAATTACTCACCAGATTTGGAGAAGACTTACAAAAATTGACTGTTAATTCTCTATCAGCGGGATTGTTTGCGATCGACTCACTGAGTCTGAGTCTAGCAGTCGTCGCCGCAGTTGCGACGGTGCCGGCAACACTGGAACCAGCAAATGCTTCTACAGTCACAAGTTGGAAATTCGATCCGGCGACAAATCAGCTAGAAATTACTCTTCCAGAGGGAATGACGCCCCAGTATTCTCTACTAAATCCCAGTCAGATTGCTGTGGATTTGCCCAATACGGACATCGGAGTAGATGCAACTCAGCTATACCCAGAAGGCACAGTGCGTTCTGTGGAGGTTAGTCAAGTTCAACCGGGAAGGGCGAGAATTCTGGTCAATTTGGCTCCCGGAGTCGGTTTTAGCGGGGGGAAAGTTCAATTCCAAAGAATTGGGGTAGAAAATCGCTGGGTGTTACGCCCTTCGATCGAACCGACTCGGAGCGTGGAAACTCCCCAAACTCAACCCCAGCCTGCAATACAAGTACCGCAAAACCAGCCGCCGACAGATTCCAACTCAACTGCTGCCACAGAGGTCGATCGAGCTGAATCTCCTACTTCCCGGAATCCCGCTACCAATTTTTCGCCGCAGTCAACTCCAAATGACCAAATCCGGCCGCTAAGAGTGCCTTTAGTCAATGTTCGCCTTGAGGAACGCCGTGGAGTACAAGCTGCTGCTCTACCCCGCCTAGAGCCTCAAATAACGGCTGCTGCTGCAACCCAGCAGCGGACGCTTACCTTTGGTGAACCACTTCCTCGCGGACGATCGAATGCTCCTTTGCAGGCTGCTGCTGGGGCGAATGTCTTGTTGCCGGCGGGCAGGGAGCTAAGTTTGCTATACCCCGGCGATCGGGCTTTGCGGCTGCAAGCGAAGCCCAGCCGACAGGAAGTGCTGCTGCTGCAAGGGGGAATTCTCGACAGTCGCGGTAATACGATCGTACCTGCTAATACGCCAGTCATCGGTCGGTTTGAAACGACAAACCTCGGCAGTCGATTTGTGGTCGAAGCTATTAGTCTCAACGGTCGCAATATTCCTCTGGTGGCTCGCTCGGAACCCGTGGGAGGCCGACGAGCTCAGCCTTCCGATCGCAGTTTGTTGCGAAATACTGGTATTGGTGGCTTAGCTTTGTTCTTGCTGAGCGGCTTTTCCGGCATCGGTTTGTTGGTTGGAGCAGCCGGTGGTGTTGCTACAACTTACGTCGCTGCTCCTCAACCTGCTACGATTCAACCCGGCCAAATTTTGCAAGTTCAGTTAACGGAAGATTTCCCGCAGTTAGGTTTTTGAAGGAAGAAGGAAGAAGGAAGAGGGAAGAAGGAAGAAGGAAGAGGGAAGAAGGAAGAGGGAAGAAGGAAGAGGGAAGAAGGAAGAAGCAAGACTTTCTTCTTCGCTCCAACCTCTTCGTTCTATATTTACTTAGAGCAGTTTTCCATTCTCTGAAGTAAAGTAGGGACTTAAGCCAAGCCTAAGTCCCTACCCCCTATCTGTAATTGACTCAACTGAAAACCGCTATATCGGGGATTTAGAAATTTTGACCTTCCGTGGTTGGAGCTATCGAACCCGGTTGGTTGAGGAACAGGTTTTTAGCGCCGTCGTTTTGGTAGATACAGTTAATTTCGGGTTGAGCTTCCAGAGGGCCGGTGAAGCCAAAGGTGTTCATGCGATTTTTGCAATCGCGCACTTGGTCTTGGCTGATGAGTTTTCTTTGTTCGAGAATTGCCCAGTTATTGGTTCGCAGGACGCATCCGGGGCGCATACTCGGCTGCGAAATGTAGACGTTGAAGGGGTTGAGGGTGACGTAGAGGCGCATATCTGTCACCATCGCGCTTGCTCCAAACTGCACGCAAAGTTCTGGGTTCGGGGCGCTGCGATCGATAAATTCACGGGAGGCTACGTTCTCAGGACTAATTGTAGCTGTAGAGCTAAAGGCAATGCCAATCCCAATTCCCAGAATAAAGACGGCTGTTAAAATCCCTAGGGTGGCAGAATTGAGGAAAGAGGGTTTACCGGACTGAGGTTGACGCCGCGACTGTCCGCCAAATGAGCCGGAGTCTTCATCTCCCCGGGATGGGTCGCCGCTGAATCTGTCGTCGTTGTAGGATTTAGGTTTGCGTTTCATATAAGGTTCCCTCAGTTCTGGAGACTCAACAGGTAGTAGTTTGTTATTTTTAACCGATCTCGCCTTTCTAATATTATGGCGCTAGGAAGGTGGTTGCGGAGGGCCCAGGACGCCCCCTCTGGGTTTGGTGGTGCGTTCACAACTGGCGATCGACCAAGGGCCTGCCTTGTCTGAATTTTCAGATTTCAATAAAATAGCTGAAAGTGACATACTCTTGCACAGCGGAGGAATCCGGCTCAAGATTGTTGACAAATTTTAACATTTTACAAGTCAGGAGGTATAGATTAGTGTCTGTCGAAATTATTCAAAAGCCTTCCACAGTCCGCAAGCTTGCACCGCGCTACCGCGTTCTGCTGCACAATGATGATTTCAATCCTATGGAGTACGTGGTGCAGACTTTGATGGCGACGGTACCGAGTCTGACTCAGCCACAGGCGGTAAATGTGATGATGGAAGCCCATACTAACGGGATGGGATTGGTGATTGTTTGCGCTCTCGAACACGCTGAGTTTTACGCTGAAACGCTCAATAACCACGGATTGAGCAGCACCATCGAACCTGACGATTAGAATCCTGACGGTACTGCAACGCATTCGCCCAGTGGGTTTCAGGCTGATACCGTCAACCCTCATACCAAAAAGCCAAGGGTTTGGCCCTTGGCTTTTTGGTATATTTAATCCGGTAGATAGGGAAATTTGAAGAGCATAGGTTTTTCGGAACGGCCGGAAGTGGTTCCGAGCTAGGTGAGCTCGATCGCCACTTTCAACTCTCCAATCTCAAATCTTTATCCGAAGAAACTAAAGAGGAAATTAATAACGTCCTCCTCCGCCTCCTCCTCCGCGAGCAAATTTTCCAGGGCCACCGCCGCCCCGGTTGCCGCCACCCCGGCCGCCTTCATCTTCGCGGGGCTTAGCTTTGTTAACTTTGAGGTCGCGACCCATCCACTCTGCTCCGTCGAGAGCACTAATGGCTGCATCTTCTTCTGCATCTGTGGACATTTCTACAAAACCGAAGCCGCGGGGGCGACTGGTTTCTCTGTCGGTAGGTAGATGTACTCGCTTAACGGTTCCGTATTCGGCGAAGACGGTGGTGATGTCTTCTTGGGTAACTTGGTAGGATAAGTTACCGACGTATATCGACATGAGGAATAACTCCAAAATTTAGACAGTGCGAAGATTTCAGTTTCGGAGAGTCCCCTGCCGATACAGAAGGGCAAGTTTTTAGACAATTCTGTAGCAATGAACAAAGCCTGCAACTGAATCTGATTCACACTTGGTACTTTAACATAGAATAGCGTCTTTTGAGTAGGTTTCAGCAGTTAATTAAGTCGTTCTAATTAAACGTAAAACTTTTAGGGTATTCATAAACCTGGTTTATCGGTGTGATGTTTTGCCTGCAGTGGAAGCAAAGAAAGTTATGCCGCCCGCTTTCACCGCAGGAAAGATACATCCACCTTGCCAAAGTTGGTACTCAAAGCTAGGTTTACGTTTTCCAGGGCTTTGACTAACCACACCACGCCTTCTCGGGTACTGCATTCGTAGTGACCGAACAAAATTGCCAGCCGCTTTTCTAGGTAGGGCTTGACTTTGCCGCAAATTAGTACGATTTTCAGCAGCAAACCAGTGGTTTGGGTCGGCCCGAGGTTTGAGATCAGGTCGATGAAGACAAAGTGGTTGGGCCGCACAGGACTCTCTACTACTAAAAAGTTCAATAACTGGCTGCAAGTTCTGATCATTAAAAATTCATTAAACTTTTGATCGTCGCTGTGGGGCAGGGTATTTTGTAGTTGCTTATACAATTTTTCGTTAAAGAGACGTTTGCCGTAGCGCTCATCGGTGACAGAAGAAATCAGGTATTCGTACAAGTCGTCTTTAAAAGAACGGTAGGACTGATGTGCGGTGGCGTTGGCCGTGAAACGGCCCGCTAGCTCTCTGTAGGTATCGGCTCCTTCTACTTTGCCGACAAATTGCTTGAGGGCAAAGAATAGTTCCGGGTCGGTCAACAGGGTCGGATTTT
>JACJNV010000215.1 GCA_014695175.1 Microcoleus sp. FACHB-DQ6 | reverse complement strand
GAACGACTACTGGCCGCCGCTTGTTGAGGACGATCGCATTGTGTCTGTTTACCAAAAGCAACTGAGCCAATACTACCACCAGGGCTCGTCTTTTCTGAAAATTGCCTTCAAAACGCGCCATTCGGACGATCGCCTCTTCGATTTTATAACAACAGTTTTTCCCTTTCGGGGAAATCACAAAAATCGTTCCCGGTATGTAATCGCCTTCATTTGCCCAGAAAGCATACCTTTCGCCTAAAGTAAAGTAGTGAAAAACATTGTTAGCGGTGGAAGTTTTAGCTAACTTTTCCGAAACGCCCAAAGAATTAAAAATTACAGTGGATCTAATATAATTCGGGTATTTTGCGGCTATTTGCTGAGCAACTTTGCCACCCAAACTTTCTCCGATGACATCCGGCGGATTCCCGCTGTGAAATTGCTGCTTTATCCAATCAATAGCACCCGCAGTTTGCGCCGATTTTAACTGGCGTTCTAGTTTGGCGATAAATACATCTGGCGTATCTTCTAAAACGCGCTCGAAAGGATACCAAGAACCGTATCCGCGAATCACTAAAACAGGCGGATTATTGCCAGAAATAGGGAGGCGACTTTCAGCATAAAAACCAGTGGGAGAGTCTTCAAACACTTTTTTTATGATATAATTTCCATCAATAACTTGCCCTTCCTCGTGCCGAATGTAAATTGAAGGATTATTGGGTTTAAAAGTATCGTGCATTTGGGGTTTGGCAAACTTTTCGTAGAGGGAATCTAGCAAGTGCCTTCCCGTCTGGCGATCGACAAAATCCAATTTGGTTGTTTTCATTATTTGGTAGGGGCGGGTTTTGCCAACAATATTTAATTACTACAAACAATCTACATAAACCCGCCCCCACACAACAGATAACCCACATCAAATTTTACTTATATCAAAGCCGAAAAATGTACATCGGGATTTATCGTTGGGCGAGGGCGGGTTTTAGAGATTGTCAATTATTGGCAAATATTGTCGGTGAAACCCGCCCCTACCACATCCGCAAAATGTACATCGGGATTTATCGTTGGGTGAGGGCGGGTTTTAGAGATTGTCAATGATTGGCAAATATTGTCGGTGAAACCCGCCCCTACCACATCCGCCAAATGTACATCGGGATTTATCGTTGGGCGAGGGCGGGTTTTAGAGATTGTCAATGATTGGCAAATATTGTAGGTCAAGACAGTATCTACCAAATCACTTTTACAAAACTCGCAACGTGCTAGCAATACTATCGACTGCTTCCATCGCCCGAATTTCATCGAGTGCTTGTTGAAAATTCCCTTCCCTAACATCGTGAGTCACAACGACAATTTCTGCTAAATCGCCGTGAATTCCCGTCTGTACAACTGATTCCAAACTAACTTTGTGGTTGCCGAAACAAGTGCCGAGTTTGCCAATTACCCCCGGAGTATCGCGCGTCAGAAAACGGGCGTAAAAGCGAGTAACAAGTTCCTGCATCGGAGCAATTTTGCAGTAGTGTTGGTGGCTGCAACTCAGCAAAGGATGAGGAGTCGGAACAGCTTGGCTTTTCAGGATGGCCGCCACATTTATAATGTCGGATACTACGGCGCTAGCTGTGGGGCCCGCACCGGCGCCGCGGCCGTACAGCATCAATTGCCCGATCGGCTCTCCTTCGACTAAAATTGCATTGTAAACCCCGTTAACACTCGCCAGCGGATGAGTTTTGGGCACAAAACTCGGATGAACTCGAATTGACAGCAGTTCGCTTTCTCCCTCCGCTTGCTTGCCCTTGTAGCGGGAGGTTTCTTGAGCAATAGCCAACAATTTAATCACAAATCCCAGCTTGTCGGCGTAGTCAATATCAGCCGCACTAACTTTTCTGATACCTTCGCAGTGAACATCTGCTAATTTGATGCGTCCGCCAAAAGCTAGCGAGGCTAAAATAGCAATTTTATCGGCCGCATCTAATCCATCTACATCTGCTGTGGGGTCAGCTTCAGCATAACCTAATTGCTGAGCGTCGGCGAGCACTTCGGCAAAGTCTGCGCCTTCTGTTTGCATCCGCGTCAGGATGTAATTAGTTGTGCCGTTGACGATGCCGGTGACAGTTTGAATGCGGTTTGCACCTAAAGATTGTTTGAGGCTTTGAATGACCGGAATGCCGCCGCCGACAGCAGCTTCTAGCATTACGTAAACGCCTTTTTTGTTGGCGGCCTCGAAGATTTCATTACCGTAGCGGGCGATAACTGCTTTGTTGGCAGTGACGACGTGCTTGCCGCTGGCAATAGCTTGCAGAATGAGCGATCGCGCCGGTTCCAATCCGCCAATCAATTCTACTACAATATCAATTTCCGGGTCAGTTGCGATCGCTTCTAGGTCAGTTGTCAGCACATTTTCTGGCAATTGTAAAGACCGAGTTCGAGAAATATCGCGCACTCCCACCCGATAGATTTCCAATTCCTGCAACAGCGGATGGCGGCCATCTGGGGAGAGCAAAATCTCTGCTGTTCCCGCGCCAACTGTACCCAAACCTAACAAACCAATTTTGAAAGCCACGACTTTGACCCGTAGAAACTCAATTAAGCCACAACCATTGTAGGCTATTCCCGTACCGGAGCAATGAAAATAGTATTGTAGGGTACGCATTCCGTACCTTATATCAATTCCGGTTGCACTCATACATGGTTGTTGACTGTTGACTGTTGACTGTTGACGGGCGGGTCGAAAAACTGAATGGTTGAGTGTTAACTGTTGACTCGATTTTATTATTCCGATGCAACCGGAAACGATATTACAAGTCGGAGACAATTGCCCTAAAAACAATTGTAGGGCGAGCCAAGCCCACCCTACAAATCAGATTAAATCAGGTAACACATTAATAAGTTTCAACGTGCCAACGGTGTTCTTTCTTCAACTGTTTCTGATAGCCAGCCCAGTCAACGCCGAACTTGCTAGATGCAGCCGACATTCCCTCATCAATTCCGCCTTCCATGCCCTTCAAACCGCAGATATAAGTGTGAGTATTCGGCTTTTGAACCAATTCCCACAATTGGTCTGCGTTCTCTTGAATGCGGTTTTGAATGTACATCTTGCCGCCGTCAACATTCTTTTGCTCGCGGCTGATGGCATAAGTCAAGCGGAAATTATCGGGGAACTCGCGCTGCAATTGCTCCAACTCTTCTTTATAGAGAATGTTGGGAGTGTAAGCAACTCCAAAGAACAACCAAGCTAAACCTTTGAACTTGTAATCTGGATTGTTTTCTTTAAACATCCGCCACAAATAAGCCCGGAAAGGAGCAATACCCGTACCAGTAGCCATCATAATCACGGTGGCTTCCTCGTCGTCGGGTAACAGCATTTCCTTGCCTACGGGGCCGGTGATTTTTACATCATCTCCAGGTTGCAAACCGGTGAGAAAAGTCGAACAAACGCCAAAGACTTTTTCACCGGTTTCTGGGCTTTTGTACTCTAGGCGGCGGACGCACAGAGAGACTGTTTTGTCGTCTAGATCGTCTCCGTGACGGGTGGAGGCGATCGAATACAGCCGAATTTTGTGAGGTTTGCCGTTTTTATCCGTCCCATCGGGAATAATCCCGATACTTTGACCTTCGAGATAGTGCAAATTGCCTCCAGAAATGTCAAATTTGACGTGACGGACTGTACCCTCGCCGCCTTCTCTGACCAATTCTTCTGTAGAAATGCACTTACCAATATAGGGATTGGCCGGTTTGTAGAGGTTAACAGGAACCTGAACTTTTTCCTTGGCTTGAGTCATGGGCTTAGTTTCTTCTCCAGATTTCTGACTCTGTAGCCCTGCTTCTGGTGCGACTTTGCCGTTTGTTTCGGGAGCGCTGTTTGAGGGGCGGATGCTGACAATTCTTCCACCCATGCGAGCAATCCGGCGCATTTCCTGATTCATGCGATCGTAGGGCACGGAGATAAATACGCTGCCGCTACGGCGAATCGGGTTACTTATTTGGTCAGTTGCTTGGCTCTGACGCATACCCTCCACTTCGTAAACAAAGATGCGGCTGCCTGATTCTGAGTTGGCTGCTCCACCAGATAAGCTTGGGCTGTACATTTGTTGCTTGTCCTTCACGATACAGAGTTATAAAGAAAGAGAATGTGACGTTAGACTCAATTTACTTTTTTCTTAAGGCCATCGGGACTAATTGGCCGCGCCAATTTTTGGGCCTCGCCACGCCGGCAGGAGTGTTGAAGTTGCGATCGCTCGCGTATCAAATCCCTACTAGCCGAACGCCGCGCTCACCGAGCCCTATTGCGTTCGGCTGTTGACCTATAGCTATTGTTGTCTGCGTACTGCCAATATTTTACCCGATCGAGGGATCTGCCCCGATAAGTCCTTCTGATTTGGGGAGCGCCCCAGCAGAGAAAGGAAGATTCGAGCAGTTTAATGAGGTTGAGCTTGTAGGGGGCGAACGCCTTCTGGTAAGATTAACCACTAAAGTTAGTATTAATTACTTGCCTTGAAGATTGCTTGGGTCTTCCCGGGCAGGCAGTCAACTCACTGCTGTATGCTGGTGAGAACTCGATCGTCTCGGGGTAGCACAGCAGCACAAAGCCTGCTTGTCGCTATCTGCGGGCTGAAATTTTGTGGAATCTAGACTTGAGTTAGTTAGTAAACCGTGATTGTGTTAGAGGGAAACTATGACCAGTAAGCCGGATCGCGTGGTTTTAATTGGCGTTGCCGGAGATTCCGGATGCGGAAAATCTACTTTTTTACGCCGATTGACAGATTTGTTCGGGGAAGATTTCGTTACTGTAATCTGCCTTGACGACTATCACAGTCTCGATCGCAAGCAGCGCAAGGAAACAGGGATTACAGCCCTTGACCCCAGAGCGAACAATTTTGACCTGATGGCAGAGCAAATGAAGGCGCTCAAAGAAGGTCACGCGATCGACAAGCCGATCTACAACCACGAAACCGGTATGATCGACCCGCCAGAAAGGGTTGAGCCGAATCACGTGATTGTGATTGAAGGGCTGCATCCCCTGTACGACGAGCGAGTTCGATCGCTCATCGACTTCAGCGTCTACCTCGACATCAGCGACGAGGTAAAAATTGCTTGGAAAATCCAGCGCGACATGGCGGAACGGGGCCACCGTTACGAAGACGTGCTGTTTGCGATCAATGCTCGCAAACCTGATTTTACCGCTTACATCGACCCGCAGAAGCAATATGCTGATGTGGTAATTCAAGTGTTGCCGACCAACTTGATCAAAGATGACAAAGAGCGGAAGGTTCTGCGCGTGCAGATGATCCAGCGCGAAGGCATCGCCAATTTTGAACCTGCGTATTTGTTTGACGAAGGTTCAACAATTAACTGGGTTCCTTGCGGCCGCAAGCTGACTTGTTCCTATCCCGGAATTAAGATGTACTACGGGCCCGATGCTTTCTACGGTCACGAAGTCTCGATTTTGGAAGTAGATGGTCAATTCGAGAATCTCGAAGAAGTTATTTACATCGAAAGCCATTTGAGCAAGATTTCTACGAAGTATGAAGGCGAGTTAACTCACCTGTTGCTCCAGCACCGCGAATATCCTGGTTCCAACAATGGAACTGGTTTGTTCCAAGTGTTAGTGGGATTGAAGATGCGGGCGACTTACGAGAAGTTGACTGCGAAAGAAGCGAAAGTGGCTATGAGTGTTTAGAACGCAGACATGA
>JACJNV010000214.1 GCA_014695175.1 Microcoleus sp. FACHB-DQ6 | reverse complement strand
TTGAGCGATGTCAAAAACTCTTAAATCTCAAACAGCTAATCAGTGGTTTGACTCATTTCTATTGGTGGCCAGAGGCAAAATCTTAATCATGGTCAATCGACCGGACATGATATAACGGATGTAACAGATGTCAGGAAGAAGGAAGAAGGAAGAGGGAAGAAGGAAGGAAGAAGAAGAAAGAAGAAGGAAGAAGGAAGAAGGAAGAGGGAAGAGGGAACAATCTGCTTTTTTAACTTTTAATTTTTAATTCATCCTGCGCTTCCCGCCGCAGTCTAGCGGCAATTCTAAACAGTTCTTGACCGGTGTGCAAGTGGCGATCGTCATAATTGAGGGTAAATAGCTGCAATTCTTCTATTCCGTCTCCGACTTGATTGATGCTGTAGTAGAGATAGGCCGCAACTCCGGCTACATTAGATGGATTGGGCATCGATGTAAAAAAGTTATGAGCTTTTTTGAGATACTCGCGGCTGGTTTCGATATAAAGTTGAAACTTTTCTATCAGTTCGTCATCAAACGGATCTGCGGACAACTCGTCTATTTCCTTTTTAAGCGGCTTCAAGATGCTGTTGAGCATTTTATTGACGGGTTTGTATACTTTAATCAGCCACTGTTCCATTTGTTCGTCAGCGTCCCGTGCTGTTTGTGTTTGCTGGCGGCTGACGTTTGGTGCGACTGGTGATTGCTGTTCGGTTTGCTCGTCCATTAGACGATCGTAAGATTGTCTGTGCTGGGCGTCTCCTAATATTTCATAGGCTGCATTGAGGCGGACAATCTCTTCGTGATCGGCTTTGGAGCTATGGCTGTCGGGATGAAATATTTTGACTAAACGGCGGTATGCTTGTTTAATCTCGGCTTGTGTTGCGGTTGGGCTAATCTTTAAGGTTTTGTAGTGATTGGTAACGGAAGACACGCTGTTATTTCCTTGAAATCTGGATAATCGGCGAAAAAGTGCTTGACAAAAATATCATTATTTGCTAATTTATTAGGTATTTATCTGATATAAATGCCAAAAAGTGTAAGTTGAAAACGTCAGTTTTCAAATTATCATAAATCTATTTTAGAAAAAGATTGAGGCTTTTGAAGTGGCAAGCCGATCGATATTGCGGACTCTTATATAGCAATCCTAAATCATTTGTGAATTTCTTACTCCTTCCCCTTACCAAGGGGAGGGTTGGGGTAGGGTAAAAAATTTACGACTCATTTGGGACTCCTCTAGCGCTCCTCCCACCAATTGTTACCTCCTTCTCTTGTCTTCCTTCCCGACAAGAGCGCTTACCCACCGTTTCCCTAACGCGCTGAAAGCAGTTCGTTCAAAAAAAAGCGCCTTCAGAAATTCGGCCTCGATCGCGATCGAGAAAGCTAAAATATATCGCCCTTCTTTAATCTACTAAAAAGCCAAGCAGGGCGTACACTGTACGCCCTGCTCTCTATTTCTGCTACTTGGGCCGGAGGCTAGCCTAGTTGAGGGCCATCGCCAGATTGAGTTCTGGATCTTGGAACAAGGGAGTGCTGAGATAGCGTTCGCCGAAGCTAGGCTGAATCATCACAATCAATTTCCCTGCATTTTCGGGACGCTTGCCGACTTTCACCGCCGCACATAGTGCTGCACCGCTGGAAATACCGGACAAAATTCCTTCTTCTCTGGCCAAGCGGCGGCTGTAGGCGATCGACTCGTCATCGGTAACAACTATAATTTCGTCGATCGATTTCACATTCAGCACCGGCGGCACAAAACCAGCACCGATACCTTGAATTTTGTGAGGCCCTGGCTTTCCGCCCGACAGTACCTGACTGTTAGCCGGCTCAACGGCGATCGCCTTAAACTCGGGTTTCCGGGACTTAATCACCTCTGCGACACCCGTAATCGTACCGCCGGTGCCGACTCCCGAAATCAGGAAATCCACCTCGCCGTCTGTATCTTCCCAAATTTCCTCAGCCGTTGTCGAACGGTGAACCTGCGGGTTCGCTGGATTCCGAAACTGCTGCAACATATACGCATTGGGAGTTGTGTCCACAATCTCTTGAGCGCGACGAATGCAGCCGCTCATGCCCTCAATTCCGGGAGTCAGTTCTAGTTGGGCCCCGTAAGCTCGCAGCATCGATCGGCGTTCCGTGCTCATCGTATCAGGCATGGTCAAAATCAACTGGTAGCCCTTAGCCGCAGCCACCATTGCCAGAGCAATTCCGGTATTGCCAGAAGTCGGTTCCACTAAAACCGTTTTCCCTGGACTAATCAGCCCTTCGGCCTCGGCTTGATTGACCATACTGACACCGATGCGGTCTTTTACCGATGATGCCGGATTCATGCCTTCGAGTTTTACCACAATCCGAGCCAAGCAGCCTTCTGCTTGGGGAATGCGGTTGAGTTGCACCAGAGGCGTCCGCCCTACTAATTCTGTAATGTCGCCAGCAATACGCATAATCTTTGTCGGTTTGTAATTAAGTAAATGTTAATTCCTAGTTGGCAATATTAACTAGATGTAATACATGATATCGAGCTGCCGTCTGCCATTGCGCTTTTCGCACAGATCCTGTAGCGTGTATTTTTGCAAAACTGAGTTGGCAATCGATCGAGCTTCTTGCCAAACTTCCCAAATCACCGCACTTTCTACAGTTTGAGCAGGCGAGTCTTTTTCAGATCGATCGAACTCTGAGCCTTCGAGACAGGTAATAATTTCTAGGAGTGTAATTTTCCACGGTTCCCTCGCCAAGATATAACCTCCCTTGGCTCCTCGCTGGCTGCGAATCAGCCCGCAGCGTCTCATAGTAGCCAGCAACTGCTCTAAATATCGATCGGGAATATTTTGCTGAGCTGCTATCTGGCGAATTTGCAGAGGCTCGCCTTCTTCGTAGCAATCGGCCAGCTCCAGCAAAGCTAAGATTGCGTATTCGCTTTTACAGGAGAGTTCTACCATACTTGCTTCCAATACCAGAATTATCAACTCCGAAGTCAGATGTTAAAACTCTCCTCAATGTTGAGTTCCCAATTCTAACTCCTCACTTTACCTTTTATTATACCCCGGTTTTCCACTGAACTTAATCGACTTTCGTCACTTTATCCTTGGGACGATCGGCAATCTGAACCAAACAAACCCAGTTTCTCGTTTCAACTCCCTCCGCTTCCAGCACCGTCTTATTTCAAGAAACGGGTTGTTTGCCTCTATGACTGATAATTTTTTATTTTTAATATATTCTTGGCGCCCCCTTCGTCCGACCAACAAGAAAGCCCTGCAGCAGGCAGGGCTAAACTTGGCCTCTAGAGTTGCCAGCAGAGAGGGTATGACCCGCCCTGCCTCCTCTAACCCGCTCTTAGAACGTGAAAGTAGTTCTCAGAGTACCAATGAGGATGTCATCATTATCCTCATCTTGATTAGGATTTTTCACCCAAATCACGCCCGGAGTAACAGAAATGTTGTCCGAAAGCTGAAACTTGTAGAACCCTTCGACGTGATAGGAATCATCGTTGCGGAAACTCCGCAAACTCCTGGAAGCTTCAAGTTTATCCAAGTAAGGCTCACGACCTACCACGAACCCTAGCAAGTTGCCTTCTTTCCCTAAATCAGGCAAAGCCAAGGTTACAGCGTAGTTCCAGATTCTCGCATCGCCGATGCCGATAATGCGGGCATTGGTTAAACCGGCCCAGCCACCAAGGATAAATCTCGGACTCAGTCGCAACGAAGCCTGAGCGCCGTAGGAGTTGGTGACAACTTTGCGAGCGCGGAAGCCGTCAAAGCCTTCGCTCAAACCGTTGAGAGAATTAGCCACGCCGGTACCGGTGAAACCGCCGAGAGTGCCTGGCCCATTCGCTAAACCATTGTCAAACCCAAAGTTACCTCTGCCAAAATAACCGTGGTTATAGTTGAAAGCAACTTGCAAGTTGCGTCCGGGGGTAAAAGTCAACTGACCCATCGCCGCATAGTCGCCGTTCAACAAGCCTGCACCCCTAGCCGGACTGGCTGCATTTGACGCCAAATAGCCAAAGGACAAAGAAGTTGGGCCGAACACGCCGCCCAGCAAGCCCCTGCCGCCGAAGGCATAGTCAAACCCAATACCTGCGCCACCACCCAAGCGATAAATCGGGTTCCGCTGTCCAAAGGTACTCAATGACCCGTTGCCGCCGTCAAAGTCTTCAAAGTAAGGGTTGACAGTCGGCAGAATGTCGTCCCAAACGCCACCGTTGGCTACAAGGCTAACGTTCAGTCGCTGACCGACGGGGAACTTGTACAGCAATGTGTCGAGGGAAACAACGTTGTCGGTTCTGCCGACAAAATTCCAAGTTTGAGTGCCTTCGCTAGTAGCCCCAACGTTAAATCTTTGACCGTTGCCGACTTGAAGCCTGGTCAGCAGCAAGTCTCTGCCGGTGAAGCTCGTATTTAAATTGAGACGCACCCGATGTTGGAAGACAGCTTCGTTATTGTTGCTGCCGATTCTTTCGCCGTCTCTGCCAAAAACGCTAACGTTGCTACTAAAGTCATCGCTGAGAGCGAAAATCGCTTCCCCAGTCAGCTTGGTAGTAGTTGAGAATTGGTTGGCTTCGAGTTCAGATGTCCGAGCTTCCAAAGCATCGACGCGACCGCGCAGGGTTGCCAGTTCCGCTGCAAATTCTTCTTGGAGCCGTTGGAGGGCTGCCAAGTCATCTCTCGTAGCGAAGTTGCCAGTGCCGCCTCTAATTAGCTCGCTCACCTTGTCTAAGCAAGCATTTAAACCGGCTGCGAATTCGTAGCGAGTCATTGCGCGGTTGCCGCGGAAGGTGCCGTCGGGATACCCGGCAATACAGCCGTAGCGCTCGACTAGGGATTGCAGTGCTTGGAATGCCCAGTCTGTGGGCCGCACGTCGGAAAGTTGAGATACTGAGGTAACTTGACCTTCAGTTTCGCCGCCGGCAGTACCTTCGCTGGTGTACTGGTTGAGCTGTTCTAATGTGGCGGCTGGGTTTTGCTCTTGCGGTGCGGCAGTTTGGGCTACAGATTCAGCCGGTTTTGGCAAACTTTGTTCTGTCGCCTCTGCCACTGCCGGGGCTGGAGTTTCTAATTGAACCGCACCGATTTGCTCTGGGAGAGCGGTAGCTGCCGGGGCTGGAATTTCTAGTTGGGCTGCCGGGGCAGAATTTTCTACTGGTTGAGCGACTGTTGGCTCAACTGCGGCTAAAGATTCACTTGTAGGTTGTGATGCCGCTTGGGGATTTGCCTCAGCAGGGGCTGCGTTGGCTCCGACGATCGCATTTTCAGTTGCAGCCGTGACCCCATCTGCAATCGCTGCCTGGGTTTCGCCGCCAGCGGCTTGGGAAATTTCTTCTACTGGCTCGGAGGCGGCAGTTGTTTCGGAAACAGCAGCTAAAGCATCTAGTTTCGCTTCGGAGGTTTCAGCGGTTTCAGCTTTTGCGACAGCGGGATTGAGCGCATCAGCAGCCTGCTGAGCGTCTGCTGCCATCGCGCTCGAAGAAACTACTAGGGTAGCTCCTAAGACTGCTGGGCTGATTAGTAAGTAACTCCACAAAAATTTCGACATATTCACTCTCATCCTCACACCGATTACAGAGAAACTTTTCTAGTCTTCTATGTGGTCAGTCGTTGCTCAACTAGCATACTCTAAAAAGAGACCTAAAATTCACTTTTTCTTTTGATTCTTTCGGGCTGACCGAGTATATAGATGTGACTGACGGCTGCAGAGAGCCTGTTTTTTTACCTGTACTCAACGGCGTCAAAACCCGACCACACTTGGGCTGTCGATTGATTTTACTGATGACACTTGATAGCGCCCGATCGCCTATTTACTTTTTAGCACAGCACACCCGACTCGTCTAGGCTGATTCGACTTTAACACTCAAGCTGTGTCCGAGGACGCTAAAGACTTGGCGGTTATCGAACAGTTCTAACAAATCGGCGTTAATTTTGTTGTGAGCTGCTTCTTGCCGCAAAATTTTCATCGCTGCCTCTGTACGCAGGGCTCGCTTGTAGGGTCTATCGCCTGCTGTCAGGGCGTCGTAAATATCGGCGATCGTCATCAATTGCGCTTGAATTGGAATTTCTGACTTGTTTAGGCCTCGCGGATAGCCTGTGCCGTCGAGTTTTTCGTGATGTCCGTAGGCAATGTCTGGAACATTTTTCAAATCCTTTGTCCAAGGAATTTGTTTCAGAAACTCGTAAGTGTGAGTTACGTGAAATTCTATTGCCGATCGTTCTTCCTGCGTCAGGTTGCCCCTCGACACCATCAATTGCACGATCTCGTCTGGGTTCAGCAGGGGTTTCTTTGCCCCATCTATATCTCTGTAAGTTTGTCGAGAAATTTCTCGCAGTTGAGCTAGGGGTTCTGCTGCCAAAATGTGAGGCTCGTTTGCCTCTAGCAGCACTTCCCAGTATTCTGCTAATCTGGTTTTCGCCTCTGCTAGCTTAGTGTCTAGCTGTTCGATTTCCTGGCATTGAGCGCACTCTGGCTCCTGGTTCGAGTGTTTTCGGTAGGCTGAATGCTCCAGCAAGTATTTATATTTAGACTGAACGCATTCCATTTCCATCGTCCGTTGAGCTAAGCCAAAGCGGTGGCGAATGATTTCTAGCTGTGCGGGGTAGAGCTTTTTCTGTTTGGTCAAAACTGCTTCGGGCACTCCTATTTTGCCAAAATCGTGCAGCAGGGCGGCGTAGCGAAGTTCTTGAATTTGGCGGTTGTTAAAGTAAATAGAGCGCAGTTGTCCGCTGCTGACGGTGTTTACTTCTTCTGAAAGGCGTACTGTCAGGGCTGCTACTCGTTCTGAATGGCCGTAGGTACAGGGGTCTCTGGCTTCTATGACTTGCACCGAGGCTTTCACGAAGCCCTCGAACAAATTTTCTATGCTATCTTGGAGTTGATTGCGCTCGATCGAGATTGCTGCTTGAGAAGCGAGCGATCGAACTATCCTTTCTTCCCACTCCGAATACTGCTGCGTCGATTCCCAGGCATTGTCTGCTGTCAGCACCGTCTCTGCCTTTGTTTTGCGGTTGATCAGTTGCAGTACACCTATTGTCTCCCCCTGTCGGTTTTGCATCGGCAGTACCATTACCGAGCAGGTGCGGTAATTAATATCCCTGTCAAAACTGGTATCTAGCCGGTAGGGTACGCCCGAGGGTAAGTCGTAGGCATCAGACAGGTTTAAACTTTGACCTGTAATTGCCACGTATCCTGCCAAGCTTTTGTCTGTCAGGGGCAGAGCAAACTCTTTAAACGACAGGCTCGGTTTAGAAGCGTTTTGGGCTACCTTGAACAGCAGCTTAGGTGTTTCGTCGCTGTGATCTACTAAGTAAACGCTGCCAGCATCGCTGTAGGTAATTTCCCTACTTTTGGATAAAATTAAGTTTAACAAGTCGCCCAAATCTTGGGCGCTCGACAGAGCCGCGCCAATATCTAAAAGCTTTTCTATCAGATCGGTTTTTTCTGCTGCAGACTCGTTCTTGAACTCTGGCTTTTCAAATACGATCATGGTCGGATGATGGGGAATAGCCTTTTATACATTGAACGTTGGGCCTCTCGACTTTTTCACACCCGATTTTAACCCCAAGTCGATTTTTTATTTGCGAGCTTTCCGCGATCGGGGACTGTGGCTAGATCCAGGACTCTTGTCGGGTCAACTGGCACTCTTTTAATCGAGCGCAGAAATCTCTTGGGCTAGCGCAAAGTCTTTCTCAGTTAAGCCTCCGGCATCGTGGGTTGTCAAGTTAACTGTAACTTTGTTGTAGGAGATTTCTATGTCGGGGTGATGTCCTGCGGCTTCTGAGGGGGCGACCAACTTATTTACAAAGGCGATCGCTTCGATAAAATCTTTAAATAAACGGGTAGAGCGCAGTTGTTTACCTTCAATTGTCCAACCTGACAATTGACTGGCGCGCTCTTGAATTTCAGTATGGTTAATTAGCTCAGCCATAATTTTTTTTCTTTGGGATTAGCAATGGCAGATTAACTGCCCACCTGTAGAAACCCTGCCCAAAAACTATCCGCTCTCACCAATAGCGTTTAGCCTCAAGTTTTAATACTTAAGATTTAACACTATTTGAGGTGAGAGCGGTCTAGCGGGTCTTCAGATTAGAACCTGACTGCCGGGAGAATCCCTAGCTCAGCCTGGTTCCCCGTGGAAGTCGTTTCCCGTTGGAGACGACGGCTGACTGCTAGTGAGCGGCCCCGGCGCACAGCCGGTAGTTTCCAATCTGATGACCCATGCGTTTACTACTTTCTATCATGGGCATCACCTCCAGGTTTAGCTAAATGGCTTAATATTGGAACGCACATCACCTAAATACAAGATTTAAGGTGATGATTTGTGCGCTAGCCATTGCCAGCGTTACCAGAAGAACTTGCGTTCTGAGTATCATTCTAGTATTCACAATTATTAGAATAACACAAGGAATTAGAAGTGGGGGGATACAAATTGAGATTTTTCTAAAATGATGGCAAATTACTGCTGCTGCAAGGTCTTCGATCGATCTCTACAGCAAGCGGGCGATCGCAGTTTCGGCCATTTGCCTATATTTTCTTCACAATCCGGGCTGTGCGGTTATCAGGTACCTTGCAAGTCTGGCGGCGGGGAAAGGCCGCTCGATTTCTTGCCAGAGAGGAGAGTTCACCAGATATAAAGACACAAGTTGTTCTAGCTACAGGCAGAGTTGGTTTTTGTACAAAATCAACTTTTTTTAGGGCGCTAATTCGACCGAATCCTGGAAACAAAAAGCTCCTGCCTTGTGGCGGGAGCTTTTTAAACATTAAGGGTAAAGCCTAAACTGCTTTATCTTACCCTTTTAAAATGTTGGAAATTTTGATATTTCGCGCTGATTACAGAGCGTTACCGCGAGGCAGAACTTCTTCAGGGAAGATGTAGTTTTCGTGAGGTTGGTCAGTAGGAGCCATCCAAGCACGAATGCCTTCGTTAAGCAGAATGTTCTTAGTGTAGAACGTTTCAAACTCAGGATCTTCAGCAGCGCGCAATTCTTGCGATACGAAGTCATAGGCGCGCAGGTTCAAGGCCAAACCAACGATGCCAATGGAGCTCATCCACAAGCCTGTTACAGGTACGAACAGCATGAAGAAGTGCAACCAGCGCTTGTTGGAGAAGGCAATTCCGAAGATTTGCGACCAAAAGCGGTTAGCTGTAACCATCGAGTAGGTTTCTTCTGACTGAGTTGGGTTGAAGGCGCGGAAGGTGTTTGCGCCTTCGCCGTCTTCAAACAAGGTGTTTTCTACGGTTGCACCGTGGATAGCGCACAATAGCGCGCCGCCCAAGATGCCTGCAACGCCCATCATGTGGAACGGGTTGAGCGTCCAGTTGTGGAAGCCTTGCAGGAATAACAAAAACCGGAAAATTGCTGCGACGCCGAAACTGGGGGCGAAGAACCAGCCTGATTGACCCAAGGGGTAAAGCAGGAACACCGAAACAAACACGGCGATGGGGCCGGTGAATGCTAGGGCGTTGTAGGGACGGATGCCTACCAA
>JACJNV010000213.1 GCA_014695175.1 Microcoleus sp. FACHB-DQ6 | reverse complement strand
TATTGAGGGAGTCCCTGGAACCGGGAAAACTCTACTTGTAAAAGCGATCGCCCAATTGATACAAGCAGATTTTCGTCGCATTCAACTAACGCCGGATATTTTGCCGTCGGATATCTTGGGAACGAATATTTTTGATTTTGACAGCCACAGTTTTACCCTGAAAAAAGGGCCAGTGTTTACTGAAGTTTTGCTGGCGGATGAAATTAATCGCACCCCTCCGAAAACCCAGTCAGCACTGCTAGAAGCAATGGAAGAACAGCAGGTAACGTTGGACGGTGAGACTTTAGCTCTGCCAGAATTATTTTGGACGATCGCCACTCAAAATTCCCTAGAATTTGAAGGAACTTATCCGCTACCAGAAGCTCAGTTAGACCGATTTTTATTTAAACTGGTGGTTGACTATCCCGATGCAGCCGCCGAAAAGCAAATGTTGCTGAACGCAGAGGCAGGATTTCGCGCTAAACGCCTCGATTTAGCTAGGATCAAATCTTTAGCAACGGTAGAGCAAATAATTAGCGCCCGTCAAGCAGTACAAACTGTCAAAGTAGAAGAGAAAGTGCTCGATTACGTGCTAGCTTTGGTACACAATACGCGAAAACATCCCGATTTGGCATTGGGTGCTTCTCCGCGATCGGCGGTAGCTTGGTTGCAAAGTAGTAAAGCTCACGCTTGGCTAGCCGGCAGGGATTATACTACTCCTGATGATGTGAAGGCGATCGCACTGCCGCTTTTGCGTCACCGTCTGATTCTCAAACCAGAATCGCTGCTAGATGGTTTACAAATTGATTCGGTAATTGCTTCGGTATTAAAACAAGTCGCTGTACCGAGGTAAACAAAATGATTCCTTCTATTCGCCTTTATTTCCTGTTAGCGATCGGCGTACCGATCGCCCTTTTGCTCGCTATGCTTGTAAATCAGCAGACAAGTATTATCGGCACTTTGCTATTTGACTGTGTAATTGTAGGTTTAGCCATTACCGACGCACTGCGCGTCAAATCTCATCGGGTGCAAGTGACACGCCATCCGTTGCACAGACTTTCGATTGGGCGAGACAATCCAGTTTTACTGTCAGTGCGATCTGCAAATCAAACAGCTAAAATTCGCCTGCGCGACTCCTATCCGGTAGAGTTTGATGTCTCTCAACCGATGCGGGAAGCAGACCTCAACCCTAACAGTGATCGGGAATTAACTTATACAATCCGCCCGTCAAATCGCGGAGAATATAAGTGGGGAGACATTCAAGTGCGGCAGTTGGGAACCTGGGGTTTAGCATGGAACGACTGGACAATACCTGCTAGTGAAAAAGTAGCCGTTTATCCCGATTTAGTGATGTTGAAAGAACTCTCTATTCGGCTAACATTGGAAAATACCGGCACAATGCGGCGGTTACAGAAACTGGGCATGGGAACTGAATTTGCCGAACTGCGGGAATATGGTATTGGTGACGATCCTCGCTTGATTGATTGGAAAGCTACTGCGAGGCGATCGCGCCCTTTAGTCAGAGTTTTAGAACCAGAAAAAGAGCAAACTTTGATTATTTTACTCGACAGGGGACGGCTGATGACGGCGCGAGTGCAGGGTTTGAAGCGCTTTGACTGGGGAGTGAATGCAGCGCTGTCTTTAGCCTTGGCTGGACTAAATCGGGGCGATCGCGTGGGAGTCGGTGTGTTTGATCGGGAAATCACGACTTGGATACCCCCGGAACGCGGTCAACATCAACACTCTAAATTAATTGAACGCCTAGCGCCAATTCAGCCAGTTTTGTTAGAACCAGACTATGTTGGTGCTGTAACTAAATTAGTAAGTCAACAAAGTCGCCGTGCATTAGTTGTGCTAATTACTGATTTAGTAGATGTCACAGCTTCTACAGAAATGCTTTCGGCTTTAGCGCGTTTAACACCTCGTTATTTGCCTTTTTGTGTAACTTTGCGCGACCCTCTAGTTGACCAAATCGCTCACACTTCTACCCTGGAAATTACACCTGCTTATAATCGTGCTGTCGCTTTAGATTTACTAGCACAGCGTCAGGTAGCTTTTGCACAGTTGAAACAAAAAGGAGTTTTGGTTTTGGATGCACCAGCTAATCAAATTAGCGAGCAATTGGTTGACAGATATCTGCAACTTAAGTCTCGGAATCAGCTTTGATTTTATCAGCTTCCGAAGCATTCGCAAAGTAAGGTAAAGGCCCTTTGAGAACCGACCAGTTTTTATAGATGAAACCGATTACCCAAGGAGCTGACAAAGCAAAAAACAATACTCCTAACTGTATTTGCGATCGAAATGTATCTAGAATGTTTGCTGTTTGAGTGTTAAAAAATATTGTATGTGACAAATCCCAAATTGTAAAAATAAGACTTGTCACTACACCAAAAACTATTATTACACGTAAGCTGCGGGTTTTTAGATACAAAATTAAGTATATTAAAAGATACACAAGTATAGCTATAAAATTTTTATATCCCAAAATCATCCATAACAAGCACAAAGCTACGATCGCTGGTATATTACCCCATTTAGCAGCCCATCTGTGCGGGATAATTGCTAGGAAAATAAAGTTAAAAAATAGGTTAAATATCACAAAACTGTCGAGCGCAAACATTAAATAGTAAAGTCCAGGATTAAAGGTTTGTGAAGCTTCTATTAAAATACTACTGTCTCTATTTTCTGTCAGTATTTGTTCGACAAAGGAAGGTACGATAAAAGACAAAGGATAATAAAATATTCGGAATACGCCTATTGAAAAAAACTCGCTAGCGATCGCCAGACCTACTACTGGCAACCATTGATAGTGATTGGGAACTTTACCAACCAGATATTTAATTTGGATTCCCGCTAGCCTGCATTGTCGCAACACTAACGCCAGGATAAAAATCTCTAAATAAGTTCCAAATATTGCCTCAACTAATGGATCTTCAGTATCGAACTGTATCCCCGGTGTATGGTTAATAATTGCTATTTGAAAGTAAATGCCTATACCCAATAAGAAGTACCATCCAAATATATGCCGAACCTTGATGAGAAAAAAAGGATTGTCTTCGGGAGAGGGGATGTTAGTAACAGTCATGATTTTAATTAATTACTTGGCTCGATATGGGTAGGTAAGGTGCTATTTTGGTCAATTTAACGTCAAATGTATTCACAGACTTCTGTTTTACCGTTAGATTTAGATCCCCCCTAGCCCCCCTTAAGAAGGGGGGAACCAGAAGTCCTCAAAGTCCCCCTTCTTAAGGGGGATTTAGGGGGATCTCCGGGTTAGAAAACACGCCCTACCTTTGAGTAGGAACTTCAGCCGATCGCCTTTTACTGCAATACATCACCAACAGCGCAAACAACCCGATCCCAGCCAAATACTTCAACGGATCGGGAATTGCCGGATTTGGCGAGAAAAAACCCTCGATCGTACCAGCAATTACCAGCATCGGTACAATTCCAAATACCAATTGTGCAGCTTGAGTACCGTAAAACTTCATGGCATCAGCACGACGGTATTTGCCAGGAAAAAAGATAGCGCGGGCGATGATTAAACCAGCGCCGCCAGCTAAAAAAATCGCCGGCAATTCCAGGGAACCGTGAGGAAATACAAACGCCCAAAAAGGGTAAGCTAAATTGTGCTGAGCTACTAAACTGGCGATCGCCCCAATGCTCACTCCATTAAATGCCATAATATAAACAGTGTAAAGACCGAAAACAATTCCTCCCCCAACAGCCGCAAAGCATACGGATAGATTGTTAGTCATAATACCGCTAGAAGCTAAAGGTTCGATTCCCACAATTGAACCCATCCACAATTTCCCCTCATTGCGTACCGTTTTAATCAAATGTCCAGGAACTACTAGGGACAAAAACGTCGGATCTTGCCAAGCAAACCACCAAGCAATCAACGCCATTACTACAAAAATACCCGTCGCAGTCGCCGTATAACCAAACGTCTCCTGTACTGTAGCCGGAAAACCCCAGCGACAAAAGTCCACCATAGCTTCCCAATCTTGGCGGCGCGAACCTTGGTAAATTTGGGTGTAGCCGCGAGAAGTTAACCTTTGCAAATCTTGTAACAAAATATTACCGACTTCATTTGTCCTCGCCCTAGCCAAATCCGCCGACACAGAACGGTACAAACTCGCTAATTCCCTGATTTCAGACGCAGGTAGGGACTTTAGCCCCTTTTTTTCTACTTGCTGTAAAAGAGTGTCCAACCGTTTCCAGTTGGGTTCCCGCCGCGCGATCCAACGTTTAATATTCATAAAGTTTTGACTAAGTTATATTAGATATAGCTTAAGATAGTTGTAAATTTTCCGCCTCACACCACTACACCCATCCAGTCATGCCTAAAAAAAATCTTAGTTCTTCGGGACAAACAGGCCCCTTGAGCGTCGGTAATGTTGTTAGTGCTAGTTTGCGGATTTACCGCGACCATTTTAAGTCCTATTTTGGTTTGGCATTGGTAGCTTATCTGTGGTTGTTAGTTCCGATTTACGGTTGGGCTAAATATTCTGCAAGCGCAGCACTCATTTCTCGTCTGGCTTTCGGTGAAGTTAGAGAAAAGCCAGAGACTGTCAGTGATGCTCGCCGTGAGGTTAATCCCCGGATGTGGAGTTTTTTATGGGCGGGTATATTGACATTTCTGATTTTCCTTGGGGTATCCTTGGTGGGTGGGCTCGCTATGGGAATATTGGCAGGGGGGGCTGCTGCTATTTTTAGGCAAAATTACGTAATAAGTGGAGCTTTGGTAGTAGTTGCGGTCATTGCTTTCTTAATTATCTATATCCGAATTATCTCTCGTTTGCTGATTGTTGAGTTGCCGCTGGCGATCGAAAATAATATAGACGGTAGTTCAGCAATTAGTCGAAGTTGGGAGTTAACTAAGGGGTCGGTCGGACGCATTCAGTGGATAGTTTTTGTTGCCTTTTTGATCTCTCTCCCGATCTACATTGTGTCGAATTTACTTAGCGTGCTCGTTCAAAACGTTTTAATTGCACTTTTGGGATCGGGATCTAGTCTATTCTCCTTAGTTTCTATTATTCTGATTGTGGGACAGGGCATTGGATTTGGCGCGCTTATAATTCCTTTTTGGCAAGTTATTAAAGCCATTATCTACTACGACCTCCGCAGCCGCAAAGAAGGTTTGGGTTTGCAAATGCGCGATCGCTAATTAAGCCTCAGTCCAAACATAAAATTTGCTCAAATTTATGCGACTTTTTAATCGATTCACTCTCCACACTCCCGAAAGTGTAGAACTCGAATTTACCTTAGCGGGAATTGGCAACCGCGCCTACGCATTGCTGATAGACTATATCATTTTGGGTTTGATCGTAGTAGTGTTTCTATTAGGTGCGCTGATATTTAATTCAGTGTTGCTTGAGACGATCGCAAAGTTTCTAGGAAGTACCAATCGCTTAGAACTCTGGTTGATAGCAGTTCAGGCATTAATTGGTTTTTTCATTTATGTAGGTTACTTTGTATTTTATGAAACGGTGTGGTCTGGTCAAACACCAGGCAAGCGTTATGTCAAAATCCGAGTAATTCGGGATGATGGCCGTCCAGTAAGGCTTCCGCAATCAACACTACGGGCTTTGCTGCGACCTTTTGACGACTTATTTTTTATAGGTGTATTTTTCATAGTGTTAAACCAGCGGGAAAAACGTTTAGGAGATTTGGTAGGAGGCACGATGGTAATTCAAGAAGAACAACCTCTGACAACTGCTGCATTGAAAGTATCAACATCGGCTCAATCCCTAGCAAATAAACTGCTGATAGAGGCCGATATTTCCAGCTTGCTGCCAGAAGATTTTGCTGTAATTCGAGAGTATTTACAGCGGCGCGAAGCTATGATACCAAATGCCCGAAATGAATTGAGCAAACAACTGGCTAGCCAGGTGAAACAAATCATTGCTTTGGACAAACTGCCGATGAAAGTTGAGGCTGATGTTTTTTTAGAGGCTGTATACCAGGCTTATCAGCAGCAAGCTGACAATTAATATCAAGTCCCGTTAATTACTTATAAATCCACGGGCATAGGGAATTGGGCATGGGGAATTGGGCATGGGTGATTAATCTGACTAAAGCAGGAATTATGCACTTACCCTCCTCTGATTTGTCAGCGGCAACTCTACAATAAACTCTGTTCCTTCCCCCACCTGACTGACGCAGCTCAGCTTGCCACCGTGAGCTTGAACAATTACCTGATAGCACACTGAAAGTCCCAAACCCGTGCCTTTCCCGACAGGTTTAGTAGTAAAAAACGGGTCAAAAATCTTGTCTTGAATTTCTGCA
>JACJNV010000212.1 GCA_014695175.1 Microcoleus sp. FACHB-DQ6 | reverse complement strand
ATGGAAACAAAGCAGCATCAACGCCACGAGCACAACCGACAAAGACCGGGGAACGAAGACTCCCCACTCGTTGGGGAAACTAATTGAATGGAAACGGTAAGAGATTGATAGAATGGTGGAAAAACGGCGACTCCCCACTCGTTGGGGAAACTAATTTAATGGAAACGCTAGAACAAAATTAGTGGAAGTCTTCTATTAATGCGACAGTTTAAGGGAAACCATAAATAGCTGTTGACAAAAGACTAGATTTCTAATAGTCTTATTTTGGGGGGATGCCTTTTAGGGGACGCCTCTACCGCATAGAGTGAACGTCCTTAAGGCATCGTCCTATCCCCCAGCCGAAGGGTTACGGCACTTACATTGTCCCTGTCTAGCAAGTTAAATTGTCACTCGCTAGAAATAGGTAGCTAAGACAAATTTAGTCGAAGTCTCTATTAATGCGGAATCGAAGGAGGCTTCGACTCCACCCGACACCGCAAACAGAAATTTAAAAATCAGAGCCTTCTGTAGTGCCAAAAGCTCTAAATCTTTAACCTCTGGAAAACTCCAAAGACAAACTTTTACAACTCAAATTTCTGCAACCAATCCTAGTTGCGAAGAATTAACAAGCACAAAAAAAAGCCCCATAATCGGGGCCAAATATAAGTATTCTCAGTCGTTGGGTGGGGGCGGGTTTATTATATTGTTGGTTTCTGACATAAATGGTTGGTGAAACCCGCCCCTACGATAATTTGGGCACACACGATCGCTTATTTTCGAGTTACCAAAACCCAGTGGAATTCTTCTATTAATGCGACAGTTTAAGGGAAACCATAAATAGCTGTTGACAAAAGACTAGATTTCTAATAGTCTAATTTTGGGGGACGCCTCTACCGCATAGACAACCGTCCTTAAGGCATCGTCCTATCCCCCAGCCGAAGGGTTACGGCACTTAAATTTAAGTCGGCACTGCCTAGAAATAGGTAGCTAAGACAAATTTTGTCGAAGTCTTCTATTAATGCGGAATCGAAGGAGGCTTCGACTCCACCCGACACCGCAAACAGAAATTAAAAAATCAGAGCCTTTTGTAGTGTCAAAAGCTCCAAATTTTCAACCTCTGGAAAACTCCAAAGACAAACTTTTACAACTCAAATTTCTGCAATCAATCCTAGTTGCGAAGAATTAACAAGCACAAAAAAAAGCCCCATAATCGGGGCAAAATATAACTATTCTCAGTCGTTGGGTGGGGGCGGGTTTATTATATTGTTAGTTTCTGACATAGATGGTTGGTGAAACCCGCCCCTACGATAATTGGGGCACATACGATCGCTTATTTTCGAGTTACCAAAACCCAATCGTCCGCTGTTTTGACAATCTCAGCATTCTGCAAACCTAAATGTTTTAAAACTGGTTTTTCTAACAGAAAATAAGGTTGAGGAAGAGTTTGCCATTTCTGTTTGAGCGTCGGCGGGTCGGCGACAATAACTTGGCGTTGACTGTAAAAATTCAGCGATGGACGGCCCAAGCGGTGAGAAGTAAACACTTGTTGACCGGCCGGAGTTCCTGTGCGGACAATTTCGGCGATCGGCTTAACCGGATAATCCTCCGCCAGTTCCCAAACCCAGTTATCTGAAGCCACCAATACCAATAGCGTCAGGTAAGTTCCCCAAATTAAAACTAATATAAACTGCCGGTCTTTGCGGTGCAGCAACACTGCCCCCATTGTCATTGTCAAAGCTACCAATATCAGCATTAACTGCAAATCACGCTCGGGAGGCATAATTTGTCCCCCGAGCCGTACCCAGCCACTGAAGTACACGCAACCGACGACAGCAACTACACCCAGCATTGCCAAAATCGCGGGATGAGGCAACAAAGAAATAGCATCAAAACGTTCTTCTGCTTCCTCTTTGACCGGCTCTGGCGGGAGCCACAGTTGCTCCCAAACTTCAGCGATATAACTGCCAACGGCAAGAGCAAAAGCTGGATAAATTGGCAAAACATACCACGGCAATTTAGTAGTCATCACAGAAATAGCCAGCAGATATACTCCAGTCCAAACCAATACTAATTTTGGCCCGGGAAAACTGCGATTTTCCCAACTCAAACGCAGCCCTTGCAGCCAAAATAACTGCCAGGGCCAAGCTAATTTTAAAATTTCTAAAAGATAATACCAAGGCGGGCCTCTGTGACTGCTCACAGGTTCCGAAATGCGCCGGAAAGATTCGTTAACTAAATTAGTGTGGATGAAATATTGGCCGTAGTGCAGCCATTGGGCAAAATACCAAGCAGCTACTGGCAAAGTTCCGATCGCCAATCCGCCCCAAAGATACCCAGAAGTGAGGAGTCGCGGGGTATCCCAAACCAAAAAAATACAGCCAACAGCACCCAGCAGCAGCCCCAACATGACGCCCTTAGTCAGGCAAATGAGTCCGAACCCAATCCCCGCCCCCAAAGCGTAGCGCAAGTCGCGGCGCGATCGTAACAAACACCACATCGCCCCCAGCAAAAAACACAAAACTGCCCCATCCAACATCGCCAAACGTCCATGTCGCACCACCGGTAACAGCGTCAGATACACGAAGGCAGAAAAAATGGCGATCGAACGCGAAGGAAACAACTCCCTGCCAATGGCGTAAAGCAAGGGCACTGAAGCTGCCGTCAGCATCGCCGGTACCAACCTCGCCGTGAATTCGCTGACACCGCCTGCTGCAAAACACAGCCCGATTAGCCAGTGTACCAGCGGCGGTTTGTTGACATAAGGCATTGAGTCGATCGTCGGATACAGCCAATTTAAGTTGCCGCGCCAAATTTCGCGGCTTACCTGCGCTGCAATGCCTTCATCCCAATCCCGCAAAGCCACGCCGCCCAGATTCAGCCCGAAAATCAGCACTGCAGCCAACAGAAAAGCCAGCATCCACACTTTGTCTGTAAAGCTGTCATTCCAGCGATTTTTCGGTTTGCGGCCCAGGAATGGAAAGATTTCTGACATAAGTTAAGAGAGTCTTGAGCGTCCCAAACTGAAGGTAAACTTAGACAGCAGTTATTTGCGACTAGGAAAATACCATGAACTTGCCTGTAATTATAGATATTATCATTGGCTTAGTCTTTATCTACCTGACTTTAAGCTTGCTAGCTTCGGAAATTCAGGAACTGATTGCTACTGTTTTGCAGTGGCGGGCGGAACATTTAAAGAAGTCGATCGAAGTGCTGATTTCTGGCGGCAGCGAAGGCGCGAAAGATCCCCTGCAATTTAAGCGAGTCGGACAATTGGCCAATTCGATTTACACCAATCCCATGATCAAGGATTTGAATCAGAGCGCGAAAGGGCTTTTATCAGAGGGATTCCGTTCTGTTACGCACCGCATGGGAGATTTTTACCACGGAGTTACGGGGACTAAAAATGTTTTCGGCAATAAATCCAGTGGGCCTTCTTATATTCCAGCAGAGTGTTTTTCTGCTAGCCTTTTGGAGACTTTAAAGGTTTCTAGTTTGCTCAGCTCTATCTCTAAAACCCGATTGGAAAGGTTTAAAAATTTACAATTAGCACAAATTCAACAGATTGGACAAAATCTGAGTTTGCCGGATGCTACTAAACCGATTATTCAGCAAGAATTTAGGTGGCTGACTGCGGAGTTCAATCGAGTGGTTGAAGATTATCAAAACAATTTAGCAAGTTTGAACAACAGCTTAGATCGGATGTCGGAAAAGCTAGGATTTTATATTAACGATTCTCAGGTTTATCTACCAGAAACCGAGCTAGCAGGGAGAGAATTTCAGAGGCATATGGCATTTGTCAAGGCTCGTTTTGACAGCAAAATTGAGCGGGTGGCGCTGCTGGGGCAACTGCAACCGAGTTTCAGCAATCTGTTAAATACAGTTAAAAAAAGTCAAGATACGGTAGCAGAAATTATGGAGATCAAAGAGGAGAGTCCAATTTATCAACAAATTCAAGAAACCTTGGACACTATGCCAGAATCTTTGAAACGCAGCCTTTATATTTTAGCGCAGCGCGCTGAAAAAGGCGGCGGAGATACTCAAGAGCAGTTGCAGCGGTTTCAGAAAGAAATTGAAATTTGGTTTGACCAATCGATGCAGCGTGCTTCTGGCGTTTACAAGCGGAATGCCAGAGGGGTTGCGATTTTGCTCGGAACTGCGATCTCTGTCGCTGCTAATGCTGATACCATTAATATTATTAATCGGTTATCGAAGGATTCGATGCTGCGATCGAATGTTAATTTGTACGCTCAGCAGTTGGTGGCAAACAATGCTAAGACTAAATCAAATAATTTAACCAGTCTGACAAAAGTTCAACACGATGTCGATCGAGCTTTGGATCAGGTAGCTCTGCCTTTTGGATGGAGCGAACAGAACAGCTTAGAACGAGATAAGCAGGGGAATTTATTGTGGTCGGCTTTGATAATAAAATTGTTTGGTTGGATATTGAGCGGCGTAGCTATTTCTATGGGGGCTGCTTTTTGGTTTGAGGCGCTCAACAAGATTATTAATATTCGCAATTCCGGGAAAAAACCGCCATCTTCCACAGAATCTTGAGCGGTGCAGTTGCGAGGCCAATCAATAAACTGTCATACCCTTTTAGATTTTAGAGAGGGGAATGACTGAAGACTATCGAGGTTTGAAGCACCGACTTACAGTTGGATTTTTTTTTGAAAGTGGTATCACGGATAGGAGATCGGATCGATAGGTAATTTCGCGTTTGCCGGAAGTCCGGGAAAACACGCAGAATATAAATTCCGTGCGATCGCGGATGGCAGTGCGGCAGAAATAGGGGAAACTGATAGATAGGTTAAATAAGAATGAGCGAAATAAACAAGGTAGCTGGCAGCTTCTGGCGGTCAGAGTCCAGCGGTTCATCTAGCGCTCAACTCACTTTTGGAGGACGGAATATGTTCACTTCTTTAAAGGAAACGACTCCCGCCTCGGAATACGCAAATCCCCCATCCAAAAGCTTTGTATTCAAGGACTCCAGCATCAATGAAGGTGGATATTTTGTTTCCAGAATTTTGGCTGGCGAATCTGACTGCATCGAGAAATTTACCTCGGCACTTCAACAATATGCCTCTATCCTTAGAGAAATTGACAAAGTTCGCACAACTTCTGGCGACCGCTCCGGCAAACTGCAATTAGGCTTTGTTATCCTCAGTTCGGATTACCTCGAACCATACAGAAGTCAATTGCCAAAAGCGCATAGTTCTCTGACTCAAAACAGCGGACTTGGTTCGTGTTATGCCGATCGAGATAGTGATACACTCAGCAACGGCGGTGGGCGCGATCGACTGTTTGCTAATTAAGGAGAGTGATTTAATGGAGGGTGTGGAACGTACCGAGGGCGACTGGACCCGAATGCAATTGTAATTAGAGGCGCAGGCGCGATCGAAATCAACGATTTGATCTGACTCAATCTGCAATCATATCAATTCTCGCTGAATAATTTGAATCACGTTTGTAGTGAGGATGGCAGTCCTCACTGTGTCGGTTTAATATTATACAGTTTTGACTGGTAGTAAATGCGACCAAATCTCCTTGTAATCAGTATTTGGGTGTATCGCAAACCTAGCAACTTCAAAGCATATAGAATTATTCAAAATCTACATAATTCAATTTTACCTTGGATGAAATACAGCTAGGTAAACTGTAGTGCCTTGTGCCTATAAGTAACCTATCACACTCAAAAAAAACTACTAAATATAGCAATCCTAAATGATTTGTGTAATTCTTGTAGGGGCAAACCCCCCGTGGTTGCCCCGCCTTGGCTGGGGTAGGCAAAGAAAGGCACTACCCCTACATATTTTTTTTACTGATTTAGGATTGCTATATAATTAAAAGAAGTTAGGCTGGGGAAAATCACCTCCACCATTTCCGACTACCTAAAGTCAGGCTACTGTTAGCAAAATAAGGTTCCCTAAATTTGATAGTACAACCTAGATTGGTTTATTTGAATAGGCGCGATAAATGTTGTAATATATTCCCAGCGGTAGAGGTTAAAATTTCCAATGAAGTCAACAGGCAACAGGCTAATAGCGAACCAAATAAATCCATGAAATTTTAAAAAAAAGAACACTATGTCTCAATTTAGTGTTAAGATATAATCAAATAAGTCTGATGAGGTTACTCTAGGGTGTATCTACTAATAATGCCCTTAATGGAGTCTCCCATATGAGTTCTACGTTCGCTCAAGTTAACTCCCAATCTTCTCTTGAAAACCGGCCACTGCGCTCCTTAGTCTTCATTGACTCCGGCGTGGAAGATTACGAGTCACTTACAGCGGGAGTGCTGCCCGGACAGCAGGTAGTAATACTAGATAGCACCAAAAACGGCATCGAACAAATTACCTCCGAAATTGAAAAATATGCCTCTACTAACGGGGCGATAGACTCGGTTCACATTATTTCTCACGGCAGTTCTGGCAGCCTACAACTCGGCAATACCGCTCTGGGTTCCGATAACATAGAGCAATACAAAAGCCAGTTGGAAAAGTGGCAAACTTCACTAGCCCCACAAGGAGACTTCATGCTGTACGGCTGCGATGTAGCAGACGGTACAGGTGCTAATTTCGTCGATCGATTCAGTGAATTAACCGGGGCTGACGTTGCGGCATCCACCAACACAACCGGCCGCGGCGGCGACTGGAATTTAGAATTTGCTAAGGGTCAAATTGAATCTCCCTTAGCCTTGGGGCCAGAGGCTATGGCTAGTTACCAAGGTGATTTAGCGGAGATCGTAGTAGCCAACAATAGCGATAGCGGGCCCGGTTCATTAAGGGCTGCGATCGCCACCGCTGTTGCGGGCGATATCATTACCTTCGCTCCAGGTTTAGCCAGCCAAACCATTACTCTCACCAGCGGTCAACTCGATATTCCCGTTGGCAAAAACATCACCATTGACGGCGCCGCCGCACCCGGTTTAACCATCAGTGGCAACAACGCATCCCGCGCCTTTTTTGTCAATGCCAACGTTGCAACTGCTACCAATTTTGTTGTCAAAAACCTGATTATTACTAACGGCAAAACTACCGATCGAGGTGGCGCGATCGGCACAACCGACGAAGTAAACCTCACCGTAGAAAACGTTCAGTTCAACAACAACGTCGCCGATAAAGGCGGTGGCGCAATTTTCGGTAATTTCAACAATACCCTGACTGTTACCAACAGTAAATTCAACGGCAACGTAGCCACCTCCGCTAATGATGAACGCGGTGCAGGTGCGATCGGCTTTTTGAGTTTCAAAACTTTTACAGTCACCAACAGCGACTTCACCAACAACAAAGGAATTAACGGCGGGGCGATTAACAGCCTTCAGGGCAAGTTAACCATTGACAACTCGCGATTCATCGGCAACGATACCACCGCAGCCGTTTACGCAACAGGCCAAGATAATCCGTTTTTAAGGGGTTTTGGCGGCGCAGTTTACACAGACAGAGCCAGCAATCCGAGCGAAGCTTCCGGCACAATTAAGATTACCAATAGCGTATTTCAAGACAATAAAGGTCGAGGTGAAGGAGGCGCAGCTTATCTGTTCACCGGCAGCCAAGACAAGGTTATTTTGGAAAAGAGCACCTTCCAAAATAACGAAATTCTGGCGCTACCCAACGGTGGAAATGCTGGAAACGGTGGTGGGGTAACGATTTTGAGCGACAGCACCAACCAGGGATTGACCATTGCCAACACCACCTTTGCGGGCAACAAAGCCGGCAATCAAGGTGGCGGCCTGTGGATGCGAAATGCCCCTACTACGATTACTAACAGTACGTTTTCTGGCAACTCCACGGCGTTTGCTGCTGGTGATTTCAACAAACTCGGCGGTGCAATGACTCTTGGTGCACCCACAACCATTCTCAACACGACGATCGCCGATAATTCAGCAGGCTGGGTTGGTGGAGGTATCTTCGCCGATGCCAATAATGTCACCCTCAAAAACACGATTCTTTCCAACAATACAGCGGCTAACGGAGGAAACCCTTGGGGCATTCAGCAACACGTCACCGCCCAATATAGCGATCAAGGAGGGAATTTTCAGTGGCCGGTGATTGACACCGATACCAAGGTGACGACAAGTGTGACGATCGCAGACCCCTTACTTGGCCCTTTGCAAACCCTCAACGGCGCTTTAGTCAGGCCGCTGCTGATAGGAAGTCCGGCAATTGATAAAGGGATTGCCACCGGCGCACCCGCTACGGATCAGCGCGGCGTGACTCGCCCTCAAGATGGCGACACCATTCCAGGGGCGATCGTGGACAGCGGCTCTTTTGAATTGGGAGGTAGTGTCGTCCCGGTGCCAACTCCGACACCCGCACCGGCGCCAACTCCGACACCCGCACCGGCGCCAACTCCGACACCCGCACCGGCGCCAACTCCGACACCCGCACCGGTGCCAACTCCGACACCCGCACCGGTGCCAACTCCGACACCCGCACCGGCGCCAACTCCGACACCCGCACCGGTGCCAACTCCGACACCCGCACCGGCGCCAACTCCGACACCCGCACCGGCGCCAACTCCGACACCCGCACCGGCGCCAACTCCGACACCCGCACCGGCGCCAACTCCGACACCCGCACCGGCGCCAACTCCGCCGACGCCGGCGCCGACTCCTACTCCCGCGCCGATTCCTACTGAGACTCCGACACCAACACCGGAACCCACTCCAACTCCCACACCGGAACCCACTCCGACACCAACACCGGAACCCACTCCGACTCCCACACCGGAACCCACTCCGACTCCCACACCGGAACCCACTCCGACTCCGCCGACACCGGAACCGACTCCGACTCCAACTCCGCCCGCAGATGATTGCCTACTCGATAGCCTCAACGCCCCCCAACTAGATCCTGCCACCATCACCCCCAACCCCGTCCAACAAACTGTCAACGGTGGCGAAGGTAACGATTTCATCATGGGCGGTGGCATCAACGAGTCAATTAACGGACAAGCCGGTAACGATACTCTCTACGGCATGGGCGAGAATGACAACATCCAAGGCGGTGCAGATAACGATTCAATCTTTGGCAATGAAGGCAGCGATTTCATCTCTGGCGGTGCTGGCAACGATACCATCTACGCTGGCAAAGATCCTGACACTGTTGTCGGCGCCGATGGCGAGGACTTGTTGAGGGGAGATGTCGGCAATGATACAGTTGCCGGCGGCGTGGGTAACGACAGCATTTTCGGCGGTAAAGATGACGATATCTTGCTGGGTGAAGATGGGGACGACTACATTTTAGGCAACTTAGGAAATGACACAATTAATGCCGGAAACGGCAACGATATTGCCTTTGCCAATGAAGGTGCAGACCTGATTTTTGGCGAGGAAGGAAATGACAGCCTGTACGGCGGCAAAGAAAACGACAGTCTTGATGGCGGTGAGGGCAACGACTTGCTCTTCGGTGGCGATGAAAACGATGTGCTCTGTGGCGACATAGGTAACGATACCCTCTACGGCGGCAAAGGTAATGATATTCTCAGCGGCGGTGCTGGGGACGATTTCCTTTCCGGCAATGTTGGGGACGATACTTTGACTGGTGGTTCGGGAAATGATGTGTTTTTCCTAAGTCAAAGTTTGGGTAGCGACATCATTAATGATTTCCGCAGGGGAGAGGATTTAATTGGGTTGAATTCTGGTTTGAGTTTTAATCAACTCAGTATTACTTCCAGCAACAATCAAACTTTGATTACTGTGACGGACACCAATCAATTGTTGGCGAAGCTTAACGGTATTACCCCCGGTATTCTCACCGCTAGCGATTTCACTCAGGTAACAATCTAACTGCCTCGGGTAGGGTGCGCCATAAGCAGCCCGACCCCTCAGGAGTGGTGAAGAAAGCTCTCAAACTCCTGAAATTTGGTGGATGACGTTAGCGCAGCCCGCCCCTACGGGGCTACGCTAACGAAGAGGAGCGCTCGATCTGATTCTTTTTAACAGCGATCGGTAATAAATCTTGTTTATTGCCGATCGCCCACACCTAGAATGAGGCACCTCCGTCTATTGCACTCCTGAGTTGGCTAGCCATAAGCAGCGCCCGAATAAAGCAAGCTTTCTCAACCACTAAATTTCAGATTTTTGGGAACTTTTTGCCCGCTAGAAAAAAATTAAATTAATCAAATTTTTAGGCAATTTTCCTGGTTTTCTCTAATGTGAATGTATCAGGTACTAGCTAGAAAATTTGTCATAAATTTGGAATCCATAAAATCTTTTTGAGATTTTACCTGCTGGCTACCAAATGGTTTAATGCACTATTTATCTCGCTAAGGGTGCGCCTTGCCAATCTACATAGAGAGGTTCCCGGTGCCGGACTATTTACATTACATCCTCTCCAGTTAATTGCTCAGAAAATCGCAATTTTCATACAGCTTAAGCTGATTAGGGAGACAAGAGTCGGATTTCACTTAGGGATAGAATTAAAGTTTTTCCCTAAATTTTAATCTTTCCGATGGATCACTGAGTTTTTAATTCTGCCTACTGCCTTCTGCATCTTTAGCCTTCTGCTTTCAAGGTGAATCTACTAGCAAATAGTAAACATTCTCATGGGTATGCGAAATGAGTTCAACTTTTGCCACCAACAGGGATTCACAATCTGTTCTCCGCAATGCTGGTTCTAAATCTATTGTCTTCATTGATTCGGGCCTAGATGACTATCAAACTCTTGCGGGTGGCGTGCTTCCCGGTACAGAGATCGTCATTTTAGATAAAAATGGTAACGGAGTCGAGCAAATTACTGCGAAACTGCAAACAATTTCTGCAGCGGGGGAAACTGTAGACCAACTTCATATTTTTTCGCACGGCAATTCTGGCAGCTTGCAGCTAGGTTCTAGGACGCTGAATTCGGATAATTTGTCACAATATGAAAGCCAGTTGCAAGAGTGGCGAAATGCGCTAAGCGACAAAGCAGATATAGTGCTTTATGGTTGCGATGTTGCGGCGGGTTCGGGAAGCGATTTTGTCGATCGCCTAGGCGAGTTAACCGGGGCTGATATTGCGGCATCTAGCGATCGCACTGGCCGCGGCGGTAACTGGAATTTGGAGTTTGCCAACGGTGATATTGAAGCACCGCTAGCCTTGACTCCAGAAGCAATGGCGGATTACCGAGGGACTTTAGCGACTATTACCGTTACCAACAATAACGATAGCGGGCCGGGTTCCTTGAGAAGTGCGATCGCCACGGCTGTTGCCGGCGATACTATTCAATTTGCCTCCACTCTTGCCAGCCAAACAATTACTCTCACTTCCGGTCAACTTGTCATCAACAAAAACTTGACAATTGATGCAGTTGGTGCAGCCAATTTAACCATCAGTGGCAACAATGCTGCGCGAGTTATCCTAACCGAAGGTTCAACAAATGTTACTCTAAAAAACCTGATTGTTGCCAACGGCAAAGTTTCTGGAACCGATCCGAATAATGACGCAACTAGCGCCGGTGGTGGCATTCAAACGGGAGGTAACAGCACTTTAACTTTAGAAAATTGCCAAGTCAATAATAATGTTGCTGGTTTGGGTGGTGGCATTTACACGGGTTTTCGCAGCACGACAAATGTAATTAACAGCAAGTTTAGCGGCAATGATGGTTCTTTAGCTAACAATACCGAACGGGGGGGTGGCGCGATCGCAACCAAAAGCGGCGGTATTCTGACTATCAGAGATAGCGAATTTACCAACAACAAAGGCAGCTACGGCGGGGCTGTTAATAACCTGTTGGGCAGCATGACGATCGAAAACTCTAAATTCACAGGCAACCGCACAGATAAAGGCCCTGGCGGGGCAGTTTACGTCGATGGCGCTAATGCTTCGGGCCCCAATGCAACCCCCGGCCCTGTTGCCGGAAATATTGCTATCCGCAACAGCGTTTTTGATGGCAATATCGGGACAGGAGAAGGAGGCGCAGCCTTTTTGTTTGGTTATTTGCAAGATAAAGTGGTTTTGGAAAATAGCACTTTTATTAATAACCAAGCCGTAAAGAATTTATCAGGCACTGGAGGTTCGGGAGGCGGGGTTCGTCACGGTAATGCTGATTTGACAGTGACAAACTGCACATTCGCTAACAATAAAGCTGAAGACAACGGCGGCGGTTTGTGGTTCGGAGAAAATGGAAATGTCAGCATTGTCAACAGTACCTTTTCCGGCAACAGTGCAGCTAAGCAGGGCGG
>JACJNV010000211.1 GCA_014695175.1 Microcoleus sp. FACHB-DQ6 | reverse complement strand
GGACTGCCATATTAAAAACTTCCAAAACATCATGGTCGCCAAATCCGTAAAACGGATCGCGACAATTATCGCTAGCAACTGCAACGGGAATTCCGGCTGCTTTGAGTTCGTGCAGCAGTGTCACTCCGCGCCAGCGCGGTGTATGCTGAGATTCTCGGTCTTGCAGGTAAAGGTTGCACATCGGCAAGCTGACAATGCCAATATTTGCTTCCTTGACTAATTCCAGAGTTTCTGTTACTAAATCTGACGGTTGTACGGCTAAACTACAGCAGTGTCCGCAGATTATTTGACCCCCAAATTCATGGCGGATGGCGGTTTTTGCGACTTCCCGCAATGTTACTGAATCTGGATCGTCGTTTTCGTCGGTGTGGAAGTCGAGGTTTAAATTTCGTTCTTTGGCTAAGGCAAAAACTCGATCGAGTTGTTTGTCTAAGTCGGGGTTGATATAGGCGACGCCGCCGAGAATGCCGCCAATTTGGGCAATGCGATCGGCTAATTTTTCGCCGGCGGGTGTCAGGTAATAGTCGAGGGAAACCAGGGAAACTGCTTGCAAGATCAGCCGATCGCCCCATTCGGCTTGCAGCGCTTCAAATACTCCCAAACTAACGGTTCCCTGTTCGCCCGCGCTGTCAATGTGAGTGCGGATAGCCTTGGTTCCGTGGGCGTAGCTGCACTTGAGGCCAAACTCCATTCGCCGGTAAACATCCTCTGCATTCCAGTTTTTTTGAGCGTCAGCGCATACCGCTTCGATCGCGCTGGCAAAAGTTCCATCGGGATTGGGCGATCGTTCCCAAATGTGGCCTTTGTCTAAATGGGTGTGCATATCCACAAAACAAGGCCAAACTAAGCCGCCCTGCAAATCTACAACTGGGATATCTCCAGACGAGGAGACAGGTTTTGTACCTGCTGGGATAATTTGGGCGATCGCCCCTGCTGCAATTTCCAAATCCACCAAACAAAAATTGTTCTCACTCCCCGTTGTCGCCACAGTAGAAGCTGACGGGGCGATCGATTGCATCTCTAAAAGAGACGCGGGTACGCGACTATTTTTTAGCCAATAATTAGATGTACTTGGCAACATTAATTTTGTGAGTTAGTATGTATTTTCTTGATAATTCAGCGCTACCATTTGTAACTATAGCAACCCTTGCAGGAATTGTGAACATCTCTCTTTTCCTCTTTCTCTCTTTTATAGAGGCTCTGCGTCCTCTGCGCCCTGTGTGGTTAGTTCAAAATAATCTCATGCACAAATGAAATAGAATCGCTAAAGAAACTTGGATTAAATAGGTAGCTTTGTTGTTGGTACGGCAGCCCTGAGCACTGAAGCACAAATATAAAATTTTTATATTTTTGAGGAGAGGGCGAAAATCAGTGTCACGAGTTTGGCTATGCCGGATACTTCCAGAGCCTGAATCCTGTTGCTATCATAAATCACTGCTTCAAATTGCAATTTCACTTTCAACTAACAGCAGCATACATAGCAAAAGCCAAAAACAACTGTGTCAAAACCAAAGCATATAGTTTTAACATCCCATCCCGACAGATCCGGCACCAAACCTCATCCCATTTACTGGGGAGAAATCGATCCCTTGAAACGGGGACCTGTGATTGGTAGCCTCACCAAATCGTCTCACCGGAATGCGATCGGCACTCATTCGGGTTCCTACTCTGTTTATCGCGCGCTAGCAGTGGCTTCCGGGGCACTCCAAGCAGATCACCGCCCGGATTTTACGAACACCTCTCCGGCCGCACACATCGGGCCGCACCCGAGTTGGGGCGATCGCAATTTGATTGTTTCTCTCGATCCCTTTGGGGGTTTGGTCAGCGAAGTTTACACTTCATTTCTCCACCAGGGATACGATATTCGACCGACAATTGCGGTCACTAAAGCTCACATTAATATGCCGGAATTGCAAGATGCTATCGCTAAGGGGCGAGTGCAAATTGATGGCAAAATAGTCAAAGCAGGTGGCAATTTAGCAGTAACTAAAATTGCGATCGACCCGGTTTGGTATTTGCCGGGAATTGCTCGGCGGATTGGGGCTCAAGAAAGCGTTCTCCGCCGTGTCCTGTTCGAGCAAACAGGCGGAATGTTCTCGGATTTAGTGACGCGGCCGGACTTACACGTTTTCTTGCCGCCAATTGGCGGAACTACGGTTTATATTATTGGCGATGTCGCGAATATTTCTGACCCGGATAAGCAGTTGGCGGTACGTGTACATGATGAATGCAACGGTTCAGATGTCTTCAGTTCCGATATCTGCACTTGTCGCCCTTATTTGGTACACGGGATGGAAATTTGCATCCAAACGGCACAATCAGGCGGTTCTGGGGTAATAGTTTACTTCCGCAAGGAAGGGAGAGCTTTAGGGGAAGTGACTAAGTTTTTGGTGTACAATGCCAGAAAACGGCAGGAAGGCGGCGATCGCGCTGATGCCTATTTTACGCGCACTGAATGTGTTGCGGGAGTTCAAGATATGCGGTTTCAAGAACTAATGCCAGACGTGCTGCACTGGTTGGGTATCTCTCGAATTGACAGTTTAGTTTCTATGAGCGATATGAAATACAATGCGATTATCAATTCTGGCATTCAGGTGGTCGATCGCATCCCCATTCCTGAAGATTGGATTCCCGCAGATGCACAAGTCGAAATTGTCGCCAAAAAAGCCGCGGGCTACTACACGCCAGACCCGGTGCCAGATGCTACAATTCTTGCAGAAGCGATCGGACGCGATTTAGGAGATTAAGAGGGCAAAGACGCGACCGATGGGACGCGAACAATCGCGTCTTTGCTAAACAAAATTTATTGCTGGTTTTTGATCAGTCAGGGTAGGTTATGGCTAATTTGCGTTCTAGTGTGATCGTAAAAACAGATATTTGCGGATATACCGCCAGAGTCAAAAAATTATCTCAGTCGGACTTGAGTAGTTTGTTAAACGAGCATAAAAATTTTGTTTCAGATATTAGCGCCAGAAATGAAGGCAGCGTGATTAAAGGGGAAGGTGATTCATTTTGGATAATTTTTCCCAGCGTCACAGCAGCGGCGGTAGCAGCCATAGAAATGCAGCAAGAATTGAGAGCGCAACAATCTAGCAAGGCGAACGACGAACGGTTGGCTATTCGCGTGTCGATTACATTAGGAGATGTCTTGCATCAAGATAAAGATATCTTTGGCGATACGGTGAATTTAACAGCGCGCATAGAATCAGTAACTCCGCCGGATGAAATATATTTGTCCCAAGCAGCATGGTTGGCGCTCAACAAAGCAGAAGTGCAAACGTCTTTTGTCAACGAGTTTTCTTTGAAAGGGATGAGCGAACCTGAAAAAGTCTACAAAGTTGACCAAAGTTATAAAACGCGAATCATCAAGAATCAAGCAATAATTAAAGCCGATTTGAGAGGTTTTATTGCTTATCAAGAATCTAATTCTATCAAAGATGTGGAATATTTGCTCACCAACTTTGATACTTTTGAAAAAACAATTTGCGAAGAATACGGCGGTACAATTCGGAGTATTGTTGGGGATTCGCATTTGTTGACTTTCCCGGAAGCTCACTCAGCCTTAGCGGCAATGGAAAGTTTGTGCGAGAATTGGAAACTTTTTATTGACGCCAATCAAATCCCTTGTGGCTTGTCCGTAGGAGTTGCTAAGGGAAATTTATATATATTTAGGTCTTGCACTTACGGAAAAGATATTAACATAGCCGACAGACTGGAAGATTTAAGTAAAATAGTATCTCCGAGCACAGAAAAAAACTCGGTGATAGTTTCCGATCAAATAAAACGCGAAGTCAGCGGATCGAAGTGGGAATATAAGCTGATCAAACTAGATAAAAATGTGATTTTAGATAATCTTTTAGATTACAGTCAGTTTGACTTTTTTCAAGAAAACGATGTTTACCGTTGTTTGGTGGTATGAAGTTGAGAAATATTGAACTTGAAACTGTAGAATATCTGAGAACACCGGTTGCTATTCGCCAAAAGTGCGATCGGCTTTTTGATTTAGCCCGCCTAGACAAACTCCGCTACTTCCGCGTCGATTTATCCCAACTCGATAACGCAGCAAATTATGTAATTGATACAACGCGCCAACAGTATCCCGATTTTAACATTCCCTTTCACAGTCGCTGGCGACATTTTGAAGCTGGCAACTTGTCGCGACTTGCCGAATTGGATGCAGCTTTAGCAGAATTTGCACTCATAGAGCAAGCTAAAATCAAATTTGATTTAGCAATTGTCAGCGTTTTGATCGATGCCGGTGCTGGTGCAGATTGGCAGTATTGTGAACCTGAAACCGGACAGGTTTACCGCCGTTCTGAAGGGTTAGCAATAGCCAGCTTGCGGATGTTTTGTCAAGGTGTTTTTTCCAGCAATCCCGATTTTCCTTGGCAAGCTGATTCTCGCGGACTTTCTCAATTAAAACTAGAAACCTTAGCTGCGGGATTTCAGGTAAGTCGAGACAATCCGCTAGTTGGTTTAACAGGCAGATTAGAGTTATTGCAGCGTTTGGGAAATGCGATTTGTCAGCATCCATTATTATTTGGCAGCGCCAACCCGCGTCCTGGCAATTTGGCAAAATACTTGCTAGACAATCGGGTTTCTGGAGTCAACACTGTGAATTCTGCTGAAGTATTTAGCGCTGTTTTGACAGGTTTTGGGGAAATTTGGCCGGGAAGATATGCAATTGGTGGCGTTAATTTAGGCGATGTTTGGAGGCATCGGGCATTACAAGGAGAAAATCTGGGAGATGAATTCGTGCCGTTTCACAAACTCTCGCAGTGGTTGACTTATTCGCTGTTGGAACCGCTGCAAGAACTTGGTTTAGAAGTCGCGGGATTGGATGAGTTAACGGGATTGCCGGAGTACCGCAACGGCGGTTTGTGTTTGGATATCGGGCTGCTGCGGGCAAAAGATTCGGCTATTTTTGAGCAGAGTTACTTGCCGGGTTCGGAAGTTATAGTAGAATGGCGATCGCTGACTGTGAATCTTTTAGATAAAATTGCTGCAGCTATTCGAGAAAAGCTGCATTTGAGTGCGACAGACTTGCCGCTGGTGAAGATTTTCCAGGGAGGAACTTGGGCGGCGGGGCGGAAAATTGCGGGCGAATTGAGGGCTGGTGGAGTGCCGCCAATTCAGATTGAAAGTGACGGTACTGTGTTTTAGAAGGAAGAAGGAAGAAGGAAGAAGGAAGAAGGAAGAAGGAAGAGGGAAGTTCGGCAACGGGTTCTATAACGGATGTAATGGATGTCAGGAAGAAGGAAAAGGGAAGAGGGAAGAGGGAAGAGGGAAGAAGGAAGAACGAAGAAGGAAGAGGGAAAATTATTCCCTCTTCCAACTTAAAATTCAAAATTCAAACCTGAAAACTATACCTCACACTACACTCCCAACAAGCTGCTTAGCGGCAAGTGCGATATTTGACGTGATAAACTAAACCGCGATGAGCCAAATCGAAGGAGTCAACGGTTGCCATGCCGGCACCGCGGGCTGTCATTGCAGCATTTACTCTCATATTTACACTGTCGCCGCAGCGAGACCAAACATTAGCTACAGTGGCTAAGCTATCTCGAACATTGTAGTTAGTTTCGCCGCTGAGATTCCGATTAAAAACTGGGCCGCGGGCTCCAGCGAAAAAGTATTCTGCTCGCAGGTTGCCTGTGGTTTTGGGAGCAACGTAGCCGCGGTAATCAGCATCGTAGATAGAAATTTGGTAGCCTTGGGGTACTTTGATGGGAATGCTCAGATTGCAGCTTTTCCGGCTTTCTGTTGAGACATTTCCCTGGGCTGCAAACTTATCAAATAGGATGGTGAGTTCTTGACCGTCGGGGCTGACGCTGACGCTGGCGGAGCGATCGGGGCAACCGCTACCGCCGTAGCTTGCACCTAAAATTTTAACTACCGGATTAGCCAAGGCCGGGCTGATAGAAGCAGTCATTAATGCGGTAGCTAGCAATAGTTTTACAAACTTCATGGATGTTCTCCTTAATAAGTTCAGTTGTGTGTTAGGAGCACCCTAAAAAAATGGAACTGAATTTCGGTAATGCGTTTTAAAGTTGGATATTGCCGCCTTCATGTTGAAAGATGAAAAGCCAGTCACGCCAAGCTTATGACCTCATGGGCAGTTCCTATTCAGGTTTTTTCGATTAGTGAATTAATCGAAAAACTAGGTTTTCTGTTGATACTTCTTAAGATTCATATCTGTTGGTAAAAGTTCCGGAAGATTTCGGTGCGAAACTCCGGATCAGTGTTAATGGGCTTGGATGGAGCGCGAAACAGCGAAACCAGTGGGGAGGCTTTTGGGCCCGGATCTGCGTTCTTAGGAAGAGTGCGGGAAGGAGAGAAACGAGATAATGACATATTTGTCTATTTTCCCACCTCGCATACTTAGTGTCGCGCTGGGCGGATGAAAGGCAAGTGTAGAAGTAATTTTATTCGCGCGGTATTTGTGTTTTCAATAGGGGTTTGATATAAGTAGTTCAGGACGCAGCGGCGGCAGAAACCTGATTTTTTTGCGTCAAGAATGCCTTGATGGCTGATAAGTTAGAATAAAGCAAATTAATTATTCAAAAAAATGAGTGCTAAAGTTACTGTCATCGACCATCCTTTGATACAGCACAAGTTAACTCTCATGCGGCAAACTCAAACGAGCACGGCGAAATTTCGCCAATTGCTGAAAGAGATTGGAATGCTGCTAGCCTATGAAGTGACGCGAGATTTGCCGCTAAAATACGAACTAATAGAAACGCCGATCGCCAAAATGAATGCACCGGTGCTGGCTGCAGAAAAGAAAATTGTTATTATTTCGATTATGCGCGCCGGTCAGGGACTGTTAGATAGTATTTTAGAGCTGATTCCGTCTGCGAGGGTAGGACATATTGGTTTGTACCGCGATCCGACAACTCGGATGGCGATCGAATATTATTTCAAAGTTCCCCAGGATATCGAACAGCGAGATGTTTTAATTGTCGATCCGATGTTGGCTACTGGTAATTCAGCAGTCGCGGCAGTGGATAGGCTTAAAGAAGTTAATCCGAAGTCTATTAAGTTTTTGTGCTTGCTGGCGGCGCCGGAGGGACTTAAGCACTTTCACGAACAACACCCTGACGTGCAGATTTATACGGCGGCAGTTGACGAGTGTTTGGACGAGCACGGCTATATTGTACCCGGACTCGGAGATGCGGGCGATCGGCTTTACGGCACTCTCTGAATTCAATAAAATGATTTTGGGCTGTATATGCCAATACATTCATTAAAAAATAATTTTACTAACATAAGTAGTGGTTTGATAGTGCCATACAATGTAAATTGTAAGATTTTAATGTCAGGAAAAGCCTATATAGAGCAAGGGTTGTAGGATTTTCTTACATTAAATTCGTAAATTGCATTATCTAGATGTATTTACTGCATCTTATGGGTAAAATCTCTGCCTTTAGTGTAATTAATCGCAGGAATTAGTTCATAAGATAGATGTATGATGCTAACCGTTTGCGATCGACTACTAACATTTTTTGGACGAGGAAAAAAACAATGGAGACTACAGCACAGAAAGAAGCCCCAACTCAGCCTGTTGAGGAAGTGAAAATCAACAATATCAACAGTTTGGAGTTTGAGCTTTGGGCTAAAGCGGTGAAACGGCAGATGATTGCAGCACTCTCTAAAAAGGGCGCGATTTGACATCTCTGGGTTTTTTGTGTGCAACTTGTGTTAATTTAATTAACAAAATTTTTGTCTGCATGGTTGTCCAAGAGCGATAAGTGGCTAGGGGAAGAGTTTTGAGATTGCGCCTCTTTCGGAGTTGCGGGAGGGGGAGAAGAGAGCATTTTCCTTTTTCCTAGTTTTGGACGCATGGGTCGCAGGAAACCGGGTTTTTTTACGAAAATACTTCTGTTGCAATCGGCAGAAATGGTAAAAAAACCCGGTTTCTTTGTATCAAGAGTGCCTCCGGGACTGTTCTATCTGCCGAATGCTTTCTGCCAGATTACGATCGCTTGTCAACCGCCGCCAGCAAGCGCAGACTTCCGTCTTGAACCTGCACTGCTTTCACCGTTCCCACAGCAACTCTTTGTTGACCGTTAGCCATCGCTACCTCAATCTTAATCTTGGGGTCAGCCAGTAATCCCAGCCGCCCCCAGAGCCACTTAACTTGAGTAGCAGGAAAAGAGCGCACTTCTACATCTGAAAAAGGCGAATTAACCCAGCGGCTACCGTCGTAAAAACTCGCTACTTGCACCTGATACCAAACTTGTTCTGCAGCCAATTTTAACTCGTTGTTCGGTTCGGGTTCCAGCCACTCAGCGGGATTGACACTGCTAATTAAAGTAGCAGAACCCATAATTTGACTTTTGTGGGCTTCTAAACTTTCAGCCTGAGAAACTGCTTCCTGAAGTTTGTTGACCAAATTCCGAATTCGACTTCTTGTTTCGCTGTCAGTATCTGATTGCTGGTCGAGCCAATTCATCGCCTCGCGAGCTCCGTCTTGAGAAGCTACAATCAGAGCACCCCAAGCCTTGACATCGGCGTCCGCGGCATTCACTCTCAATGCGGCGTCTATGCGGTTCCAGATCCGCCCGCTGTCATTTTTGAGGGTTGTGGCTATTTCGTTACTGTTGCTCGGATCGGCTTCAAATACTTGCAAAGCTTCGGCCCAGCGGCCGTCGATCAATTCTGCGAGAACTTGTTGACCGGGACTGGCCCAAGATGCGATCGCCTGCGCCCGAGTAATTTTAGCGTGAAATTCGATCGTTTCTAGCTGAGCTTGCGCGACTGCGGGCCAATTTTTGCCAGCTTTCCCCTTCGCCACACGCATGACATTTAATGCTGGAGACCACAGTCCGCTTTTGGCAAGTCGCAGCCCATTTTTGTAAGTCTCGTCATTGAAAGCAATTTCTTCTAAAGAAATCGCCGTTAACTGAACGGGGTTCGGCAAAAATTTGCGCGGGCCAATTTGATAAAGGGTAAATTGCGGCTCTAAACCAACTGTTTGGTCGATCGCCAACTGCGGGTTTTCCCCCTTAACAATTTGCTGCCAATTCGGCGGTTGTCCAGCCGCACTCGCCCACTCCAACAGCGGCATTAAATGATTTTGGCTGGGGTTGTAGCGAACGACTTGTCCGTAGGGAATTTTCCTGTCGCCCCGCTTTAGTTGACCGCTGACATTAAACCAAATGCCTGAGGCGGGGGGCTTTCCGTCAAAGCGGCGCAGTTCTGTTAGGGGTAGCGACTGATTCGAGGCTTGATTGTCAGATGTAGAGTCAGGTAAAGAAGCAATGACAAAAGATTCTGCCGGGCCTTCTACGTTCACAGAACTTGCTAACTGAAAATACTGCTCTTTATCGGAACTGCGATCGGGAAGCTGCACGCGCTTGTACACCCGAAGTTCGACAATTTGACGGCAAGGATTTTTGCAAACAGTAGAAGCCTTAACAGTTCTTTCTACCATCACCGGCAATAGCAAATCGGAAATAGAATTATCGCTGGATCGATCGACGGGAAGCGGCAGGGGTTCTCCGGTTACGAATCCCAATTTGCGGATGCTGGCTTTGATTTGATCGAGAGTTTGGATCGAATCTCTGCTACCTGTAGGCAGGCGCGACCATTCCGGCACAAACTGAGAGATCAACCTGTTGCCATTGGGATCGACAATTAGCTGATAACTCAGCCAAGCGCCGCCTCCCATCAAAGCTGCACAGCCAGCCAAGACGCTGAGGGCTGTCAAATTAGCTACCAGTCTTTTCCAGGGATATCTGGCGCGAGTTCGGGGAGTAGGTATTGGAAGCTGGGACTCTTGAAGATTTTTGGGGCGTCGGGTTTGGCGACGGCGTCTTGTCGGAGGAGGAGCAACTTTTCGATTTTCTGGGGGTAAGGCTCGATTTTTTGAGGGGTTAATTTTGTGTTCCATCATCCCATTTTAGAATTTAGATTTTAGAATTTAGGGTTTAAAATTGCAATAGCCGATCGTACTGCCGACCTATGATATCCCAAGTGTATTGGCTTTCCACGAGCGATCGCGCGCTGACAGAAAGATCCTGTCTTAGCTGCTGATTTTCAAACAAACTGGTAATCGCCTCAACATACTCGTGAACTTTGTTCGCCCGCAAGGCCCTTCTCGGTTGTGGGCCGCCATCGACGGCTAAACCCTCCAAACCTCGATCGCTAGCAACCACGGGGGTTCCCGCAGCCATCGCCTCCAAAGTTTTATTTTTAATCCCAAAACCAATCCGCATCGGCACCACACAAACAGCAGCTTGATGCAAATATTCTGCCACCCTTTGCACCCGACCTACTACTTGAATTCCCGGGAGTTTCCCCAAGGCGAGCACTTCCGGGACTGGCGAAGCCCCGACTAGGGTGAGGGTAGTATCGGGATACCGCTGCTGCAAAGGCGGCAGTATTTGCAAACTGAGAAACCGCGCCGCGTCAATATTGGGCAAATTGTTCATTGCGCCTGCAAAAATTAAGGTGTGTCCTCCCGGATCGATCGACCGGTACGGAAATTGGGTTAAATCTACGCCGTTAGGAATTACATCTATGGAAGGTACCAAAAAATCTTGTTTTCCTCGCACCTGAACCGGAGACAACAGTAATTCTAGGAGTTGCTCTCTGTCTGTGGATGTGGTCGCAACAATGCGGGAGAATTTGGAACAGTAGCGTTTTTCGTAGCGGGCAAGTAGCGGTAAATTTAGTCGATCGCGCAGGGGTTTTTCCGACGTGCCGGTTGCTAACATTTCCCTGCAAGTTCCCCAAACGGAACTGTGAATGTTTGCCACTGTCAGCAGTTTTTGCCGCCATTCTGGACGCACGTAAATCTCATTAACGCTGTGCTCGCAGGTGACAGCATCGCATTTGCCTGCTGTTACCAATTCGTCTGCCCAATTCTGCATTGCTTGGGAGTAGCTTGACAGTACGTTGGGAGGTGTACCCGACTGCAAAAATCGACCAAATCTGTGGAATTTTCCTATTATTTTAGAGAACTCCCCCTCAGTCCCCCCCTTATTAAGGGGGGGAGGAAAGAAGCCCTCCTCAAGCCCCTGGTGCAGAGCTAGCCCCCCCTTGGCAAGGGGGGGTTGGGGGGGTACTTGCGGGTTGGGAAAAACTGCTAATTCTGTGACTTGCTGGCGCAATGCGTCGATTTGTGCGTCGGTGACATCGGGCGATCGCACAGTGCCGAGAATTACCTCATGCCGCTGGCTCAAGTATTGTAATAAATTAAACGTCCTTACCTGAGTTCCTCCGCGGCTTGGCGGATAGGGAAAAGTCGAGGAAAGCATCAAAATCTTCATGGGATGTGGAATAAATAAAGTTGCCGCTTGCGCGATAAAATTGATTGATTAAATCTTTTTAACAATCTTCGCACCTATGGACGAATTATCTGTTAAGGCGCTGCTCGAAGACTTGAAAAAGTCTGACGAAAGCGTGCGCGATCGGGCAACTACAGAACTCTGGCGCACTTGGTTTAACCAGAAGGGTGAGTATGGGATGCAAATTCTCAGGCGATCGCAAGTTTCGCTGGATGCAGGCGATGTTCACCACGCTTTGGATTTGCTGACGAAACTGATTGCGGAAGCGCCGGATTTTGCTGAAGCTTGGAACCGGCGCGCCGTACTTCACTATACCCAAGGAAATTATAAAAAGTCGATCGACGACTGCGAAATCGTCCTCAAACTGAACCCGGTGCATTTTGGGGCGTTGCACGGTCTGGGTTTGTGCTACGCTGCGTTGGGAGAATACATAAATGCTATTCAAGCTTTTCGTCGCGCTTTGGAAATTCAACCTTTTGCTTTGGTGAATCAAAAGTTAATTCTCGAATGTACGGCTCGTTTGAGTTAAAAAAAGAAGTTCGGCAACGGATTTTGTAACGGATGTAACGGATGTAACGGAAGGAAGAAGTAAGAAGGAGGAAGTAAGAAGGCTTTAGTTATGATCTAGGAGAGAAGGCTTTAGTTATCTAGGAGATATTAAAAATACAATAAAATCAATGATTGTCTTCCTTTGTCCGCAATCTAAAATCCAAAATCCCAAATCTAAAATGGTCTAAGTTAGTGCCGAAAATTAGCGTTTGCATTCCTACTTGCAATCGAGTGCATCTACTGGCTTGTGCGATCGCCAGCGTGCTAGATCAAACTTATACAGATTTTGAATTAATTATCTGTGATGACGGTTCCACGGACAGCACTCCACTGTTGATGTCGGAATTTGTCGATCGCGGGATTCGCTACATTCGCCACCCGCAGAATATCGGCAAGAGTAATAATATGCGATCGGGCTTTGCGGCAGCAAGGGGTGAGTATTTTATCAAGTTTGACGATGACGATCGCCTGAGCGCGCAATTTCTAGAACGCACATCTGCTATTTTAGATAAAGACCCCAGCATCGATTTTGTCAGTACCGATCACTGGGTGATCGACATTAACAATTATATTGACGAAAACCAGACGAAACTCAATTCGCAGCGGTGGGGCCGCACCGAGTTGTCGGCTGGAATTATTGAAGATTTGCTTTCCACAGTTTTTCTGAGACAAAGTTTGCAAATAGGGGCAACTTTGTTTCGCCGCCGCGCCCTGGAAGAAGTAGGATTTCTGCGGCCGAATTTGCAAAATTGCGAAGATAACGATTTGTTTGTGAGACTTGCGATTGCGGGCAAAAAATGCTATTACTTGCCGGAGCTGTTGATGGAGTATCGAGTTCATGGAGGACAGCAAGGAGTCGATCGGGCAATTCCGTATTTAAGTGATAAATTGCGCTATTTGACTGGCTACGAGTTTGATTCCGACAAGCTGGAAACAGTCAGGCTCAAAAGGATTGCAGAAACTCAATTAGCGCTAGGTTTGCGGCTGATTGAGGTGGGCGAAACTGAAAAAGGGCGCCTGATGG
>JACJNV010000210.1 GCA_014695175.1 Microcoleus sp. FACHB-DQ6 | reverse complement strand
TTGTTTGATTAATTCGCGACACATCATACTAGGACTGACAGATTGTTGGTAGCTATCTAGCCAATCTTCACAATATTCTAATAAGGTACTATCAGGATATTTTTCTACCATCTGGGCCAATTTATCTGTGGACGAGTGCAACACACTTTTAAGGCTTCCACCCTGTTTTTTTGGTTGAACGTGACCAGTCGTTTGTTTTTGTTTTAAGATTTTTTGAACAAAGGCTTTACTCACATCAAAACGTTGGGCTACTTTCCTGACTGATGTATCACCTTGTTCATAGGCTTTAATTATTTTTTTACGAAACTCGAGCGAATAAGCTTTCATTTTTTCTGCTGATGTACTGAATGTAGTGTACCACATTTACATGGAATTTGCTGTAATACCTGATTCACTTCAGAGAATTGGGCACCTTGTTATTGAATCTTGACAAATAATTCAGCTTGCGATCCGATGACTCCTAAGTGATCGGCAATTTTCTGGCGCACAAACTCGATTTCCTCTGCTTCCTGCTGTAAATGCAGAATCGCCCGAATTGTAATGATGAGATTAAATTATGAGCTAAACTAGACCTTAGATTGAATAGGCGATCGCATTCCAGCATCGGTTTCAAAAATACTCTTAAGTACCTGATTAGCCTCTTAAATTCCTCTTCTATCAACTGCTGTCGTTCAATCAGCATTAGCCTCCTTCATTTTCTACTGAGTCTTAACTCAAGTATAAACAGCTCTTACATAAAATCTTCCACTATTGTTTTAAACTGGCACTTTCATAAGTTGAGCCACAAAGTATATTAAGAAAAATGTACTTGACTGAATAGCACAGCAGAGCGAGCGAAAATAGTAGATAGTAACTCTAAGAAGCTTCGGGCTTGACAGAAGCCGTAGGAATACGTAGATATGATTAACCTTACAAAACTTTTCCTAGGATATCACATTAACGAGGAAATTTACGCAGGCAATCGAACTCTAGTTTATCGCGGCATTCGCTCTTCAAATGGGCAACCCGTCGCGATCAAACTGCTGCGAAATGAGTTTCCCAGCTTCAACGAACTCGTTCACTTCCGCAACCAATACGTCATTGCTAAAAACTTAAATATCCCCGGCACTGTCAAGGTCTACAGCCTGGAGAGCTATCATAACCGCTATGCTCTGGTGATGGAAGACTTTGGCGGAATTTCCTTAAGTAACTACCTTGGTAGTCTAGCATCCGATAGCAACGAAACCCCAGAAGGCTTGCCCGTTAACGAGTTTCTTCCTATGGCGATTCAAATTGCCAACGCCCTTGACGGACTTCATCGCCACCACGTCATCCATAAAGACCTCAAGCCGGCCAATATTCTAATTAACCCCACCAGCAAAGAAGTGAAGCTAATTGACTTCAGCATTGCTTCCATGCTGCCGCGCGAAACCCAAGAAATTCAAAATCCCAACGTCCTTGAAGGCACTTTACCTTATATATCTCCCGAACAAACGGGGCGAATGAATCGAGGCATTGATTACCGCACAGATTTCTACTCGCTAGGAGTAACATTCTACGAATTACTAACAGGAAAGTTACCATTCCAAACGGATGACCCCATGGATTTGGTACACTGCCACCTCGCTAAGCAACCTATCCCAGCCTCAAGTGTCAACAAAAGCGTTCCATTGGTGCTGTCGGAGATTGTCAGCAAACTGATGGCGAAGAATGCTGAAGCTCGCTATCAAAGTGCACTAGGACTCAAGTTTGATTTGGAAACTTGTTTATCCCAGTGGCAAGAGACAGGGGCGCTGACTAACTTTACCATAGGGGAGCGAGATTTGTGCGATCGCTTCATCATCCCCGAAAAATTATACGGTCGAGAAAGCGAAGTATTTTCGTTGCTAGCCGCCTTTGACCGGGTGAGTGCAGGTAGCACTGAAATGATGCTCGTTTCGGGTTTTTCTGGTATTGGTAAAACCGCTGTCGTCAACGAAGTTCACAAACCTATTGTCCGGCAGCGTGGCTACTTTATTAAAGGAAAGTTTGACCAATTTCAACGCACCCTTCCCTTTACAGTATTTGTCCAAGCTTTTCGCGATTTAATGGGACAAATGCTATCGGAAACAGATGCGAAAGTTGAACAGTGGAAGTGGGAAATTTTGGCAGCTTTGGGCGAGAATGCTCAGGTAATCGTTGAAGTCATTCCTGAACTAGAACGTATTATCGGACAGCAAGCGCCAGTCCCCGAACTTTCTGGAAGTGCTGGTCAAAATCGCTTCAATTTGTTGTTTGAAAAATTCATTAAAGTCTTCACAACAAAAGACCATCCTTTAGTGATTTTCTTGGACGATTTGCAATGGGCAGACTCAGCATCGTTAAAATTAATTCAACTGCTGATGAGCGACGTTGATAACTGCTATCTCTTTTTAATTGGAGCTTATCGGGATAACGAAGTTTTTCCCTCACATCCATTGATGCTGACGTTAGCAGAGATTCAAAAAACTGAAGCCAAGGTGAATACTATTACCTTAGCACCACTTGATCGAGCCGATGTAAATTGTTTAGTTGCTAATACTCTAGCTTGTTCTAGAGCGTTGGCTCAGCCTTTGACAGAACTCGTTTATCAGAAAACCCAAGGCAATCCATTTTTCAGCACACAATTCCTCAAATCTTTGCATGAAGATGGGCTAATTGAATTTAATTTTGATCTTCGTTATTGGCAGTGCGATATTGCCCGAGTGCGAACCTTGGCACTAACAGATGATGTTGTAGAATTTATGGCACTTCAATTGCGAAAGTTGCCAGCCCCAACACAGGAAGTTTTAAAGTTAGCTGCTTGTATTGGCAATCAGTTCGATTTGGCGACGTTAGCAATTGTTGATGAAAATTCGCCCGAAGAAACCGCATCGGCTTTATGGAAGGCACTACAAGACGGGCTAATTTTACCCATTAGCGAAGTTTATAAGTTTTATCAAGTAGAGGGAAATAGCGAATCGGTAATCGGTAATGGAAAGAAATCTGACCAATTACTAATTACCCAGGACCAATTACCCAAATATAATTTTTTACACGATCGCGTCCAACAAGCTGCTTATTCTCTGATTCCAGAAGACCAAAAGCGATCGACTCATTTAAAAATTGGTCAACTGTTATTACAGAATACACCAGAAGCCGAGCGAGAAGAAAGAATTTTTGATATTGTCAACCACTTGAATGTGGGAGTTGAGCTAATTACTCAGGAAGCAGAACAAGAGCAATTAGCACAATTGAATCTGGTTGCTGGAAAGAAAGCGAAAGCTGCTACAGCCTATTCTGCTGCGGTTGAATATTTGAACGCGGGAAGGGAATTACTGACAGCAAATGGCTGGGAGAGTCAGTATAAACTAACTTTGACTCTGCATGAGGAAGCAGCAGAAGCGGCTTATCTGAACGGCGATTTTGAAGAAATGGAGATATTAGCTATAAGAGTGTTGCAAAAAGCTATATCGCTGCTGGACAAAGTGAGGGTGTACGAAGTGCAAATGCAAGCTTATATGGGGCAGAATAAGCTACAAGAAGCACTAGGTATGGGGCTCCAAGTGTTAAAGCTGCTCGGAATAGAGTTTCACAACTCGCCAAACCAATCTGATATCGGACACGCGCTGACCCAAACCACTTCAATTTTGAGCGGAAAGCAAATTGAGAATTTAATCGATCTCCCTCAAATGACAGATCCGCATCAGCTAGCAACTATGAGGATTCTGTCAACTCTATTTTCCTCTGCTTACATAGCGCTGCCGTCCCTAGTGCCTTTAGTAATTTGCAAACAGGTCGATTTATCTGTCTTATATGGCAATGCTTCTGTATCTCCCGCAGCTTATGCTCAGTATGCTTTTCTGCTCTGTGCGATGGGAGATATAGATACAGGCTATCAGTTCGGTCAATTAGCTTTATCTTTGGTGTCGAAGTCAAATGCTAAAGCAATCGCTGCCAAGGCGCAGTACATAGTTGCTGGTGGCGTTCAACATTGGAAAGAACATCTCAAGAATACAGTAGAACTTTTGCTTTCAGCATACTTTATTGGCCTGGAAACCGGAGAGTTAGAATTTGCTGGCTATACTATTAGCGTATATATTAATCACTCGTATTTTAGTGGTAAGCCATTAACGCAATTGGAACGAAAAATGGCAACATACTGGGAAGCCGTGTTGAAAATTAAGCAAGAAACACCGCTTCATTTTGTAGAAGTATTTTGGCAAGCTGCCTTAAACATGATGGGACGGGTGGAAAATCCCTGTCAGTTAAAAGGTGAAGTTTACGACGAAGATAAAATGCTGCCACTACACCAGCAAACTAATAATGGAGTAGCACTTCATTACCTCTACTTGAACAAAATTGTACTTTGTTATTTATTTGAGCATTACTCGGAAGCACTGGAAAACATCGAGCGAGTAGAAAGTTATTTGGGTGCAGCTACAGGACAGATAACTTTTGCTATCTTCTATTTCTATGATTCTCTGGTGTGGCTGTCGGTATACTTGAATACTCCCTTTTCAGAGCAAAAGGAACTTCTTGACCGAGTAGAAGCTAATCAAGAAAAAATGCAGAAATGGGCACATCATGCCCCCATGAATCATCTGCATAAATTCTATCTAGTGGAGGCTGAACGGCATCGGGTTTTAGGGAAAAAAATAGAGGCGATCGAGATGTACGACAAGGCTATTGCCCTCGCCCAAGAAAACGAATACATTAACGAAGAAGCACTAGCTCACGAACTCGCTGCCAAATTCTATTTGGAATGGGGGAAAGAAAAACTTGCCAAACCCTATTTAATTGATGCTTATTATGCCTACGCTCGTTGGGGAGCAAAAGCAAAGATTGACCATCTAGAACAGCGCTATCCCCAACTCATTGCTTCTATCCTGCAAAATGAGCGAACTTGCCAGAATCCCAGCGAAATGATTCACTCCTATAGCAAGAGTGAATGCTCCCTATCTAACAATAATAGAACACTTATCGGTAGCACCAGCAGTTCGGAGTTAGTAGATTTGCCGACAATTATCAAAGCTTCTCAAGCTCTTTCCAGTGAAATAGAATTAGAGCAATTGCTGACGACTTTAATGCAAGTAGTAGTTCAAAATGCCGGAGCACAAAGCGGAGCATTAATTTTGGATGAAGGTGGAAAGTGGAGAGTTGCCGTACACTGTACAAATCGCCAAAATTGTAATTTGGAATCACTTCTAGTTGAAGAAAGCAAAGCAATTCCTCTGAGCATAATTAACTACGTCAAACGTACAAAAGAAATTTTGGTATTCGATAGTGCCAGCACTCAAACCGCCTTCGCGGCAGATCCTTACATCATTGAGCAGCAACCCAAGAGCGTTTTATGCACTCCGATTCTCCATCATGGTAAAGTAATGGGCATTTTGTATTTAGAGAATAATCTCACAACGGGGGCGTTTACGCGCGATCGCGTCGCCATCCTCAATATCCTGTGCTCGCAAGCAGCAATTTCCTTACAGAACGCCCGACTGTATCAGCAATCCCAGGAATATGCCCAAAAATTAGAGCAGTCTATCCACGATCTCAAACAGATGCAGTTGCAATTGGTACAGGGTGAGAAAATGTCTGCTCTCGGCAATTTAGTCGCAGGGGTAGCCCACGAAATTAACAATCCCGTAGGCTTTATCGCCGGCAACTTGCAACCCGCTCAAGAATACGTCGGGGATTTATTCAACTTGATTGATTTGTATCAAGAAAGATTTCCCAATCCGGGAGGGGAAATTGAAACAGAAATTGAGGATATAGACTTGGAGTATTTGCGAGAAGATTTGCCCAAATTGATTGGCTCGATGAAGGAGGGAGTTGAGCGCATTCGCAATATCAGTACGAGTCTGAGAACGTTTTCGAGGGCAGATAGCGATCGACCCGTTTCTTTCAATATTCACGATGGGATCGAAAGCACTCTGCTAATTCTCAAGCACCGTTTAAAAGCCAGCGAGTTCCGCCCTGCCATTGAAGTTGTGAAAGAGTATGGTAACTTGCCCCTAGTGAAATGCTTTCCCGGACAGTTAAACCAGGTATTTATGAACGTACTGGCAAATGCCATTGACGCTCTGGAGGAGTCAAATAAGGAGCGCACTTTTAAGGAAATTAAAGCCAGACCTAATCAAATAACGGTTGAAACTGCTCTGAGCGAATCCAAAAATCACGTTTTGATTCGCATTAAGGATAATGGAGTGGGGATGTCGAACGAAGTCAAGGAAAACATCTTTAACCACTTATTCACAACTAAGTCTGTGGGTCAAGGAACTGGATTAGGGTTGTCTATAGCCCACCAAATTGTTGTGGAAAAACATGGAGGTACATTAGTGGTGAATTCCTCCCTCGGTCAGGGTTCGGAGTTTGTGATTTCTATTCCGGTGTGAGCAGTTCGTAGTAGGTCTTTAGCGCAATTAGCAGCGCCACCTCGCAATTATCAAGCCCCCTTATTAGAAGAAAGAGGGAATGGAGAGCGGGGAACGAGCAACAGGCTAAGGGTTCTCTTGCTAGGAACTAGCGACCTACGGACTAAGGAAAGAAAGAATCTAGACTAATTCCCCCATCCTCCGCCCGCATTTTATTCGTGATTGAGACAGCGGTTTGGAACCGCCCGCTTTACCAACACTCTTCCCTTTTTTTGTGCCCTGTTTTGAGTTAAGAGTTTCCTTGAGATTTTCAGCCTCTACCTTACCAAAAGGAAAGCAGCTATCATGCTACTGAGATTGTGGAGTTAAATTTCATAATATGATAAGCCGCGCACCCTAGGTTAATAAGGTGCGCGCTTGACGCTTGACGCTGAGATGTACGGAGAGGGTGGGATTTGAACCCACGTTAGAGTTACCCCTAAAGTAGATTTCGAGTCTACCGCATTCAACCGCTCTGCCACCTCTCCAATTGATTTGAGATGTGAGCTAAAAGTATTTTACCGCACAGTGCGCCAGATTGTAAATCTTTATAAAAAAGAAGTTTGATTTTCTTCAGATTCCAAAGTGGTCTTAAATCCCCCTGCTGGAGTCCACTGGAGGGCTCCGTCGCGCCCTGTCCAGAATATCTGGGTTTTGCTTTGGCGCAGTTGGGCTGCGGTTTCTGGGTCGATTTCGTCAGCAGATGCGATCGCCACTTGCGGCCCCACTGCGCCCAATAACTCAGCCGTCAGGGCTTTTCCTGACCACCACAGGACTTGAGCCGGCTTCAAGGTTCCCGTTGCGACCAATTTTTTTTGCGCTTCCGGTGTCATTTCACCCACGAGCAACCAAGTTCGATTTCCCACCAGGAATTCTACCACTGGAATCTCCGCATTCACCAACTGCAACCGCGTCGAACCCAGATCAACTGTACTGTTAGTTTCTAAAGGAAAGTAAACGCCTTGGCGAGATTGCACAGCCGTCATAAATTCCTGATTGTTGCCACGGTGAATTTGTTTCGGAGCATTAGTATCATAAAATGTTTTAATTGGCAAGCGTTGTAGTAATTTTCCCCAACCACTGCTCAAACCTAAATGACCGTGAGTGGCGATCGCAAAATTCACAGAATTAACTCCTTGCTGCTGCAAAAAAGGCAACACTGTAAACCTTACGGTATTTTCATCACCGCTATTAATTAGCGCCACTTTTCCCCTATCTTGAATTACTAAAACTGGATCGCCAGATGTCGCCAGCAAAGTAACTTGAAATAAAGATGATTGAACCTGCCAAGCTGGCAAAACTATAATACTTATTCCCGCCACCAGAGCCAGCGGTAAAATCCAAGCCGATGAAAAACTCGGCAGCGAAATAACTCTACTTTTCCCCTTCTTTTTTCTTCCTTCCTCCTTCTTCCTTCTTCCCTCTTCCTTCTTCCTTCTTCCCTCTTCCTTCTTCCTTCTTCCCCCGATCCAAACCCAGCAAATTAAACTGTAAAGCGCTATTAGCTGAAACACCGATACTTGACCCACAGCTACCGAATTACCGGGTAATTGCGAGAAATATTGGGCGATCGCAATTAACCCCTTTGCCGGATAATCGAGCAGTTGCGCTAAAACACTGCCAGCGGGCGGAAAAATCAATCCAGCTAAAGCGCTAACCATCCCCCCAATACTCAAAATCCACAGCAAAGGAGCCGCAATAATATTAACTAAAATGCTGTAAGGTGATACCACACTAAAAACATAAAGTAACAGCGGCAGCACCCAAAGTGAAGCGGCAATCGGAACCACAACAATCGAAGCGATCGCGGGAGGCATCCAGTCCAACTTTGCCATCAGTGGCGGCGTTGTCACGATTAACCCCAAAGTCGCCAAAAAACTCAGTTGAAAACCTAAATCCCAAATCCACAAAGGGTTAACCAGGAGTAAAATAGTAGCAGCGATTAACAGCAATCCCAGCGGCTTAACTTGGCGGTTCAGCACCAAAGCAAATAAGGTTCCAAATCCCATCAAAGCAGCGCGGCATACTGAAGCTTCAAAGCCAGTTAACGCCACTAGCAAAAATAAAGCACCGACGCCAAAACTAAATTGTAATTGTTTGGAAAAACGTCTGGTTAAAGCTAGAACTAAAGCCAAAACCATCGAAACTTGAGTGCCGGAAGCTGCGATCGCGTGGGCCAATCCAGCCTGCACAAAATAGTCCCGGATGTTGTAAGGTAAATCTACTGCTTGTTTGCCGAGGGCGATCGCACTGATTAAGGGCCCTTCGGGAACATTTAACTGCGATAGTTGCGATCGCACGATCCGCTGCCGCATCGCTTGAATTTTCGATGGCTGCATCCCGCTGGGCTCCAAGAAAGCAGCCGTTTGGCTGTTAACTCGATTTACATCCGCAATCGCCTTTTCTCTCGTCCAGTCAATTTGACGACCTTTGAGTCCGACAAAAGCCCCTTCTCTGGCTAAATATGCTTGAAAATCAAAAGCCCCTGGATTCGACGGCGGCTGCGGTTTGTACAAGGAACCCACAACTGCGATCGTATTGTCGGCGTACAAACCCGTTGCTTGCAGCAGGGGAACTGTAACGTAGAGTTTGCCGGATACTGGGCGGTTTACGACTGCTCCTCCCTCGCCGCCGTTGATTTCGCTAACTAAATCTGTTTCTAGCCAAAATTGCGATCGACCCGATCGAGTCAATCGAGGCGTACTGACAACTCTACCGCGAACTGTCACCGCCACTTCTTGAGTGTTCCCGCCCGCCGGAATCAGTTTGCTGATGTCATCTATTGCCGGTTGGGGCGATCGAACTGCAAAATAAACGCTAGCTAGAAATGCCACCAAACCCGCAACTGCCCACACCCATTTCGCTCTCGGCAGCATCTCCAACAAACTCAATTCTTCCCTCGCATCTAAGGGTTCTTCAAGAGTATTTTCTTTTTGCCGGGTGCGTCTTTTCTTGGTGACTTTGACAGAATTTTTAGTAAATTTTCGCAACAATTTTGGCATGGCGATCGCCACCGCTATTCCCAAACCAAGTATCCCGTATCTACCCCAAGAAACCGCTGTAGAAATCAATCCCAAAATGTAGGCAAGACAGAAAATGGCACCCGTTGCTTGATTCATTAATTAGTAATTTAGAGGGGGAATATTTCAGGGAAACCTATGCGGGACGTATGCACTCCTTACCAAAAAAACCGGGTTTTAAACATCGATAAAAAGCTAAACGCTGTGTATTTAGATAAAAAACCCAGTTTCTCGCTACCCGTGCGTAAGTTAGGGCAAAATTTCTTTCCTTACATTCTTTCCCTTCCCCTTCCCCTTCCTCTTCCTCTTCTAAATAGACAGCCCCAATTTTAAACCGAAAGCCGCGTGCAGCACCATAAGTGCAAGGGCGGTCGTGCCTAAATAAGCGTGAACCGCGCGCAGTGCCAGCTTATTGCCCCCAAAACCAGTTAGCGAAATCAAGCTGCCAACAGCCAGTAAAACCAGCACTGCCGAACCTGTCCAAAAATGCGGACTTTCCATGACTGGCTGGTGCTGCATCACCAGCGACAGCAAGCCGCCTGTATAGCCCAAAGCTAGAAACAGAAACATCCACGGTGCAAGCTTCCGGTGATCCGAGCGACTTTTGAGTGCGACATCTTTATCGGCGGCCAAACGTCCCTGCCATCCCGTATACCCGACAAAACTGCCCATCGCCACCACCACTATCCCCATCATTACAGGGTGTCCCCAATGGGTAATTGGTTCGGGAATTCCCATACTGCGAAATTGACTGGCGATGGGTTATAGTAGTTCGCTGAGATTTATCATTTGCTTGAGATTCCTAACTTTGCGATCGCTAATTTTGATTTAACCAACAACTTGCTCTAAATAGCAATATATCGATCGCGATGTTCAATCACTGTTTCCAGCCAGAAGTCTGTATAAAATAAAAGAGCCGGACACAGGAGAAGTGTATTCCCTAGCCTCAGCAGGGGAGCGCCTATTTCAGTTGTTAATTTGAGCTGAGCAGTATCCAGTTTTTTGTCCCCACACCCGTAAGAGGATGCTATTGCAGACGGCGCTATGATTAAGCCTTACCAATTTTTGCAGCGAATTGCTCAACTCTTCGCCTACGCTTACTCAGCACTGATTGTCAGCTATCTGATTCTGAGACTGATCTTTTGGGACAGTCTGTGGCCGGTTGCCTTGATGGGGGATTTTGTTCCTGGGATTTTCTTGCCAATCTTCCTGCTGCCAATTCTAGGGTTTTTTCTCATAAAGAAACGCTGGTTCGCGATTGTTTCATCTGTGGCTAGCCTCTGCCTGCTGGGTTGGCTACACGTCACCTACTTTTCTCCCCAGCCGGCGAACATCAGTGACTCCCAGCCAACCCTCAAGGTTTTTTCTCTCAACCTCGGCTGGCATCACAAATCCCCACAAGCTTTGGTTAACCTAATTCAGGAAGAAAAACCAGACCTCATTTGTTTGCAAGAAATTAACGAGGATTACGCCAAAGAAGTATTCTCTAAATTGGCCGCATTATACCCCCACCAGCGGGGGCGCTGGTACCATGTGATTCTCAGCAGATACCCCATTCGCTCTTTCCAAAAGTTAAAGCTAGCCGGTGGGAACGAACCACAGGAACGAGCTATTATCGCAATGAACCAGCAAGATGTAGTTCTTTATAACATTTCAACAACCCCACCTTGGTTTCGCCAGCATAAAATTTTGCCTTTCCTCAAAATCCCAGTTTACGAGTACGGCGACCGACCGGCACAAATTCAAGATTTAGTGCGGCGACTCCAGAAAGAAACGCTGCCGACTATTGCTGCCGGGGACTTTAATCTGACTGACCAGTCTCAAGACTACTATTATTTGAAAGCGGTTATGCAAGATGCTTTCCGAACAGCAGGAGTGGGTTTTGGCTTTACTTTTCCTCAGGGGTGGAATTTGAGTTTACTGGTTAAACAGTTAAACTGGAAATTAACTTTTCCCCTGGTGAGGCTTGACTATGTTTGGTATTCTCAGCACTGGGGGGCGAAATCAGCCAAGGTTTTACCGCCAATTGGTTCAGAGCATCTGCCGGTGTGGGCCCAACTGCGGATGCGACCGGAATTGGGACGAGTGTAGGGGGTACGCAACACTTTGGTGGGGCTACCACAATGGAATTGGTGTCAATTAAAGCTCCGGGCGAAGATCCTGATGCTGTTGGCGAATCCGTGAAGCGTGACACCCCACATTTGCTCCCGTCGCACCCCTCTTAGATCATTTCCGGTAATTACCCGCAATTAATTTTTCTTTCCCTGTTTCTCTTTCTTCTTTCTTCTTGGCCTACTTGGCATCTTGGCAGCTCATTATTAAACCCCCCAAGGAAACAAAGTATTGAGTCGCCAACAGTCTCATGGAATTCGCGGCTATCCAAACAATGAATTTTAGACAAATGAAGATGTTTTCACATCAAGCACACACTAATTGCTCGAATTAAGCCTTACGGGCTTTGCAGTTGACTGCTGAATCGCCCCTAGGCGATAGCCCCCGGTATGCGCTTCACCAAATCTTCACAGCCTTATCCTCACTCTGGATGTTAAATTCTACCTGCCTGCTCAAAGTTAATTTCAATTCCTTGACTTTGTGAAGGCCAAAGGGAGAAATATTAACTTCGCAGCCGACGAGCACTCGCTCTTCTACATTTTGCTAATCGCTCTCAAGGGAGAATCAACTTCTGGAAAAAAAACTAGAGGTTCCAAGTTTGAGACTTCTGGCATAAAGTATGCCGTCTGCCCAGGCTCACTTCGATCGACTGAGCGCTAACCCGTCTAGAAGGCACCCTGATAGCACCCTTGTCTGTTGAGCAGCCATCACTGTGCACCTAAATGAACCCTCTCAACTAACTCGCTGGGGATTCGGTTTTAGCAGACAAGCACCCACTTTCTGGCGTCGCCTTCCTCGGAACCGTGCAATCGCTAAAATCACTGCGCCGTCGCTAAAGTAGCTTCCGAAGGTTGGATTTGATACTTTACGAGATTTGCCAGTTCTTGTAACTGACTAATAGCTTCTGCACCTTCTAGTTTCATGAGTTCGCGGTCGTCCCGCATCTCAGTCCAAGTGATACCGTAATCTGACACTAAAAATCGAATCAGATGGTTGTCCGTCAAACTGACCATAAATGAGGCACTGTTCATCTGACCCCCGCAAGTGTAGCAGGATGCCAGATAACCCCGATGCTCTAGCACGATCGCTAAAGCTTGGAGGTTCATTACCAGATCTTGAACGAATTTACGGTGTTGTTCTGCAAGTCTCAGAAACACAGTTCTCCTCCTATCACCACACCGTGTATTTTACATCCCATTTAATAATTTCTTAACAAATGGGTATTTAGGTGCTGGTTCAGTATACGTTTAGTATGCTCAAAAAAAATCGGATTAGCGACCTCTTCAGCCTACCTATACTAGATTAACCGAGTTGTGGTCGAAACGAAGTATCAGCAGCGACATTCAGCCAAAACACGCTCTCGCGGGGGACTCCAGCCGGAAAATTTGCCTGCTGTCACGGGCGATTCAGCCGTGGGACAGCCTAAAGATACAAATAACTAATGATAGTGATGAAATTAGTTAAGTATAAGAGTTCAATCACCCTGGGGATACTCGTCCCAAAGCGTCGTCGTCTGCCGCAAGCTCCGAAAATCGCCATTCCCCAAAATCAAGTGATCCAGCAGCGGAATCGACAAAAACTGCGCTCCCGCCAGCAACTGCCGCGTCAAAGCAATATCCTCCGGGCTTGGCTCCACAATCCCCGAGGGGTGATTGTGCGAGATAATCGCCCGCGTCGCCCCCTGGCGGATCACCTCGCGAAAAATATCCCGTGGGTGAGCCAAAGTTTCCGTTGCTGTGCCGATCGTAATTACCTGAGTACCCAGCAGCCGATTTTTCACATCCAGCAGCACTACAGCAAAACGTTCCTGAGACTGCCACATCAAATCCTGACTCAGGGCATCCGCTGCCGCTTGCGGAGAGTCAACCACCGCCATTTCCGGTGGGCGCGACTGAAACACCCGCTTCCCTAACTCCACCGCAGCCAAAATCGAAGTTGCCTTGGCAGGGCCAATCCCGTGAATCTGCGTCAACTCCTGAACGCTAATAGTACGTAGCACAGCCAGAGGATCGCGGTGGTGCAAACTCAACTGATTTAAAATATACTGTCCGAGCCCGACGGCGGAAAGTTTGCCGGGCCCCTGACCAGTACCCAGGAGAATCGCAATCAATTCTGCAGTCGCCAAACTTTTCGGGCCACCCGCCATCAACCGTTCCCGTGGCCGTTCACTCGTTGGCAAATCGACAATTCTCAAGCTGTAAGTCATAGCTGCACCCGCACCGCAAGCTCAACAATTAAACAATTTTAGCCGATCGATTTGCGTTCTTCAATTCGTACAATCACCGAAAAAAGCCTTGATCATTAACCGAGGCTGTTGGCAGAGCAAATCTAACCTAGCGTTTCGCAAGCGATCGAGTCTCGCTCTCGATCGAGCTTAAACGGATCGCCCGGATATGCCTCTAACACTCGCTGCGCTTCGGCTTGACTCGCAAAGTCAGAACAGTTGCAATCCGAGTTAACGCAACTCGGAAAATCGGCACTTTTAACCTTCTGTTTAGAAGACTCGTAAATAACTTTCTTGGTATCTTCCTTTGGCTGCTGTGCATCAATAGCAATCTCTGCGGTTCGCTCAACAGATTTGACTGAAGATGGCAATTTGCGATCGGGCCCTGGTTTGGCAAGTGCAGGTACCTTCGCAGAAATTGCAGGTTTCGGTGTTGGTTTCGGCGTTTTCACAGTCTCCGGCTTGGGTGTCTGCACTGCAGAAAGCGGTGACGGCTTAGCGGTTTGAGATGATACTACCGGATCGCTTGGGGCCGGAAGCGCCACCGAAACTTCCTGAGACGGAGGGGGCGCGGTGACGCCAACAAGCACAAACGAAGCCGCCATCAACCCGCCGTACATCGCGATCGATCGCTTGCGGGTTGGTGCGCCCACCCATTTCGGATTAACAATACCCAGAAACAAGGCAGGGATAGACAAGAGAAAGCTTAAGACGAAAAAATTAAACATAGCGATTTTTAGCAGTAAAAAAGAGAAGTCATCCAGGACGCAGAAACCGGGTTTCTTTTACCAAAATCCGGGGTGAAGCACGAAGGATATCTGTTTAAACCACCTGAGTTTTTTAATCCCTGTGCGTAAGTCCTGAGAAGTTAACTTGCTTATTTATCTACCGATCGACTCACAAATCCCTATGATTTACGAAGTAAACTAGAACGTTGGACACCTGACCCTAGTCCAGGTTTCTGAGTCAGTCCTGGACGCACTCAAAGACCAAAAACCCGGTGGCTGCGTCAATATTTATCGAAAAAGCGACGAGTTGTGGAATAAACCGGGTTTTTTGCGTAATTCCTGTTAGGGTATTTCTCCTTACTAAAGCCCCGATTTGTCCCTACAGTTCGCGATCGCACTCCGACGCCTATAAACCGGAGTTTTTAATTGCAGTAAATGAGTAGAACCAAGTATTTTTCTTAAAAAACTACGTTTCTGGCCCCAACCGGCCGTAAGTCCTGGTAAAATTTCTTGTAATGCTGCCAAAAAAGTGAAATGCATACCCAGCTACCTTCAGCGCAAAGGTGCGCTTACCCTAAATTCTAGCGATTCAGTTGAGGCCAGCAGCCCCGATGAAACTGGTTGTGGCGCCTTAGGTGCTGTAACCCCAAGCAAAACGAACGAAACTGCCATCAAGCCGCCGTACAAGGCACTCGATCGCTTGCGAGTTGCCAGTCCCACCCATTGAGGATTTAGCAGACCCAGACAAAAAGCCGGTGTGGAAAACATGAAAGTTAATACAAACAAGCTGGACATCACGCACCTCCGACTACCGAATTGCAGCGATTAATTACTTTTCTCTCCAATTAATAGCTCACAAATCCGCTTAAAAAAGTGGTAATTTAGGATTTATAACTTGAGAATTATTCATGTTTATCAAACAATAATATTTTTTTTTAAATCTCTTACTTTAGGTAGTGGCTAAAAAAATAAGAGCTTTCTAAAGAGGTCAAAATTTTAGCTTAAAATAGAAACTAAATTCCTTACTCAAAATATGAAAGTCCGCTTTAATGTAGTGCGCCAAAATCAAAACGAGGCTCCCCGGGTTCACACTTACACCCTAGATGTGGAAGAGAGCAATACCATCCTAGACTGCCTCAACAGTATTAAGTGGGAACACGACGGCACTTTAGCTTTTCGCAAAAATTGTCGCAATACAATTTGCGGCAGTTGTTCTATGCGAATTAACGGTCGCTCAGCATTAGCTTGCAAAGAAAATGTAGCCAGCGAACTGGCAAGACTGCAAAAAATAGCCGATTCCAGCTCAGCAGAAATACCTACCGATTTCATCCCAGAAATCACCGTCGCCCCAATGGGAAATATGCCGGTTATTAAAGATTTGGTTGTTGACATGACCAGTTTTTGGGACAACCTAGAAGCAGTTGAACCCTATGTCAGCACCGCCTCGCGAGCAATTCCAGAACGGGAATTTCTGCAAACTCCAGAAGAGCGATCGAAACTCGACCAAACCGGCAACTGCATCCTCTGCGGCGCGTGCTATTCTGAGTGCAACGCCCGCGAAGTCAACCCGGAATTTGTCGGCCCCCACGCCCTCGCCAAAGCTTACCGCACGATCGCCGACTCCCGCGACAGCGAAACCGAAAATCGGCTAGAAAAATACAACGAAGGCACCGCAGGCGTCTGGGGATGCACCCGCTGTTACTACTGCAACTCGGTTTGTCCGATGGAAGTCGCGCCGATGGATCAAATTGGTAAGATTAAACAAGAGATTCTCGATCGCAAAGACGACCAAGCGAGTCGATCGATCCGCCACCGCAAAGTTTTAATCGATCTCGTCAAAGAAGGTGGCTGGATAGACGAGCGCAAATTTGGGATCGAAGTAGTAGGAAACTACTTCCGCGATGTTAAAGGTTTGCTGAGTCTGGGCCCGTTGGGTTTGAGAATGATCGCTCGGGGCAAGTTCCCGCTGTTTTTTGAGCCTTCTGAAGGTACCGAAACCGTGCGAAATCTGATCGAATCGGTTCAAAGTTTAGAAAAGTCAGCAGATTAGCCATGGGCTGTCATTTTCCTGGTAAATTACAAGTTGTGCGATCGCAAAGCTTCCCAAAAGTAATTACTCAAAACTCAAAACTCAAAACTTTTAAATGACTGCTAAAACTCCTCCCTCCCCAAAACCGACAACCTCAAATACCCCAAAACCAGAACCAGCCTTTGGGTGGAATGCCTATGCAGAACAAATCAACGGACGATTTGCGATGGTGGGATTCGTGGGACTTTTGCTGCTAGAATTCTTCACCCGCCAGGATTTTTTTACCTGGCTGGGGCTGCGTTAAATTAATCTAAATCAATCTAGAATGGAATCTGAAAAAATATCTATATTTCAGCTTCCATTCTATTTTTAAGATTTATTGGAAATACAGATTATAAAATAATAAGTGCAAGACTATAACATTTATAGTTGCAGAGAAACATATGAATTTACCAAAGTGGATAGTAGTTGCTTGTAGTGCGATCGTCCTTGAATTATAGGGACACGGCAATGCCGTGCCCTGACTCCCAAGTTTCGTTCAAACTAATTTCCAGTAGTTTCGCGGACGGTCAAACTGTACTTGCCTCTACCTTTTGGAGGCGGATCGTAAGCATTGACAATGACGCGGTAGCGACCGTTCGCAGACAAGGTAACAGTAAGCTCTGAATTGGAATTTTGCTGCGTCGCATCATCATTTTCTGCAAGTAGCTCGCCCTGGGAGTTGAAAATAGCCAGGTAAGTATCAAACTCGGTACTTTCTACGGTAACAACCACTTTCTGACCCTGAGTGCCTTCAAAGGTATACTCGTCGTACAAACTGCTGTCCGAGGGCAGTACAGAAGACTTAGCCGGGGTGAGTTCTCCGTTTTGCTCTAAAATGACCTTAGATGAACCCGCATCAGGACTCGACCGAGGTTCTACAGTTGGACTCTGAGTTGGCGAACTCTGTGGTGAGGGCGACGGGTTGGGGCTGGCTTGAGCTAAAACCGCCTTTTCAGCAGGCTTTGCATCAGTTAAATTTTGAGGAAATTCTGCTGAAAGGAGGGTGGAATTACGGTTAGCAACTCCACCTAAATTTGAAACTGGTAGGGAGACAGTCGGCTTACCAGAAAAAGTAGCTAGTAGAGCAATTGGCGCGATCGCCCAAAATCTAACTTGACGCATGAATTACCTCGGTTTGCAACGAAGAAGGAAGTTCGGCAACGGATTCTGTAACGGATTTAACGGATGGAAGAAGGAAGTTCGGCAACGGATGAGTGTAAAGGATTTAACGGATGGAAGAAGGAAGTTCGGCAAGGAGCACTGTACAAGATTTAATGGATGCACGGAAGCAGGAAGCAGGAGGCAGGAAGCAGAATAATTCGACCAATTACCAATTCCCGATTATCCATTACCTTTTTCCCCATTTTCAACGGACAGTTAGAGTGTAACGACCCCGGCCCGAAGCATCATAAGCATTGACAATTACGCGATAGCGACCCGTAGCGGGCAAAGTAACACTCAGAAACGCATTTTTAGTCGAATCGCTCGCATCGTCATTTTCTGCCACTAATCGGCCGTTAGGGCCAAAGATAGCCACATAGGGATCGAAATCTGTACTTTCGAGGGCAATGGCTACAGACTGACCCGATCGACCTTCAAAAGTATACTCGCGATACAGACTGTTGTCAGACGGCAATACTGGGCCGCCTGCGACTAAAGCGCCTTCTTCTTGCAAAATCGCCCGAGAAGGCGCCGTAGGAGCACTCGCTTTCAGTTCTAACGTATAAGCCCCTGACTGCCTAGCTTGGTAGGAATTTGCCACTAACGTGTAAGTCCCGTCTGCTGGCAGCCTGACTGTAATTCTGGCGTCTTTACTGCCTGCCCCGTCATCGTCTTGCGCGATTTCGCGCTGGTTGGGCCCGAGCAAAATTAAATAAGGGTCAATTTCTTGACTTTTCATTTCTATTGTGATTTGCTGGCCCGCTTTTCCCTCAAAGGAGTAGAGGTCAAAAAAGCTGTTGTCGGTGGGCAGAACGCTAGACTTGTCGGTGAGGAGGCCGCTGACGGCGGGCCCGTTTAACGCAACTTTTTGAGGTGATTTGTTGGCACCAAAGGGCGATCGGGCTTGAGCCACGCGGGGAGCTCGCCCTTCTCGTACCGCTGTCAGGAAAGCGGGTATTTTGTCTGCTGAAATTGCAAAACCGATACCGATACTGCCACCGCCCCGACCGCGAGTAAAAATAGAAGTATTGACGCCGATTAATTCTCCTGAACTGTTGAGCAAGGGCCCTCCAGAATTGCCGGGATTGATGGCGGCGTCGGTTTGAATTAAGCCCCGCTGCTGGTCGATGCGGCTGACGATTCCGACTGTAAAAGTACCTTGAAATTGACCGAACGGATTGCCGATCGCAAATGCTTGTTGCCCGACTTTCACCGAACCGGGACGGGCTAAAGGAATGGTGGGCAAATTGTTTTGACCGCGAATCTTCACCACGGCTAAGTCTAGACCGTCTTCGCCGAATCCGATGACATCGGCGACAAGTTTTCTGCCGTCTGACAAAATGATATTGACGGTACCGCCTGCCGAAACAACGTGGGCGTTAGTTAACACCATGCCGTCGGGGGTGATAATTGTGCCGCTGCCGTTAGATTTATCTGTATCGACGGTAACAACCGCCGGACTAGCCTTTTCGTAGACTCGAATATTGGTTTGTTCTTCGAGATTTTGGGCGATCGCACCCTGGGAATGCACCGAGTTAAATTCTGTTAAATCTGTTGATTGCCGCACAGGGGATGTCGTAACAACCGCAGTAGCGCTGGTTGCAACCCCAACCGTTAAAATTCCCGATACTGCTAAAGTTAGAAGTTTGAAATTCATGGCGATCGATTATTATTTAGCGATCGGTAGCTAGGAATTAGGTTTTGTGGCTAACCGCTAACTACCTTTTGTAATTATTTTAGGACTTGCACCACGGTAGTGACCTTCCTCACGCCGGTTCTCCAATTTGGGAATCTGAATCAGCAGCTAAATACTTAAAATTAGCTTCTCGTACCGCAGCGTCCTCATTGCCGTAGAAAAAAGACAGCAAAGCAAAGCGCTGACCACTAATCACGGTAGTGGCTTCATGCAGCAAAGAACACGAAAAAATAATCGCCGTGCCAGAATCGCCTTTATAACCGTGCGGCGCGTACTCTGGAAACCGTAAAAATCCCCCCGTGTACTCTCCCACATTCAAGTTTAGCGTCATCGCAAACCTGCGGTGCAGCGTAGCTTTGCTAGTATTGTCGCGGTGCGATCGAAAATAACCGCCGCTGTCAGCATCGTAACAACCTATCAAATACCGTTCAAACCTGGTAATTGTAAACTGAAAAGCTTTCTCTACTTCCGGCCGCACCCGCCGTAGAATAATCGCATTCAATTGTCGCTGGAACTCCTCGTCTTGAATAAAGAAATCTCGGCGCTTCTTAAAAGTGTCGTCGTGCAAGCCAACTGTTTTCCCGCCTATTTGCCTCATAAAGCCCGAGGGACTGCCACCATTAGCTTTGTACATATCGATCAAACTGCGGCAAGAAGCTTTGTCCAAAACGTTAGGAATTACCAATACCGGGGCGTGGCGAGTGGCTGCTCGGGCTTCCTCAATAGGGGGCAAAGTTTTGAGAAAATCTAATACTTGTTGGGCGTGTTGGTGCGGTTCGCCCATCGGCAAAATATTAATTATTTGAAGGTTTTCGTTGAGTACAAAAGTTTGGGGTGCATAGTGAACTCCGGCAAATCCATTGTCTTCGACCTCTCGGAAAACACCGTACTGCTGACTGACTGTTTTATCCAAGTCCCAGAAAAAGATGAATGACGGAGCAATTGTTGTCGGTCTGTTTTGTTCTTTGTCTGCTGGGTCAACGCTCACTCCGAACCGCGCTACTTGCAAGCTTTGGAATTCTTCTGAAAGCTCTTGAAAGCTTTTGAGGATAACTTGGATTTGTTCAAAAGCTGCGCTGGCAAAGAAAAACAGCACGAGTCGCCGACCGGCAACCGTTGAGAAATGAAATAAGGGGTTATTTGTAGAAGGAATGGAAAACCAGGGAGCCGGATCTCCTATTTCGACTAATGGCATCTTGCTGATTTAAGAATTGGGATTTTATATTAAGATTATTATGCTGGCGATTAGTTCCACAGGTTCGGTCGGTCAAAATAATAAAAAAAAAAATTAGCTTTTATTTGTGTATATATGTGTTGGCCTGGGGTTTCACACTCACAATTTACAGTCTTTTTAATCACTTTAATATCTGAGAATAAGTAGATGGGGCTCAATAAACGCAACTTATTTTTTGCCTGCGGGCACCAGAAATGTTTAGTTTCACCCATCTACTTAGTGTTTGCCTATTTGTCGAAACTGGGGGAATTATCCGGTTGGTCTTCCGGGTATTCTACAGGTCGATACTCCACGTAGTCTGACGGCGGTGCTTCCACGTCGCGGTTGCTGGGGCGAGACCTGGATGATTCCGTAGGACGGGGTTTTTTGGTTCTCGGCGGCGTATCGGAACTGCGGTTTTCCGAAGCAGGGGGGCGACTGCTGCGACTGCGGGTCGGTCTTTCTTCGGGGTTGTCTGAAACGTCCCAGTTGTCAGACTCTTGGGCAGGGGGGGCTTCTGGGCGAGAGGGACGTTTGCGCGACGATCGCTCGGGCGAGTCGGGCCTGGAGGTGTTAACGCTGCCGTTGCGATTCGAGGGGCGGCGGCGGGGTTCGTCGTCGTAGGCTTCCCGAGAGGAACGGTAGTCTTGGCTGCCTCTGATGCGGGGACGCGGCGGATAGTCTTCCTCTGGTTCTAGCTGTTCCATTTCGGCATCGTAGCCCTCGTAACCGTAGGCGTTGCTGACCGGTCGCTCTTCATCTACGTATTGGGCGCGAGTTTTGGCTTGGGCTGTGGTCGCTCCTCGCAGTTTAATGCTTTCTGCTGCAAAAAATATGGCCGAACCGGTGAGCAGAAATTGACCGAATGCCAGAATTGGGTCAAGCCGCCATCCTTGAAATAACAGAATACCGCCGCACAGCAGGCCGACTGCTGCAAAAAAAATATCGTGGTCTCGGGCTAGTTTGGGACGCCACGATCGCAGAAAATACAGTCCTGCCCCTGCTACTGCTAGGATAATCCCTAACAGGCTGCTCCAGTTCAATCCTAAATTGACCATTAGCCTATCTCCTATGTCTTTCCTATGTTAGCGAGTTAGATTTTACATCTATCATTAAGTCTGTCAGCCCGACTGTGCTTTCTGGGGCAGCGTCCGGTCAGGGTTTCAGCTTGGGAAGTGAGTATAATAATGAGTTTAACGGGAAAAAACCTCAGCTTGGCAGTCAACTGAAGGTTTTGCCTTGACAGTTGCTGGCAGCCGAGGTTTCTCGGATCGGGGAAATGCCCGACTGGTAGCCCACAATTGACTTGCAGCGCCGGACATAGAAACCCGCTGACTTTAGGTGCGCTTGATTTTGTCTTTTTGGCTGATGAAGATCAGGCCGATCGTTGCTGGAAGCACTACTACCACCACGCCCACCAGCAGGCTGTACAAAAAGTTCGCGAGAGAAGGAGTCATAGATTCCAAGCCTTTGTTACAACAATTTGATTTTTATTAATTTTATACTTTCGATCGCACCTGTCAAACGGTTAAAATTATGAAGGGCTGACTTAACAAAACTTAAAATTTCGAGATAAGACCCATGACTGGTATTACCGTTGCAAGTTGGATTCTGGGCTCTGTCCTAGTCGTGATGACCTTGCTGTTTATTTTTCGGATCGTCCTGACTTGGTATCCCGAGGTGAACCTGAGCAAGTTGCCGTTGAGTCTGATTGCTTGGCCGACGGAACCTTTTTTAGCCGTAACTAGAAAGATTGTACCGCCGATCGGCGGGGTGGACATTACGCCGATTATTTGGGTGGGTATCTGTAGCTTGCTGCGGGAAATGATTCTCGGTCAGCAAGGAATCCTGACGATGATGATGTAGAAGTTGGCTGTTGACTGTTGACTGTTGACTGTTGACTGTTGACTGTTGACTGTTGACTGTTGACTGTTGACTGTTGACTGAAAGCAGGCTGGGTAAAAACCCCCGGATTGATCCGTGGGGTCGCTTTCTTCAATTGTTCAATCCCAAATCCCAAATCCCAAATCCAAAACCGATTGACTAATGACTGTTTTGGTTCAAGAACTGTTCGACAAAATTCGTGTAAACTTCGCCGCTGAGAAACTCGGGGGAATCGAGGATTTTTTGGTGAAAGCCCAGGGTGGTGGGGACACCGGTGATGGCGCATTCTCGCAATGCCCGTTTCATCCTGCGGATGGCTGTCGGTCGATCGCGCCCCCATACAATTACTTTACCGATTAAAGAATCGTAGTAAGCGGGTATTTCGTAATCGGTGTAGACGTGAGAGTCCATCCGCACGCCGGGGCCGCCGGGAGGCAAATAACCGCTGATTCTGCCGGGGTGGGGTCGGAAATTGCGATCGGGATCTTCGGCGTTGATGCGGCACTCGATGGCGTGGCCGTTGAGAATTACTTGGTTTTGCTTGATTTGCAGTTTTTCGCCTTGGGCGATGCGGATTTGTTCGGCTATCAAGTCGAGGCCTGTAATCATCTCGGTGACGGGATGTTCTACTTGGATGCGGGTGTTCATTTCCATGAAGTAGAATTTGCCTGATTTGTCAAGCAGAAATTCGACTGTGCCCGCACCCGTGTAGTTGATGGATTTGGCGGCAGCAATGGCGGCGTGACCCATTTGATCTCGCAGTTTCTGGCTGAGGGCGGGGCTGGGGGCTTCTTCGAGGAGTTTCTGGTGTCGGCGCTGAATCGAACAATCTCTCTCGCCGAGGTGGATGACGTTACCGTAGTTGTCGGCGAGGATTTGGATTTCGATGTGCCGGGGTTTTTCGATGAATTTTTCGAGGTAAAGTCCGGGGTTGCCGAAGGCTGCGTCGGCTTCGCCTTGGGCTGCTGAGAATAGTTTGGGGAGTTCGGATGCTTCTCTGACTAGCCTCATCCCGCGGCCTCCACCGCCGGCGGTGGCTTTGATCATCACAGGATAGCCGATGTCGCGGGCGATCGACAAAGCTTCGTGTTCGTCCGCCAGCAATCCACCGCTACCGGGAACTGTGGGGACTTTCACCCGCTGCATGGTTTCTTTGGCGGTGGATTTGTCGCCCATCGCCCGCATCGCGGCAGGAGAAGGGCCGATGAAGGTAATTTGATGGTCGGCGCAGATTTCGGCAAATCGGGCGTTTTCGGCGAGGAAGCCGTAACCGGGGTGAATGGCTGCTGCGTTGCGCGTCAGGGCAGCCGCGATGATGTTGGGGATGTTTAAATAGCTTTTGCTGCTGGTGGGGGGGCCGATGCAAACGGCTTCGTCTGCCAACTGGACGTGCAAGGCGTGTTTATCTACGGTGGAGTGTACGGCGACCGTGGCAATCCCCATTTCCTCGCAGGTCCGCAATATGCGGAGAGCTATTTCTCCCCGATTAGCGATTAAAATTTTCGAGAACCCCATCTTCGCTGCTTAATTCACTCAATATTCTGTACAATAATGCCTTTCGGTATGTTCTGGATAATCGTTTTGCAGAAATTGTTCACAAAAATTTATTTTACATTTTGCTGGTAGTGGTGCTATGATTGTAAATCGGCGGTGCAAAAGGGCAAGTCACAAGTTAAATGTCAGGAACCTCAACCTGTGAATCTTTAACTCGTAACGCAAAAATCCCAGAGAGTGCCAGAAAGAGCGGATGTGGCGGAATTGGTATACGCGCACGCTTGAGGTGCGTGTGGCATTATGTCCTTGCGAGTTCGAGTCTCGCCATCCGCATTGAATATATAAAACAACTGTTGACAGTTTTTGCTGTCGGCAGTTGTTTTATATTTGATGGGTGACCGGGCAGAAACCGGGTTTTTGCGAGAATATTTGGTTACAGGCGAAGATTTGGGAAAAAACCCGGTTTCTTTGATTTGTGGGTGAGTGGCGAGAAACCGGGTTTTTGCGATCGGACTTCGTTACAGCCCACAGACTCGGGAAAAAACCCGGTTTATGAAAGTCCTAGTGTAAGTCGAGATTAATTGAGGTAAAAAGTCGATCGCCCTTTGGTGTTTTTAAGGAAGGGGCTATGGGCTTTTTTATCAGTAGGTATGGACTCTGAATAATCACCGAACATCCCCTAGAGATATTGCGCTAAGATAGAAGCTAAAGTTTTTCCAAAATTTTAAGAATTGAGAAACTCTCAAACTAAACTACCGCCCATCTGCAATTCTCTTAGCAAACGGAAGTTATATCAATGACATCCTACGCCTTAAACTTACCCGTTCAGTTACAGCAAGAAGCTGAAAAATTGGCAACACTCCAAGGGATTTCCTTCGATCAGTTTATTCTCTGGGCTGTAGCCGAAAAAGTCGCTACCCTCAACCAGCGGAATGACGATCCGGCTTTTCCTGAAATCACCTATGTGCGCGGCGCTAGCGGCGAACTCGTTCCCGTTTTGCGCGGCACTCGGTTGCGGGTGCAAACAGTAGTCATCGCAGCGCAGAAATGGGGTTTTTCTCCAAACCAAATTGCCACTGAGTATGACTTAAGTGAAGATCGAGTGAACGCTGTTCTCACTTTTTATGCGGCTCACCATCAAGAAATAGACGCATCTATTGCCGCTGAGCAAATTATCGAAGCTGCTAATGTCTAAACCGCTATTGCATCTAGATGCCGATACCTCTATTAAAGCTTTGCAAGCCGCCCTTTTATCTCGCAGTCACGATGTCACTCGGACGCCCACTGAGTGGATGGCTTTAGATGCTAGCGATGAGGCTCAATTGCTAGAAGCAACAGCGCGAGGGCGGTGTATTTTTACGTTTAATATCCGGGATTTTCAGGTTTTAGCTCAGCGTTATCCCGAACATGGTGGCATCATTTTGGCTGCTCAAAACAGTTGGACATTATCTAGTCTAATTGCTTCGCTCGATCGCCTGCTTTCAGAAACACAATCTGCTGACTGGAAAGGGCAAGTCCGCTGGCTTAATCAGTGGCGAACCTAATTCTATCTTATCGAACTTCTGTATCTCTGGTCGATCGCACTTCTTCCGCTTCCTGCAAAACAGGATTAACTGGTTGACTTTGGGAACCAGATACACTTTGCCTATCGGATGAGGATTTTAGCACTTTACGAGCAATCAGCCAAGCAAGCCCTCCCAAGACTCCACCGCACAAGCAACTAATTATAATGGCACTAAAGAAAGGATGAAGCGGCAGAGGATGCTGGAAAGAGGGTGATGCCCAAGGTTTGTCTACAGCCAAGGTGTAGCTGCTGGAAACAACCCCCGCAACGCCTATACCCACACCGACAACGGCTATAGTTATTTGTAAATTGCGATCGCGATCTTTTTCCACTTTCTCATACTGTACCTGTTGTTTTTGAGCATCTACTTCCATAATGCCCCGGATTGTTTCAATCATCTGTTGAAACAATTGCCGTCCTACGGTAAGATAACTCATATAGACTTTAATCTGTTCCTGAAATTTCGGGCAACTCCGGTCAACAAAATTTTGTATAAAATCTAAGTTATCCATTTCTTGGACGCTGCAATCGCCAAGTTGTTTGAGCGAATCACGATAGTTTTTAGCATTCGTTTCAATTGTAATCTGGTGAAGTTCTATATCTCGCAAATAGCGGGCATAAGTTAACCCGATTTGGGGGAGTTCAGTCAGCCAGCCCTCTAGTTGTTCCAGACGCTCCTTTCTATCTGATTTCAAACGGCTAAATTCTTCTACTTTTTCCTCTAATTGACTGTAGAGTTTTCTCGCTTCCTTGTTGCAAAGATACGCTTGGTGATAAACATAAATAATTTTACTGCGGCAGCATAACAAATTGAGCAGCGGACGGTAATACTTGCCGGATGCTTCTATCTCTGAAGTTTTTTCATCCGTATCTAACCAGACTAGGATATGACAATTTAATCTCGGATCTTCTTGACTATTGTCAAATTCAAAAATGGGACTACCTAGAAGTTTCCCCTCACTGATAAAATATGGTTGTGGCTGTTTAAGCTCTGAATCTTGAAACAAAGCGTGTACACAAGCTACTGCTAAATCTTTATGATTATTGCCAGCCAAATCAACAGGTTTGGCAAATAATACTAGGGTTTGTCCCAGTGACGCTTGGATTTCGCAAGGTAGCAGACAACCTTGAAAGTTTATGTTGCTCAGTTGGTTGATTTCTACTGTAGAATTCGGGGAAAGTAGCGTGAAATCAAGTGCGTAAGTGTCGTGGAGTTGCAGCGGGTAAATTCCGCCTTTCAGGGGCAGTCGATCCGGTTGGCTAACAGTTGTAAATGACACAAATCTATCGCCATTTAACTCGTAAAGTTCAAGATAGTCGCTCGGTTGGCTATTTTGGCTGTTTCGATTGTTCAGCTTTTCGGGGAAAAAATCGAGCTGCGGATTTGTTTGCAGCAGGTGTCCCAAAGCAGCGCATTTCTGCCATAAGTGATCTGCTTTGTCTACAGGTTGTTTATCGCCTTTTGCAAGGTTGTTGCACAAATGAAAGGCAAACAGCGTGAGTTTGGGGTTGGCAAGTTTGCCTGTCAATTCAGGATTGTTCATCACCTAGACCCTGAGTGCTATTTTGACTGGTTGGGGAAACTTTCTTGGATGGCATTTAATAGCGTTTCTCTGGAAACTTGGGGAGGTGGAGGCGGTGGAGGAGGTGTCAGGGTGTTTGTTCCTGGCAGGCGTTCTCCCGCTGATTTGGTTTCTCTTGAAAACAACTCTTTTCGAGTCTGGCGTAAAGCCTTTTGAAGGTCGGTGTACTTGGCACACCATTCAATGATGTCATCAGCAAGTTCATCATCTTTTTCTCTAAAATTAGCAGTTGCTTCTTTAAGGTCTTCATGCCTATTCTCATTCAAAAACAGGGGTTGCTGATTTTTGATTAGGTGTATGAAGGCGTTGATATTCTTCAAACTATCTTCGAGCATTATTCTCAGATTCCTATTGGCCAACTGAACAAAATGCAGCCCAATGGTAGGGTGATTGAAAAGGTCGTATTTCTCTAGCGCCTATCTCATCAAGCATATCGTATAGCGCTTCTTTTTGGGTGGGACGTAGGGGAAGTTGGCTTCGGGAGCATCCCGATTTTGCAAGTAGGCAAAAGTATGATAAAATATATCGCTTTATGGAAAAACCTACACTTAGCTTCCCAAAAAAATCTGTTTTAGAGTCAAGGAGCCATTTT
>JACJNV010000021.1 GCA_014695175.1 Microcoleus sp. FACHB-DQ6 | reverse complement strand
TAGCGCCTGATATTCCTCATCAGCCCTTTGAGTCAGTGATTGGATGACTCCTCCCAAAGCTTGATAATCTTCTTGAGTCAGCGCCCTGCCAATTGTTATTCCTCGATTTTGTGCATCCCGTTGTCGCTTTAAATACTTCAGATAAAGTTCGCTCAACGCGAAAGAAAGCAGTGGCAATGCTCCCGGCATATCTGCCACTTCATTAATTAATTGTTCTACTAAATCGTGGGGTTGAAAATACATGACCCGTGCTTCAGCGGGTTTCTCAATCGCTTCCCGTAGTTCGGCTCGTGTCATCGCTGGTACAATAAATCGTCCGTTGAGCCAACGCTTTTTAAGCTCAGTGTCAGTGTTTCCTACTTCTTTTTTAAGGACTGTGGGGAAACACTTTAAGCCAGCATCTCTGACTTGGGGTTCAAAGTCAGAACGTAGGCTTAACACTACCCGTAATTTATCCCGATGGGCATCAATTGCTGTAAGTATTTGTTGGAAAAATTCCTGGCGCTCATCCTCATCTTGACAGAGTGTAATTATTTCTTCGCTTTGATCGATAAAGATTAATAAATGGGAATCGGGATGATTTTTAGCCCAAACAGCAACACTTTGAGTCAGAGTTTTTTGTGGGTTTTGTAAGTCTATTTGTGGTAATAAGGCATCAATAAGGGCATTATTCAGCGCTTGTAAAGGTGTTTCTCCGGGACGGATGGGTGACAATATACACCATTGCTCGGTAGTTGCTTTTTTTAACTTGGGAATTAACCCGGCTTTTACCAAACTATATTTACCACAACCCGAAGCACCGAATACCACTGTTAGAGGATTAGTTTGGACAAGTTTTTGTAAGTTTTCTATTAGTTCGTTTCTACCGAAAAACAGTTTGTTGTGTTCCTCTTCAAATGGTAACAAGCCACGATAGGGATTTTTGGAAACATCCAATGGTGGTGCGGGCGGTAGATTCAGGGCGTGTCCTGGTGTCAGGAAAATGTACTCGCCTTTGTCGTGTTTGTTGAGGCAATGAATGCCAGGAGTCTGACGAATAGCCCGCGCTTCAGTCGCAATTTCAACTCGATCGCGCAAATACACATAGAGATCGGTTGCCGTAATTACACCATCCCCGGCTGGCTTACCGGGTTCGGCTGGTGGAAAGGCATCGGCTTTACCCTCAAGTGCTTCTATCAAGGCAGAGGCAAACGGTGAATGGCTTCCAATTTGTCCGCGATCGTCTTTCAGGTTAAAAGCATCCAGTGCAGTTTGGTCATGGGAAGCCGAAGTAAGAACTTGCCATGCGGGGTCTTGAATGAAGCGATCGTAGCGTTCTTTGTGGATCGTACCCTGTTCCATCGGAATCGCTTTGCGCGTACTCGACCAGCGAAAAGCACCCGCAAAGCAACAGTCGAGAATTCCCAAGAAATGGCGGCAGGGAAGCTGAAGTAGGGCTTGATTTACGTCTGACATCCGCAGGTAAGTGCTAGCCTTGCCAAACTTAGCGTTTTGAGGAATCAGATAGCCTTCGGGGCCATCCTCGCCGTTGAGGGCAATCCCATGTCCCGCAAAGTAGAAGAGGAAGCGATCGCCCTTTTGAATTTGTTGCGGCAATTCTATCTCTAATACCTGCCGAAGTTGGCTGAGGGTAGCTTCGCCATCCCGAAGCAGAGTAACGGTGTAATCATGCTCGGTTTCGAGAAGTTGGGCGATTTCTGTGGCGTCATTGACAGCAGTTTTGAGTGAAGAGATGCCGTTGTCGTAGTCGTTAATACCAATAACCAGAGCATAGCTATGTGTGAATTGTGACATATAACGCATCCAAACGATTTGTAAGAGTTTGTAGGGGTTGACCCCCGTGCTACCCCAGGGCTGTTTCATTCTCACCAAAAACATGAATTTTGTAGGGGTAGTGCCCCCGTGCCTACCCCCGACCTAGAGGATTTGATCGGCAGATCAGACCAAGAGGGCGGGCACGGGGGCACGGCCCCTACCGAGAATGAAACAGCCCTGCGTGCTACCCTGTGTCCTCTGGGGCGATTAGCTTACGCCATAGCTTCGCTTGACACAGGGGGATTGACCCCTTCTATAAAACATCTATCGCACGATCGATATTTGAATCTCCTTTGTTGTCCACTCTTGACTCGGATCGAATATAGGTACTGCTGGTCTCGATCGAAACGGAGGTTCGTCAACATCCGCACCCACCGCAGCCAGAAGTTTCCCAAGCGGACTCTCGTCACGATAGAGTCCGGCCTTTGATGCAATTTCTTCATCAAGTGAGGGTAACTCCAGCCAACGAAAATCGTTCTTCCCGATCGTCGCAAAAACTTTCAGCGTTTCCCTGGCTTGGTTGTATCTCTCCGTATCAGGTAGCTCAAAGTTCAGTGCCTCCAAAATTACGTCATTGGGATTGAGTGGGTAAAAAGAGCTTTCTTGATTTCGGATCTTCAGGCGAGAAACTGCCCAATTTGCTTGGAGATTCAGCACTGTAACGTTTAAAACATGAGGCGAAATATTTTTGATTCGCAAAAATGTAGATTCACCCGATTTCACAACTAAATTAGTTGGATCGGTAAATGACTGCGGTTTTTTAGGCATCCCTGGTCGCCAGTTTGGTTGTGTGAGTAATTCCACTTCTAGCTGATTAGTCAACTCAGAAAATTGATTGCTCAACTCCTGAATGGCCTGATATTTTGCCAAATGTACCAGACGCTGTACTACCTGTTGTGGAGCCTCAGAATGCTCAATCTTCAGGGCAGGTAGCAGGTTTTCAATGGGCGTGCCAACGCAAATCTCATACTCACCGAGTTGATTAACCGCAACTAGATAATCTTCCTTTTGTTGTGCATCCGCCAGCTTCAACCAGCCATTTCCTGCCAATGCTTCCTTAACTGCTGAGAGTGCATCATCCTCCTTGTCCTTAATAACTTGAGGCAGTTCATTGTCTTTCTCACCAACCTCTTTTTTGAAAAGGCGTACCCCCCGTACCAAATCGACAGGGGCTGACAGCATCACTGCCTGAGCGCCTGACTCAATCTTGTCCTCACGCAGAACCTCAATCACATCTGCCCAGGCATCAGAAGCACCAACTTTGGCAATTTCAACGATCGCCAATTGCTTATTTTTCTGGGTAAAATCTGTCGTGCCAAACGCATAGATTGCGAAACGAGCACCCGGACTGAGACCGTTTGCCATCCCCGCATTCAGCCGAACTTGCTTGACGACTTTCTTCGGTTCTGAGTCTGCCTCTGTTACCTCTTCCTCAATTACCTCAAGCACGTTGACGGCATATTGTAAAGATCCGCGCTCAACTCCGAAGACAAAGCGATCGCTCTCGCCCACCAGCATTGGCCTCTGAGGGAACTTGCTTTGAATTTTCGCACTGACGCGATCGTGTAATGTTTTGTATGTCAATCCTGAAGGGCTACTGGTTAACGTATCGATCATCCAGTACGTCAGCGCCCCATGCCGCTCCTTACCGCTCACCGCATACTCGTAGGCATACTCGCTAGGACGACAAGCAGCTAGCAACACGTAATCTCTAGATTGAGGCAGCCAGCGCCCTGGGGTAATAGTTGCAGGAATTCCATCAGTCAGAGCGTGCCAGTTTTCGATCAGCTCTTGTCGCTGGGCAACCAAGCTTTCGGAGTCTCGCGGTGCTGTATCGGTTTCTCCAGTACCTCGAATTGCAACATCGTCGCCTCTAGTTGCTTCTCCAGAGTGGCAGCTATCCAAGACAAGCGTGACAATTAACCCTTTGTCTGTCATCCGCTTCAACAGCGTCGCCAATTCTATATCTAGCAGGTAGCGACCTCCTTCATTGCCAACATCCATTGGCACAATGCCCTCATCAAGTTGGTCATTCCCTTTCAATTCTGGATAGAAGGTTGTCGTCCGTCCTCCATGTCCAGAATAGTGAATGTAAACCTGCTCTCCCGGCTGAGCTATTTCTGTAATGGCATCAAACTTTGCCACAATGTTTGCATAAGTTGGTTCCGGGTCTTTGGTTGCGATCGTTTGAGCAACTTCAGGATTCGGAGAAGTCAGCCTGAAAATCCGTTCGGATGGAATTTTAACCGTCTTTAAAAGGTAGTCTGCTACAAGATTGATGTCACGAACGCATCCTTTAAGATCCTTGTACAACCGATTCGGCTTATAGCCATCAATGCCAATTAATAAGGCATAAATATTCGGTGTTTTCTCAGGTATATTTCCCATTTTTATTCATTACTCCGGTGTGTTTTTATAATTTAAATAGTTGCTGAACGACAGAGCTCTGGAGCCGCAAGTTCAAGCTCTTCAGAAAACTCGGCCTATTCAGCAACGTATCCTTCAGTGGTTGGTGAGCGGAGTCGAACCATTCAAGGTTGGTTTAATTCGATCGCGAACACCTCAAGCCATTTGTTCGCGGGTTTTGACAGCGACAATTCCGTCTGCCTTCAAACCCTTCTTCTGCTGAAATTCCTTAACGGCTTTATCTGTTGCTGGCCCAAATTCACCATCAACCCCAACTACAATCCCAGCTTTTTTCAAGCCTTCCTGAAGCTTGAGTACATCCGAACCTTCCATTCGGGGCACCGCCAAGCGCAACGTTCTGGGTTTGTCATTCCACGGCGCTTTAGGAAACCCTGGAGCAGGAGAGCGATTAAGTGCATCCTCGGTTTGAGGGCCAAAACCGCCATCTTCGCTAATCCTTTCATTAGGATGATTCTGATTCCAAAGCTGCTGAAATGCGAGTATTGATTTGCTGCGAAGATCGATCGTGCCGCCGCCTTGGTAGTCGAAGTGAGGCGGGTCGCCCGGTAATGGATTCCAGCCATACCGCATCAAATAGACTTCCCAGCCTGTTGCATCTTCAATGTCGATCGCTAACCCAGTTTGGTGGTTGCTGGCTCCCGGTGGAGCTACAGGATTAGAGTTGTTGAAGCGATCGTTATACAGCAGCATTTGCTGAGCGATCGTGCGGTAGGCAGAGTTCACCTGCATAGTTTGACCTCGATCTTGAATCGCTCTCTGGAGTGCCTGTTTTGCAGGGGCTTGTACATAGGGAAAGGCTGCATCCAGCAAGTCTACATTGAGGTCATCAAAACTGACAAAGGCATCTGGCACAATCAGTTGGAGTTGATATATCAACTGCTGGGATAAGCCATTGACCACCGCCGTCGAAGACATGGGTGCATCTTTGAGCAATCCGGGAAAACTGCCTTTAATTTCCAACATATCCCGTTGGACAAATTCTTCACAGGCTTCGACAATTACAGGTTGATTAAAGAGAAGATCGCTTGAGTCAGTCATGGTTTTCTCCTATCTGTTTGAATTTGGTTACACAATCGATGTTATAGTCCCAATTCTTTTCGTGTTTGGGCACCTACCACACCATCCGCCGTTAGCCCTTTCTGCTGCTGAAACTGCCTCACTGCCTTGTCAGTATCATTGCCAAAGAATCCATCAGGTTCGAGATTAATTCCTGCTGTTTTCAAAGCTTCTTGCACTTGACGAACATCCTCACCTTGCATGACAGGAGCGGTGAGTTTCAAGGTGCGAGGTGCTTCTGAGATTATTTCACCTGTTACTTCTTCGCCTGTTCCTTCATAGGTTAAGAATGACTGCCAGGGTTTTCCCAAAAACAGTGCTCGTTCAGCCAACCGTCGGCGTGTCAGCCCTAGCCAGGGTTCACCATTTACCTTATTCCACACAGGAAACTGATTAGCTGCTCCTGGATAATTTCCCTGGTTCAAAAGCTTCAGAAGAGTTGAATCTCCAAAACCTCCTGGACCCACGTTGAAGCAGAAACAAACCAGTGCAGAAAACTGATTGTCATTGAGCTGAACTTCAACGGCATCCTCAACAAAGGATTCAAATTTTTCTAAATCTCTGCTCAGGAATTCTTCTGCTTTCGTTTGGCTAATTGTCAGTCCTGGAAACACATCATTACCAGTG
>JACJNV010000209.1 GCA_014695175.1 Microcoleus sp. FACHB-DQ6 | reverse complement strand
GATAACATAGAAGAGTTGAGAGCTGCGGTGCAAAAAGAATTAAAAAACTTGACGAATGAAATCATTGCTTCTTTGACGGGATGGCAATTCATTTTAGAGGCCATATCTGTAGCCGAATTTTAGGAAATTGGTATTAGACGTTTGCAGCAGGGTGAAAGTCTCGGAATGCCTCATTCAAAACCTATGCCGAGCATTGGCAAACACTGCCATGAGCTAAGAATCCGGGATATAGGTCAAAACTGGAGGCTTATTTACCGAATCGACGAAGATGCAATTCTGATTCTCGAAGTCTTTAATAAGACCACTAGAAGTACACCAATCAACGTGATTGAAAACTGCAAGAAACGATTGAAAAAGTATGACACAGAAATAGAGGACTAATGTTATGGATGAAGCGAAAAAGAAGCGTCTAGAAGATAAAGGCTGGAAGATCGGCTCGACCTCGGAATTCTTAGAACTTTCACCAGAGGAATCGATTCTAATTGACATTAAGTTAGCCCTCAGTCTTAATCTCAAAGAACGTCGGCAAAGATTGATGACACAGGCAGAGTTAGCTGAGAAAATCAACTCCAGCCAACCTCGTATTGCAAAAGCTGAAAATGGCGACGATTCGGTTTCAATTGAACTGTTAATACGCGCAATCCTGGCAACAGGTGCAACGCCTCAAGATATAGGGCAAATTATTGCTCAAGCAGGATAGAAATATCGATAACTCACCCACAATACTATTAGCGTATACCGATAAATTCAGCTTGATTAAAATCATAGCTGCTTGTCCGCTCCAATGATTTGTTGTACTCCTATCGCTTAACAATTATTATGCTTGGCGCTCGCAAATAACTTCTCTAGACTTACCAACGAAGCCAACCATTTTTACCTGCCTAATCTTGGCTGAAAATAGACAAACTGAACGCGCGCATCGGTTCGGTATAGCGACAAAGCTCACCCGCCGGAAGCCGAAGCGACGGGAGCTTGTTCCCGTCGCTCCGGCTTCCGGCGATCGGGTGCAGCGCCTTGTTCGGCAGCTTGTTGGTGACTATCAGTCGAACAGTACGTCTGGATTCATTTCGGCAGGGGATTTCCAATCAACTCCATACTTTTCTTTTAGGATTCTTGTCTTAGTACTCCAGAATTGGTGACAATAGCCCAGAACCTCTGGCTCGTTAGCCAACTCCGCTTCGGCTTCTCTTTCCGCCGCTTCGATGATGCTTTTGAACTTTGGGTCGTCTTCAATAGGGTCATGTTTAAACCAAGAGTCAACGTCTCGACTTGAATCGTTCTTGCTTGGATTTATCGCTTCGAGTTGGGCACGCAATCGCCGAATTCCTTTAAAAAATATTCTATTTTCAAAAAACCGAGCTAGAAAGTTCATAGTAATTTCCTAATCACTTTGAATAATTATGACTTACAAAAACGCAGCGCGCAAGCCGCCGAAGTTCTTATTAGGCGGAAACTTTCCGTATAAACAAACACCCTGGAGAGAGATAGGCGGAAACTTTCCGTAGATCCTCTAGATGATAGCAAGAAACTTTTTGAATATCCTGCCTATAGGAGCGATCGCCCGAAAGTTTACGGAATGCCTACAACTGCGCGTCTTGGATTAGCTCGATGACAACAAAACCGGGAACACTAGGTATATCTGAAAGACTGGAAAACCAAGCAATTGCAGGTGCATGACCCCGTTGAATATCAATTAAAACATCAGTGTCTAAAAGATAGATTAGCGTTTCTTATGTCCGTGTCCGTGTTTGGGCCTGATGGCGCAGGTTTCGAGCATATACTTGACTATCGGTGAGCTCAGGTCGTGAGTTGATGACTCCTTCGCTTTGCCAGTAAGCAACAAGCTCTGCTCCAGTTTTAGGTGGGTTGCTCAGAACTTGTCTGATCGATAAAACACGTAGGATGTACTCAGATAAAGGCAGGTTTAGCCGCAAAGCTTCAGTAGACAGTTGACTTTCTAACTCCGGCGGCAACTCTAATTGAATGCTCATGTCTGCGTTACTCATCGATCGAGATTCTAAATTAATCGTAGCTGATTTCCTTATTATCCAAAATTATCCGAAGATACCTGCGCTACCACCGAAAAAACTTAGTGCGACTTCAATTGAACCTTTTCTGTTCCCGATCGGTCTAAATTCAAGACAGACCCATCAGGTCTAATTTATATGTACTTAGTAAAGCACTTTCACATTAAAAAAGAGCTGACTCCCTGGCTTAGCGGACTCCTCGCCGCTTCCCTGCTTGCAGGAGTAGGCTACACAGCTTACAGCCAACTCACAGTCAAATCCAGCCGCGAAACCAGGCGCAAGGAAAAAACCGTTGCTGTAGAAAGGGTGAACCTGCCGATTACAATTTCGGCAAACGGCACAATTGTGCCCGAACGTTCCGTTAACGTCAGCCCCAAAACTTCAGGAATGCTCAAAAGTTTGCTTGTCAAGGAAGGAGATAAAGTTGAAAAAGGGCAGATTCTTGCCTACATGGACGACTCCAACCTCCAAGGCCAACTTACCCAAACTCGCGGACAACTCGCAGCCGCGGAAGCAAACCTGCAAAAATTGCTCAACGGCACTCGATCGCAGGACATTGCTGTGGCTAAGGCGGTGTTAGCAGAACAACAGGCAAGTCTGGAAAAATTGCTCAACGGCAATCGAACCCAAGACATTGCTGTAGCTGAGGCACAACTAGCTGAGCAACAGGCAACGCTGCAAAAATTGCTCAACGGCAATCGAACCCAGGATATTGCCGTAGCCGAGGCACAACTAGCTGAACAACAGGCTAATTTACAAAAATTGCTTAAGGGCAATCGGCCTGAAGACATCGCCCAAGCAGTCGCCAAACTCAGAGATGCCGAATACGCCAAAAACCAAGCTGAGGAAGACTTTCAGAGAAATCAGGAACTCTATAATGCCGGAGCCATCGCTTTGCAAGTTGTCAACAACTCCCGCACCGAGCGCGATCGAGCTCAAACGCAAGTCAGGCAAGCCGAACAAGCTGTAGCTTTGCTGCAAGCGGGTGCTCGCCCCGAAGAAATCGCTTCGGCGCGGGCTGCTGTCGAGCAAAAACGGCAAGCTTTGACCCTGGCGCGATCGGGCGCACGCCCGGAAGACATCGCAGCAGGGCGGGCCGCAGTCGAGCAAAAACGGCAAGCTTTAGCCCTGGCGCGATCGGGCGCACGCCCGGAAGACATCGCAGCAGGCCAGGCCGCAGTGGAGCAAAAACAGCAAGCTTTGGCGCTGCTAGAAGCTGGTTCCCGCCCGGAAGACATCGCCCAAGCCCGCGCTCAAGTTCTCGCCGCTAGAGGCAGCCTGCAAAGCGTTCAAGCGCTGATCGACGACACTGTGCTGCGGGCTCCTTTCACCGGCACTGTTACCCGCAAGTACGCCGATCCGGGCGCTTTTGTGACTCCCACGACGGCAGGTAGTGCGGTTTCTTCGGCGACTTCTTCTTCGATTTTGTCCTTAGCTTCAAAAAATCAATTAGTAGCAAACGTAGCAGAAACTAATATTTCTCAGATTCAGATGGGCCAGGCTGCGTCTATTCAAGCCGATGCTTTTGCGGGAAAGACTTTTGCAGGTAAAATCACTCAAATTTCGCCTCAGTCGATCGTCCAGCAAAATGTGACAAGTTTTGAGGTAAAAGCGGCAATTATTAATGACGATCAACAAATGCTGCGATCGGGAATGAATGTGAATGTGGAGTTTAAGGCTGGTGAACTCAAAAATGTTTTGGTAGTTCCGACAGCAGCAATTGTCCGCCAACAAAGGGAAACGGGGGTTTTTGTTGCGGGTGGAGAAGATGGTAAACCTGCTTTTATGCCGATTAAGACTGGTATGACGGTGGATGACAAGACGGAAGTGCGATCGGGTTTGAAAGGAAATGAAAAAGTGCTGATGAGTTTCCCCCCGGGATTGCGGCCTAGATCCCAAAATCCATCCTCGGGGGGAATTCCGGGTTTGCAACCGGGTGGAGGAACGCGCTTGCGTTAGTGGGAAGGAAGAAGAAAAGCACTACAGGGATTTTGACACGGATACACCGATTAATTATTGAGTTTGAGTCATATCAAATCCATTGGTATCAGAATTATGGCTCTCTCTGTTCTCGGACTCCGCGCCCTCTGCGCCCTCTGCGGTTTAATCATTCAGAAACAACCGTAAACGAAATCAGATATTGAAGGAAGAAGAAAGAAAGTTTTAATTGCCCGATGCCCAATGCCCAATGCCCGATGCCCAATGCCCAATAACCAATAACATGAAATTACAGACTCGCCCCCGCACCAACAAAATCTCTAACGTTCAAATCGCGTTCATGGCGACAGAGGCGCTGTGGAATAATAAGTTGCGTACCAGTCTAACTATGCTGGGCGTAATTATTGGGATATCTTCGGTAATTGCTATTACTTCGGTGGGACAGGGAGTACAAAAATCAACTGAAGAACAGTTAAAGGCTTTGGGTACAAATGTGCTGTTGGTTTTATCCGGCGCTTCGCGATCGGGCGGTGTCAGTCAGGGAAGCGGTTCTGCTACTACTCTTACTTGGGATGACGCTAGGGCGATCGGCAAACAAGCTCCCGCAGTTAAGGCAATTTCGGCTTATTTGCAGCGCCAAGTGCAAGTGGTTTACGGCGGACAAAATTCATTTACTTCGATTTTGGGAACGGATTTAAACTATCCAGATGTGAAGAACATTCAACCCCAAGAAGGACGGTTTTTTAACGAGGATGAATTGAATGCTGCTGAGCCAGTAGTTGTCCTCGGTTCTAAGGTGCGGGACGAACTTTTTGGAGCCGGAGCTAATGCGCTCTCCTCCGATATTCGCATTCAGGGAAACCGCTACAAGGTCATTGGAGTGATGGAACCCAAGGGGTCTGTAGGGGGAACCGATCAGGACGATCGAGTGTATATTCCCCTCAAAAATATGTCTTCGCGGATTGTGGGGAGAAATTCTTTAGCGGGGATTGCGATCTCGGGTTTTTGGTTGGTAACTGCCGACGAAGCGGATTTAGCGGATGCTCAATTTCAAGTGGAAAATATCATGCGCTTGCGCCACAATATTTATCCGCCACAACCGGATGATTTTCGAGTTGTAAATCAAGCTGAAATAGTTAATACTTTCAGCAATGTGATAGGTTTATTTACGGTTATGGTGGGTGCGATCGCCGGAATTTCTTTGGTGGTTGGCGGCATCGGTATTGCTAATATTATGTTGGTGTCTGTTGTGGAACGCACTAAGGAAATCGGGATTCGCAAAGCGGTAGGCGCTACTAATGCAGCAATTCTCATTCAATTTATGGCGGAATCTATTTTAGTTTCCACGGTGGGGGGAACGGCGGGTATTGGGTTGGGAATTGCGATCGCCTTTGGGGCCTCGACAGCGTTCAAATTTCCGTTTGTGGTTTCTGTATGGTCGATCGCAGCGGGTTTTGGGCTGTCTTTTACCGTCGGGTTGTTAGCTGGAGTGCTACCGGCTCGGAATGCGGCTCGCTTAGATCCGATCGCAGCCTTGCGGAATGATTGAATTGTACTCATCCGCGTTTATCTGCGTGCATCTGCGGTTAAAAAATCCAAATTTACGAGAGCTCCGCTTACACTAAACCAGCTCCAAAAATCTGGTTTGCAGTGAGGTTCAAATCAGGAAAAGTTTGCGACACAATCCGATCGTCCTCTCGAAACTTGAGGATTTGATATTCACCATCGACCAAGTTACAGACAGAAATTGTCGGTTGTTTGGGATTGCCAATAAAATTGCGTCCCCCCAACGCAGCATAATCCACAATCCAATATTCAGGGATACCCATCTCCTCATAATCAGCATATTTCAAATAGTAATCATCGCGCCAATTGGTTGACACAACCTCAATTACCAACGGTATCGATGCACCTAAACTGAGGATAGATTGTTTTGGCCACAATGTTTCATTTACCAGATTTGCACGATTCAGCACCAACACATCCGGCAAATAACCAGAATCTTTTTCAGGAGGCCTAACTATCGCTTGGTTGGGGATACTGTATGGCAATCCCAAACGTTTGATTTCAAAAGGAATTTCGATGCCAAGAAAGCCTTTAACTTCCTCGTGTTCGCCTACTGGTTGTGTCATCTCAACAATATCTCCATTATGCAATTCGTAGCGTACCGCCGAATTTTCAGGTAGCCACTCCACAAATTCCTCGAAGTTTACGAGTTTGGGTAAAGCTTGAGTCATAGGTTTTCAAAATTACAGATAATAGAAATTATATCTCTATCCATCTGCGTTTATCTGCGTGCATCGGCAGTTACAAATTTCCATTTTTTATAAAGTCCCCAGGTTATTGTGCCCCTTATGCTGTAAACATTTCGGATTTGATATCAGGTGATGCTGACTCCAAGTACAAGACCATTATTTGCTCTGGATGCAGCCCGACCGATTCATAAGTGCATCCGTTGCGATCGCTAAATTCAACCTCAAACGCTGCACCATCAGCCAACAGTTCAACCACTGTCCCAACTTGTCCGCGCCCCAGGTTGTATTCAGGAAGGTCAACTGTCAAGGCAACGATATCTAGTAATTTAACTGTATTATTTTCCACTTTCTTTTATTACCTCCAGGCACTGCTGATACGAATAAGTAGCCCTCAGTTTATCTCATCTCAAAATCCCCGTATTCTAGTTGTTTTTTGCTATTGTGGGAACTCATTGGTTAGATTGATAAACTCTTAATTACAACTTATTATTGAAGAAATAACTTAGTTCCCACCAAATTTCGCCACTACTCCAAAACAAAAAATCACCGGGATAGCTAAAGCTAATATCTAAACTCGCAGCAATATATTCCTTATAAACGGGATGGAATTTATATTCCAAGGATTTTATTTTAGTTATGAGTATCGTATCGATAAAACAAAGTCTACTGATAAGTTCTATGTAAAACTCTTCTGTTTTCCCCCAATCATCTAATTCCTCTATACCTGAAGTTCCTAAAGATGTTTGAACGAAATAAACTAAATCGTTATAATTTTCTAATAAATTTAAATCATTATAATCTTCTAATAAACTTATTCCCTCATCCGGATTTATAATTATCAAACTCTCAATTTCTTCTCTTAGCTCTTTTATGATCTCCTCTTGTTGAGCTATTTTGGCAAGCAGCCGATTAATTTCCTGAGCCGGATTTTTATTTTTCAAACTCTCAATTTCTTGCTGAAGAAGTGCAAATCTATTTTTCTCCTCCTTAAGCTGTAGCTCTAAACTTATTTTGGCTTTTTCTAGCTCTCTGGCATTCTCTTCTAGTTGCTTAACTTTTGTTTCTAATTGACGTGAATTGGAGTTTAATGAATTTAACTCATAAAGCTTTCTTTCTAATTGGGTTTTTTCTTGCTCTAGCTGGTTATTATCTATCTCTAAAGGTTGAACTCGGTCTAATTCTCGTCTTATTTCTGACTCTAAAGAGTTTTGGCTAGCTCGGAGTTGTAGATTATCTTGTGTCAATCTAGTATTATTATCTTTAACTTGATTTAACTCTCTTCTCAGAACGTCTATTTCTTGCTGTAAATCCGTACTTGTTTTAATGAGGGATTGATTTAGGGCTATGACTTCATTAAGCTGTCTAGTAACCTCTTTAACTTTCTCGATTAAAAATTCCCAGGTTATAAACTCTATATCTTGACTGCTGAGAGAACCACCCAATTCTTGAATAAGAACTTTTTTATGAGCTTCTAGTTCTTCAATTTTTTGTTCAAAGTAAATATTTTCAATACGAAGATTTGTTGAAATTTTCCTTACTTCATCTCTTTCGCTCTCAACGCTTGCTAACTGTTGTTGTAGCTTTTGAACCGTCTGCTTCAAAGAATTGTTCTCAGTAGTAGCTGCCTTGAGTTCTGCCTCTGTTTGCTTAAATCTTGCAAGGATTTGAACTATAAAGGCGGTAAATAGGTTATTTGCTTGTTGTAACTGCATTTGCCTCAGCTCAACTTTCTGCGCTTCGAGCTGGTTATCATTCGGTTTGTTCTTACCCCTGCGAAGTTGCAGGTAAATTATTACGATACTTAGTAAAGCTATTAAACCAGCAGTTTCGTAAACCATACTAATACTTTTTTGAAAATAGCGTTTTTGGACATCGGTTACCAGGCAGAGCCTAGGAAGCAGTTAATCAAAAAAATAGAGGGCGAGTTTCGCATAAAACTCAACTTTAAAAGCCCAATTTTATGCTCTAAACCCGCCCTCGCAAAACTCACTTAATAAGCGTCTTGCAATTCGTAGAAATCAGGCGAAATGTAATCTTTCCGCAGCGGCCAGCCTACCCAATCTTCGTTCATCAAAATCCGTTTCAGATTCGGATGTCCTTCGTAGACAATGCCGTACATATCGTAGGATTCCCGCTCTTGAAAGTCGGCTGCTTTCCAAATCCAGTAGACTGATGGCACTCTGGGATCTTCGCGAGGTACGAATACTTTGACGCGGACTTCTTCGGGATGGGAAGCATTATCTGTCAGCTTAACCAAGTGGTAGACGCTGACTAAATCTTGTCCCGGCCCTTGGTCGTAGGCGCACTGGCACTGCATATAATTAAACCCGTAGGCATACAGTGCTGTTGACATCGGAATTAAGAAGTCTCGATCGACCTTTAATATCTCCACGCCCAAATTATCGGCCGCTAAAGCTTCGTGTTCAAAGCCATTTTGAGTCAACCACTGGGAAACCTTCCCGGCTTCAACAATTGCAGATTCTGTCTCAGCCACGGTTTACCTCCTGTTTTTGTCCTGCAAGCAGGGCCGGCGGTACTGGCATTCCCATTGCTTCTGTCAATTCCTTCGGCGGCGCGATCCGGCCTGGAATAGACAAGTATTTGCCGTCCAAAATGTCGTCTACTACTTTCATTTTGTGGGGTCTGGTGTAGTAGCGGTGGGTTGGCAGCAAATTGGCCCGTTCTTGCATGGAATTGTTGGCGATTTTTTTCCGCAGTTTGATAATTGCGTCAATAATCGCTTCGGGGCGGGGGGGACAGCCGGGGATGTACACGTCTACAGGAATCAGTTTGTCAACGCCGCGGACTGCTGTGGTGGAGTCCATGCTGAACATTCCGCCGGTGATGGTGCAAGCGCCCATCGCGATGACGTATTTGGGTTCCGGCATTTGTTCGTACAGCCGCACCAAGATGGGGGCGTACTTCATGGTAATTGTGCCTGCGGTGATGATCAAGTCGGCTTGCCGGGGGCTCGATCGCGGTACTAAGCCGAATCTGTCGAAGTCAAAGCGCGATCCGATCAAAGCTGCAAATTCGATGAAGCAGCAGGCCGTGCCGAAAAGCAGCGGCCACAGGCTCGAAAGTCTCGCCCAATTGTAGAGGTCATCTACTGTTGTCAGGATGACGTTCTCTGAGAGTTGCGATGTGACTTCGGGGCGCTCGACAGGGTTGATCAGCGCTTTTTGTGATTTGTCAGAACTTAAGACCATTCCAAGGCTCCTTTGCGCCATGCATAGACAAGAGCAATAACGAGGATCGTGATAAAAAACAAGGCTTCGATGAAAGCCAACAGTCCTAGCTGGTTGAAAGCAACCGCCCAAGGATAGAGGAAGACCGTCTCTACGTCGAAGATGACGAAGACTAGGGCGAACATATAATATCTGATGTTGAACTGAATCCAAGCTCCGCCGATCGGCTCTACGCCGGATTCATAGGTAGTGCGTCGGTCGTAGGGACGACTTTTCGGGCGCAGTACCTTAGACGCCGTGAGGGCGAGGATAGGGACTAGGCTGGAAATTAACAGGAAGCCTAAGAAATACTCGTAGCCGCTGAGTGCAAACACGGTGAATAATTACTGCCTAGGTGAAAGGGTTCTGTAACTTGTCTGTTACATTATATAGATTTTGGGTAGCTAAAATTACGAGTTGGTTGAGATTAATCGTCCATCTTCTGCAATAATTTTTAATGTATATTTTAAGATTAGCTTACCTACTCTTTTAGAGCTATGAGCGATCGAGCCACTGAGACTAAGACCCTCGATCGGCACGAGTGCCGCGCCTGCGGCTACGTCTACGATCCGAAAAAGGGGAATCCTAAAAATGACATTGCCCCTGGCACGGCTTTTGAAGATTTGCCCCAAACTTGGGTCTGTCCCGTTTGCGGGGCGCGCAAGTCGGCGTTTCAAAATCTCGGTCAGCAGGAAGGGGTATCGGGATTTAAGGCAAATCAGCGCTACGGTGTCGGTGTCAACGGCATGACCGAAGGTCAGAAAAGTTTGCTGATTTTTGGCGGCTTGGTCGTTGGTTTCTTGTTGTTACTTAGTATGTATGGTTTGCAGTAAAACGATTGTGAGATTTTGGCAACGAATTGTAATGTTATTGGCCGCTGCCCTCATCTGTACGAGTTGCAGCACCATAGGTTCTGTGAGTTACAACCCCTGGCAAGTTATTTCCTTGCCGACGGAAGCTAATTTGCAGGATATTGCCTTTACGGGCAATTCTCAGCACGGCTGGGTTGTGGGTTCTGAGGCGACTCTGCTCGAAACCCTTGACGGTGGCACTAGCTGGAAGTCTATAGCACTGGATATCGACGATCCGAGGTCGCGTTTTGCGTCGGTGAGTTTTTCGGGTTCCGAAGGCTGGATTGTCGGCCAGCCTTCAGTTTTGCTGCACACCAACGATGAAGGCAAGTCTTGGACGCGGATTGCTTTGAGCAGTCAGTTGCCTGGTTCTCCCAGTACGATCGCGGCTTTGGGCCCGAATTCCGCCGAGATGACGACCGATGTCGGGGCGATTTACCGGACTTCCGACGGTGGCAAAAATTGGAAAGCTGTCGTGCAGGATTCTTTTGGGGTAGTTCGCAATATCAACCGTTCTGAAGACGGGCAGTATGTTGCGGTTTCCTCGAAGGGCAATTTCTACTCGGTGTGGAAACCCGGACAACAAGCTTGGGAACCTCACAACCGCAATAGTTCTCGCCGCCTGCAAAATATGGGCTTTACCAAGGACGGGCGTTTGTGGATGCTCGCCCGCGGCGGTCAGATTCAGTTTAGCGACCAGTCCAATCCTGACGGTTGGGGAAAACCGTTTTTTCCCGATCGCAAAGCGAGTTGGGGTTTGCTGGACATGGCTTACCGGACTGATAATGAAGTTTGGGTAGCCGGCGGCGGCGGCAATTTGCTGTGCAGTTTGGACGGCGGGAAAACTTGGCTAAAAGACCGCGAAGTAGAAGATGTTCCGGCTAATTTTTACAGGATTGTCTTTATGGGCCCTGATCGCGGATTTGTGATCGGCGCGAGCGGTACTTTACTTAAATATCAAGGTTCAGCACAAGCTGCTTGATAGTAGAATAGTAATAGAGATTGTCTGTCAATTTGTTGTTGAAAGGAGGATTCTAAATGGCTGGTACAACTGGAGAACGTCCGTTTGGGGACATTATTACAAGTATCCGTTATTGGGTAATTCACAGCATCACCATTCCAGCTTTGTTTATTGCTGGATGGCTGTTTGTGCAAACGGGTTTGGCTTACGATGCTTTCGGAACTCCTCGCCCTAACCAGTATTTCACACCGCAGCGAGAAGAAGTGCCGATTATCTCGGATCGCTTTGAAGCTAAGAAACAAGTAGATCAGTTCATTGCCAAGTAATTTAACAAGGATTTGGAAAAATGACGAGCAGAACCCCAAATAATGAGCCAATTTCGTATCCGATTTTTACGGTGCGCTGGTTGGCAGTTCATACTTTAGGTGTCCCAACAATTTTCTTTTTGGGCGCGATCGCAGCAATGCAATTTATTCAACGATAGGAGTTTACAATGCCTGAGCGCCTTCCTAATCCCAACGAGCAGCCTGTTGAGTTAAACCGGACTTCTTTGTATTTGGGTTTGTTGCTGATTTTTACTCTGGGTATTTTGTTTTCCAGTTATTTCTTTAACTAACTGGTGTCTGAGTTTGTTTTCGATAGTTCGATCGAATGTGTTTAGCTGTGAATTAGTGAGGTGATAGCTATGTTTAGTGAAAGTGGCAGAATTCCTTTGTGGCTGGTAGCTACTGTGGCAGGTCTCGGTGTTCTGAGCATTGTGAGCCTTTTCTTCTACGGTGCTTATGCCGGTTTGGGTTCTTCGATGTAAGGAGAATTAAGCGGATTTTCTGCTTTTAACCCCCCTTTTTCAAGGGGGGTTTTAATTACTTAAAGTGTGTTGGTAAATTAGGGATAAATTTGAGTTAAAGTGTTGATTTTTAGGCAAGTTTATGATATTTTAATTTTCTCGTGAGAGCGGGATTTTGTGTGGTTGGGTAGAGATTTGCTCAATAAACGGATTCCGGACGGGTTCACCAATCACCGCAAAATCGATCGCCACTAGCCGACGATCGCCTCCTTCTGTGGGGCAGATCCTGAAATTAGCCAAAAGTTGCGAGTAGAATGGTGCAAGAGCCGATCGCTCGACTGTAGTGCACAGCGAAATATGACCCCACCGCCGCCGCCCCGCAAACCTCAAACCGTCTTGGGTGCAATTACCCAAGCAGTCCAGACTATTGCCAAGGTTAATTTTAACCAGCTAGCGCTGAAACCAAACGCCAAAGTACCCGAACTGTGGGTGCAGGATGCGGGTGCAGCTAAAGCTGAGGTTTATCCGCTGTTGGGCGATCGATATTTGTTAGGTCGATCGTCCAAATCTTCAGATATTGTAGTTCGCAATCCCGTTGTCAGTCACGTGCACTTATCCCTGTCGCGGGATAGTCGGCGGCGGACTCCTTTTGTCATCAAAGATGAAGACTCCACAAACGGCATTTACAATGGCAAAAGGCGAGTTAAAAGTATGTCCCTGCGTCACGGAGACGTGTTCACTTTAGGGCCGCCGGAACTAGCCGCCGCTGTCAGAATTCAGTACGTATATCCGCCGCCTTGGTATTTGGAACTGGTGCGTTACAGCTTTTATGGCGTCAGCGGAATCACCGCTTTGATTGCCGTGTTGGTAGGGATGGAATCGACAAAGTTTCAAGTGCGGCCTCTGCCGAGAAGTATCAATGGCCCCGTGATTGTTTACGCCCGCGACGGGCAAACTCCCCTGCGTCCTCCTCAGAATAACGCTCACTTAGAATTAAAGAAATTGCAGGATTTTTCGCCTTATTTATCCAAGGCGGTA
>JACJNV010000208.1 GCA_014695175.1 Microcoleus sp. FACHB-DQ6 | reverse complement strand
AGACAAACCATTCTCAGCCACGCGCCACGAACTTATACGCGCCGCCCACTGGCGTGCTGCACGCTATGGATTAGATACAGAGCTAATAGACGTTGAGGTAATGCGTGCCGTTCCAGCACGCGATTTAATTGAAAAGTTTTTAACCTTTGTGCGTCCAGCACTAGAAGACTATGGAGATTGGGACGAGGTTTCATCGCTGGTGCAACAGACGATGCAGCAAGGGAACGGCGCAACGCGACAGCGCCAAGTTTACCAGCGTAATGGAAGTTTGGAGGATGTGGTTGATTACATCGTCGCCGAGACAGGAAAAGGTGTTGCATAAGTTGAGAAGCTGATTGCGATAACCAAGGCTGGGTTGATGGGGCGTTACAGAATGCTGAGTTGATGCTCCAGAAACATTTTCACCTGCAACCACCGGACTGGTTGCTATCATCATGACTACTTTTACACTGCCATCGTTTCAACTTTTGTGTTTATGAGTCAACCAGACAGATTTTTCTCACTTAACCGTCGCTGGTTTTTACGCAGTCTTGTCTTCGCCGGCGGTGGTGCAGCAGCCTTGCCTTTTACTCAGCACCTCAGTTTGGCTAGGTCAAACACAGAAGGCTCGGCAACAACTTCTGCTAATATACTTCAGGAGTTAGAGTCTGTTCCCAACCCAAGTAAACCTCTAAAAGTTGTAATTTTAGGTGCAGGAATGGCGGGACTTGCCGCCGCCTATGAATTGGAGAAGCGGGGACACACTTGCGTAATTTTAGAAGCGGAACGCAGCCATATTGGTGGTCGGGTTCGCACGCTACGCTTTGAGGATGGTTTGTATGGTGAAGCGGGTGCAATGCGAATTCCCCAAACTCACAACCTGACGCACCATTACATCCAGTTGTGCGGACTGCAACTTCGTCCCTTTGTGATGGAAAATCCGCAGACATATTATTATATGCGCTCTCAGCGTATCCGAGCTAAAGACAAAGCACGTCTACCAAGTATCTATGGTTTGAGTGGCAATGAAAGCCATTTAACACCAGATGATGTCTGGGACAAGGTAGTGGGGAACCGTCTCAAGCAACTTACCTCACAACAGAAAGCCGAGATCTTTACTAAGTATTCTACTAGCGCGATCGTCAGCGAGATGGATGTGCAATCCTTGATGCAACGGTGTCAAGCTACTGGGTTGTCGGATGATGCGATCGAAATGGTATTAGCAGCTAATGCCTCTCTGGGAGATCAAGCTTACTACTCGATTCTTAGTACAGTTCGTTTGCTTGAACCTGATAAAACTAAGTTAACAGAAATTGTCGGCGGTTTAGACCGCTTGCCTGCTGCTCTAAGTTCCAAGCTCAAATCTAAACCCAGGATGGGTTGTGAAGTCATCCGCCTAGAACGCAACGATCAAACCCAGCAGGCAGCAGCAGTTTATATCGAAAATGGTACGACCAAGCAAGAAGTTGGAGATTTTGTTCTCTGTACCATTCCCTTCCCAGTGCTGTCTCGGCTCGATACGCCATTTTCTGCAACCAAGAAAAGAGCGATTCGCAACTTGTCTTATGACTCCGCGACGAAAGTGTTGGCTCTAGCCAATCGTCGTTTTTGGGAAACCGACGACGGAATCTACGGTGGTGGCACGTTTAGTGATTTGCCGATTTCCACTACCTACTATCCCTCAGATAACGCCCAGGCAAAAGATCCTCAAGTTTCAGCAGGTCCAGGGGTAATGTTGGCTTCCTATACTTGGGCAAGCGAGGCACGTCGTTTAGCAAACTTACCTATACAGGAGCGCCATGCAGTTGTTCAGCAATTCCTCAGCAAGATTCATCCTCAAATTAATCAACAGGGGGTGGTGCGGCAGATGAGCAGTTGGACTTGGGACGATCACCCTTGGAGCTTGGGGGCTTTCTCTTTCTGGAGGCCCTATCAGCAAATGGAATTATATCAGGATGCGATCGCTCCTGAGAGCAGCATCTATTTTGCTGGGGAACACGCTTCAACCGAGTACGCCTGGATACAGGGTGCATTGGCATCATCTTTGCGGGCAGTCAAGGAAATGTTGGTTGCTGCTCGAGCTTAAGATCGATAACAGGAAAACAGTCTTTTTATAGAGTAAATTATGGAAACTAAGGACACATTTACGAATGAAATATGGGATGTTGCCATTGTTGGGGGCGGCGTTTCGGGAATATATAGCGGTTGGCGACTGATAAACAGCAGTTCGAGTAAATCTGAAATTCTCAGAGATTGGGCAGCAAAACGTCCTGATGGTAAATTAAAGATTGGCGTATTCGAGAGAAGTTCGCGTATCGGCGGACGTTTGTTGTCGCTGACACCGCCTGGTATGCCGAATATGCGTGCAGAACTTGGGGCGATGCACTATACATCAAATCAGATATTGTTGCGATCGCTGATCGAGAATAAACTACACTTAAAAACCTACGATTTTCCAGGCAGTTACCCAGAAAACATCCTTTATTTACGCGGCGTACATCTGCGGGAACAAGATTTATCAGACCCCGAAAAAGTCCCCTACAATATGCAGTGGCATGAAAAAAGAAAGTCTGCCAGCGAACTTGTAGCTGCGGCGATCGAGCAAATTTTACCAGGGGCAAAGAATATACCCGCCTCCCAATGGCACGAAGTTAAACAAACGGCCCTCTTTGACGGCGTAAAGCTTTATAAACAAGGGTTTAGTAACGTCCTCAACCGAGTGATGAGCAACGAAGCTTACGAATTTATCCGTTATGCGGGTGGTTTTGACACAATTTTAAGTAACTGGAATGCTGCCGATGCTATAGCTTGGTATCTCGCTTATTTCGGACCAGACGCTCAATATATGGGGTTAGTCGATGGGTTTGAGTCTGTAGCGCTCAAGCTGAAAGATGAATTTGTCAAAGCAGGCGGCGAAGTGCATTTGAATTGCGAATTGCGATCGTTCAACACCTGCACCCTAGAGGATAACACCACTGGAATAGAGTTGCGTTTCCAGAATAATTCTACCGTGCGCTGTCGGCGGTTAATTTTAGCAATGCCGCGACGTTCCCTAGAACTGCTCGATCGCACAAATTCAATACTCGATCCGAATAATGTAGAAGTACGCCAAATGATTGAGAGCGTTTCCCCTCAACCCCTGCTCAAAATCTTTTTGTGTTACGAAAACCCCTGGTGGCAAGCTGCTAAAGTGCATTCCGGCAAGTCGAATACCGATTTGCCCGTGCGACAATGCTACTACTTCGGTACAGAGGGAGACAAATCCGGTGCGGATAAAAACAACCGCAACTCTCTGATGATGGCTAGCTATGACGACGGTCACTCGAGGAATTACTGGATCGGAATGCGAAGACAACAGACTATCGAACAACCAGAAAACTTTCAGCGAAATCAGACAGTAGCCGATCGCACTTTAGATTTCGACTACAGCCAGTGGCAAAAATACCTGCCTTCTGCCGCCATTGTCAAGGAACTACAGCGACAACTCAAAGAAATTCACGGCTTAAAATATATCCCCGATCCTTATGATGCCGCATATATGGACTGGGGTGCCGACCCGTTTGGCGGTGCATACAATCTGTGGAAGATTCATGCTAAAAGCTGGGAAATTATTCCTAAAATGATCCATCCTGTGGCAGATGTACCAGTATACATTTGTGGTGAAGCTTATTGCGATAACCAAGGCTGGGTTGACGGAGCGTTGCAGAATGCTGAATTAATGCTGCAAACACATTTCCAGTTGCATCCGCCAGATTGGTTGCGATCGCCATAAAATTGGGAAAAATTTTTACACAGAGCAAAGAGCGCTCAGCTTTATTGTAAATGGGGCTAGCGGATTAGTTAACGTTGTCGCGTAAATTTTCTGTATCAATAGGTTGAATCATAAAAACTCGAAATAAACACCAAATAATTGCCAGAATTAAGGGTAATTTTTGCAATTATTTCATAATCTTCGGGTGATCGCTATTGTTAATTTCTACTAGCTTGAGGTTATACTGTGAACACTTATCCAGCAGAGGGAAAAAATCTGGGTGTTCAGTATTTAAAATTATCGAAAACGCTCTAGCGGAGGTTTCATTATTAGTATCAACAAAGTGCTGGCAGTAATGACAATGAATGATTCAATGGAGAAAGCAGCATTTGCCGTATTTATTAAGAAGCTTTTGTGCCCTCAATTATGGGCAGGAGCAGTAGTAGTGATGGATAATCTACCCGCTCATAAACTAGCATCAATTGTACCAATGATTGAAGCTTTAGGCGCGAGTGTTATTTGTCTATCTCCTTACTATCGCCTATTTTAACCCTATTGAAGTCTGGTGGTCACAACTCCAATCCTTTTTGCGGAGGTTCGCTCCAACTAACGCATCTATGATTGATAGAATAATAGCAGTTGCCCTCAATTTAACAAATTCTCAGCATTAAATAAATTGGGAAAGCTAGCTGTTGCTATTGTACCTCATAACAGCAGGAAATGCTGTAATTTCACACCCGATTTACATAGGGTGTTTTTTCGGATTTTCTGGATGTCTCGAAGAGGTGTTATTTTTTTCACCGCAGATGGACGCAGATAGACGTAGATAGGTTACGTTTTTGGGCATAGGATTTGGTATAATTTTATCCCTTGTTCTCCATAAAAGGGCTTTAAGTCCTCGGCGTTTTGTTCGGGCAGCTTGTTGAAAAGGCTGCAATGTCTCAGTTTAACCCTAGCAAATTAATTTCCCGTGTTTCTACAACTAAAAAAACAATGGCGGCGGATTGTCTCCTTATTAATGAGTTTAATCTTAGTTTTGCTCCTCAATAAGGGGGTTCAAGCCGCCCCTCAAACCGGCACTCAAATTCTTTGGGATACCTATGGAATTCCACACATTTACGGAGAGAATAGTAAAAGCCTTTTCTACGCTTTCGGGTGGGCGCAGATGCAAAGTCACGGTAATCTGATTTTGCGTCTTTACGGGCAAGCTCGCGGGCAAGCTGCCGAATTTTGGGGTGAAGATTATTTGGAATCCGATCGCTGGGTGCAAACTATGGGAATTCCTAATCGCGCCAAGGCGTGGTATGAATCACAAAATCCCATTTTCCGCAACTATATCGATGCTTTTGTTGGCGGAATGAATGCCTATGCAAAAGAACACCCAGAGGCGCTAACCCAAGAATTAAAGGTAACATTGCCCCTCAAACCGGTAGATGTATTAGCACACGCGCAGCGCGTCATCAATTTTACTTTTATAGTCGATCCAGAGCGCGTTGAAGATATCGCTGAAAATCCCACCCCCAAAGGCTCTAATGGTTGGGCGATCGCTCCTTCCCGTTCTGAAAGCGGCAATGCCATGCTATTGGCAAATCCTCACCTTCCTTGGTCGGATTTATATTTATGGTACGAAGCGCAACTGATTGCCCCAGAAATTAACGCTTACGGAGCCACTCTCGTCGGATTTCCTGTATTAACGATCGCCTTTAATGACAACTTGGGATGGACTCATACTGTCAACACTCACGATGGCTGGGATGCCTACGAATTGCCCCTCGCTAACGATGGCTATCGCTTCAATGGCAAAATCCGAAGTTTTGACAGGGAAGAGAAGGTTTTAAAAGTTAAAGAAAAGAATGGGAATTTGCGATCGGAATCTCTAGTAGTGCGGCGTTCTGTTCACGGGCCGATTCTCACAGAAAAACAGGGTAAGGCGATCGCCCTGCGCGTTGTCGGACTCGATAAACCAGCAGCCCTTCAGCAGTGGTGGGATATGGCACGCTCAAAGAATTTTTCTGAATTTGAAGCCGCTTTAAAGCGCTTGGAAATTCCTATGTTTACCGTCATGTATGCCGATAGTGAGGGGCATATCATGCACTTGTTTAACGGTCAAGTCCCCATACGCAAAAACGGAGATTTTAAATACTGGTCAGGCACGATCCCAGGCAATACGTCAGAGACTTTGTGGAGCAAAAATCATCCCTATGCGGATTTGCCGCGCGTTGTCGATCCGCCCAGCGGTTGGTTGCAAAATACCAACGATCCCCCCTGGACGACGACGTTTCCGATCGCGATCGCACCCGATAATTATCCCGCCTACATGGCACCGCGCGGCCCGATGGATTTGCGATCGCAGCGATCGGCAAAAATGCTCTTAGAAGATGAAAAAATCTCTTTCGATGAATTGATGCAATACAAACATTCCACTCAGGTAGAACTCGCCGATCGCCTCCTCGATGATTTAATTCCCGCCGCACGGCAAGGCAGTGAAAAAGCGCGCCGCGCTGCGGAAGTTCTCGCCACTTGGGATCGCAAAGTCGATGCTGACAGTCGCGGTGCGGTGCTGTTTGCCTTTTGGAAAAAAGCGATGGATGCCGATCGGTTATTCGCCAAACCTTGGAGCGAAGATGCGCCGCTAACGACGCCAGACGGGTTGGCAAATCCTGCGGAGGCGGTGCGGGTGCTGGAAGCGACAGCAACCAAAGTTGAGGTAACTTATGGCGCGTTAGATGTGGCATGGGGGGAAGTCTTCCGATTGCCTGGGGAGGCGAATCTGCAGGCAAATGGAGCTGACGGTGCTTTGGGTGTATTTCGCTCAGTATGGTTCGCTCCTGCGAAAGACGATCGCTTTCAAGCGGTTGCAGGCGATTCTTTTGTCGCTGCGATTGAGTTCTCGAATCCTGTGAAAGCGAGGGCGCTAAACAGTTACGGTAACGCCACTCAACCTGGTTCGCCCCACGCCGGCGATCAGTCGCAGCTCTTTGCTCGCAAGGAATTGCGCCCTGTATGGCGATCGCGATCGGAAATTGAAGCTCACCTGAGTTCGCGCCAGAAACTATAGCAGAAGGAAGTTCGGCAACGGATTATGTAACGGATGTAACGGATGGAAGGAAGTTCGGCAACGGATTCTGTAACGGATGTAACGGATGTCAGGAAGAGGGAAGAAGGAAGAGGGAAGAGGGAAGAAGTTAAAAGACCTCTTTCCGCTTCCGCTTTAGGCATCGCGTAGCAGCCGGCAAGCATAGCCACCGACTGCAACGAGCAATAAGCCCAGCGCGGAGATAGCGTATAACAAAGCCATGCCAGCACCGGCACCTGTCCCGATAATTGGGCCAAAAATAGCTGCTAAAAAACCTCCCGGTTGCATGGCGGGTTCAAAGACGCGATCGGCAAGTGGCCCTGCGATCAATAAACCGATCGCTGACGCCAATTGCACGATCACTGCTCTGGTAGCAAAAACGCGCCCCTGCACCTCTGGTGCGACTTTCGCCAGCCATATCGCCTCGTTGGAACTGCCGAGGATGGGGAAATTGAAAGACGAACAAAATTGAGCGGGAATCCAGATGGAAAGCGCCTGACTGAAAGCAAAGACTATTTTACTCAAGCCCGCGCCTGCCATGCCGAACAGAAAGCCCCGGATTCGGCGTTTGGGGCCGCCCCAAATACTGACGATCGATGCTCCTAAAACGCCGCCTGCGCCGGCGGCTGAAAGGATAGTACCGAGGATTCTGGCATTATTGCCCGTGCGTGCCAGTATCATCGGTGAGTAGAGGGCCGCGCCGATGTCGTGAGCGAACCAGAATAGCGAAACGGATACCAGCAAGGCAAGCAGGCTGGGACGCTGGACGATGTAGCGGAATCCGAAGCTGAGTTCTTGCAACAGGTGGGGGCGAGTCGGCTGGGGATTGGAGGCGATCGCGGGCTGGGGTATTTTGACAGATATTAGCGTGCCGATCGCGATTGTAAATGTTGCCAGGTCGATCGTAAAAATCCCGCTCAACCCGATCGCAGAATAGAGAATCCCCGCCAGCGTCGGAGCAATAATACTCGCACCGTAACTTGCCAGAAAACTTAAACTGCTAGCGCGGCTGTAATGCTTTTCTGGCATCATTGTGGCGATGGCTGCGGAGTAAGCTAACTGCTGAAGTTGGTCAAAAATTCCGTTAATCGCAGCCGCTACATATATATGCCATATTTGCAGGTTTTGGCTGATATAAAGTAATAGGATAGTGAGCGTTAACAAAGCTGAAACCGCATCACCGCTCCCCATCAAAAATTTTCGATTCCAGCGATCGACGAGAATGCCAGCAACCGGAGCGAGCAAGATGCGCGGCAATTGAGTAAAAAACATCAACAAAGCCAAAGCCGTCACTTGACTGGTGGACTCCCAAATCCAAATAGTCAGCGCAAACGCGGACATAGCGCTGCCAATCATCGAAGCAGTTTGTCCGAGCCAGAGTTGAATAAATTTTTGCATTAAAGAAGCGATTGATAGGATTTAAAATTCAGAGAATCGGGGTTTTTAGGCAGGAGAATGACACCCGCATCCCACCGCACGCCGCTCTCCTTAAAACCAAGGCCATTGCTGGCTAAGTGGAGATAATTCTTCATATTGCTGTCTCGCCTCCTTGCGGTAAAATTTCGCCAAATGCCGCTGCCGCCACATCATTACACCCGTAATAAACAGTACAATCGCTGCTAATCCTGCGAGCGCGTGTACAAGTCGCAAGTAAATTCCGCCATAGCTGCCAATATGTAGCGGATAAAGCGAGTTGAGAATTCGATTTGCTACCGAAGCTGAATTTACACTGTCAGCCTGCAATATTTTGCCACTGTATTGGTCGAGATAAATGGTGCTAATCCCGTTTGGGTGCGGCTCATTGGGAAATTTTTTCCGTACCTTAAAAATTGCTTCAGGCTTCAAAGGCAGAGAAATAAAAGTGGTTTTAGCTTCCGGCCAAACGGTATTAACTTGGTGTAATATTTCGTCAAGGTTTTGCCTATAACTGCTAGACTGGGGATGAGAAGTCAATGCTGGCTGTGGCTTTTCATTCGTTAGCCAATACACAGTCGATTGAACCGGCGCGTAAAAAATTATCGCTGTCCCTGTAGCGGAGATGAGTATGAGAAAAGCGACCGATACAATGCCAGAAACGTTATGTAAATCAAATACAGTCCGCTGCCAGTGAGCTTGCCAATTAATAGAAAACCCGCGAGCCAAATTGCGCCAACCAGTCCACAATACCAAGCCAGTAAAAGTTAGTCCTAGCATTACTAGACCGCAAATACCGACAACAAGATGACCGAATTCTCCTCCTGCTAATTCCGCGTGTAACGTAAAAATAAAACCTGTAAAAGTTTCTTTCCAAAGGCGCCCGCCCGTAATTTTCCCACTGTAAGGGTTGACATAAACGCTAACTATTTCCTCACTCTTTGACAGCATTGAAACTTGGCAAACATCCTTCGCTGATCTTGGCAGCAAGATACTAAGAGCTTGATTTTGGGGATAAGCTTTTTCGACAATTTGCAGGACATTTTCCAGCGGTATCCGTTCGGCTTGAGGAATAACTTGCAGGAGTTGGGGATTGAAGAACCGCTCGATTTCGGGGCCGAAAATTAGCAAGCTGCCCGTTAAAGCAATTACTGCTAAAAATATTCCTACCACCAACCCCAAATACAAGTGCAGTTTGAATGCGAGTTTGCGGAAATTCATCTCTAAATTTTTCTCAAAGCCGTTAACTGTTCTCATTAAGGTAAAACCGATAGTCCGACAGGGAATTCATTCCCTGCCTCAAAGCTAAACTCCTCGCTAGGAGGACTGAGAAAAACACTTTTCAACTCATTAGTCCTCTTGAGAGGACTTTAGCTATTAGACAGGGGTTTCAACCCCTGGCGGACTAGCGGGTGGGCGCGAGGACTAGCGGACTAACAGCTTAAATTGACACCAATGGGTTCTTGGAGTGTCCCTACGGGGATATTGAATCTACCTCATAAACCTGCCATCTGCTGTAATTACCAGTTAAGTCGGTAATTAACACTGAGAGTCAAACCTCTCCCTGCATAATTAACGCTGTCCGATCCAAATCCAGCGGAGTATTGGGAGATCACGGGAAAATATTGATTATTCAATAAATTCTCGACTTTGACTTCTAGCAGCCCAGAGCCAATTTTAACCGCGCTGACGTAATCCACAGTGAGATAGCTGCTAATCGGGCCGCCATCCGAGCCGTCTTTGAAGGCCTGGTCGCGATTTCCAGAATATAAGAACTGTAACCGATTGTTCCATCCCGGCAAAGTTTCGTTTTGAACATAAGCTGTTAGCTTGAGCGGTGGAATTCGGCTGCTATCGAGGGCGAGGTAACGGTTGTCGTCCTCATATTCGCCTTGAATATAAGTAGCAGTCCCGCCGATCGACCATGCTCGTCCAGGTTGCCAATCCACAGTCCCTTCTAAGCCGTAAATGCGTTCTGGGGCGCGCTGTAGTTCCAGGCGGCCTGTGTTGCCAACTGGTTCAAAACGGACTCCTAGATCGGAGGTATTGTAAAAAGCGGCAAGCGACATTTGCACGGATTGCCACCCTCCTCGAATGCCAATTTCGTAGTTGTTGACTTTTTGCGGTTGAGTTACTTCTAACGAAGATTCAATTCCAACAAAATTGTCGGGGGGTTGGCGGAGGATGCGACCGAAATCTGGAACTGAGAAACCTTGAGAAAAGTTGCCAAATATGTTGAAGGTGTCAGTAATTTTATACACAGCCCCTGTATTAAATAGGGTGGCGTTAAATTTGCGATCGCCTCCTTCGATCTGGCGCTCATTAAAAGTGGTATAATCATTGACGTTTAACCCGATGCGTTCGTGACGTATCCCACCACTTAAAATGACGATATCGTCAATATTCCATTCCAATTGACCGAAAAGGCCAAGGCTGTTGTAAGTGTAAGGAGGAACGAAAGGACGCTCGGAGATTTTCCGGTAAACCCGACCCCCACTTGCGTCAAATCTCTCGGGGTCGTACAGGTCGAAACGCTGTCTGCTATCTTCAGTAATATAGTCAGATCCCCAAGTTAATCGAAGATTTTCGGCACGGGATAAAGGAGTGGTGATCGCCAGTCTACCTCCTATTTGTTCGTTCTCGGCTCGCGAACGAGTAACGCCGAGAAATGGCCCAAAGAACTCGGACGTGCGGTAATCTGAAGGAACACCTACATTGGAATTCGTTCGATAGTAGATTTGACTTTGAAGGCTGCTGCCAAAAAGGTTTTGGTTGGTGTAACTGAGGTTGAGCTGTGTACTTTTATTTCCCGGTGTTTCCCCGTCGATATCCAAATTTCCGGTTCGGATGGCGCGGGCTTTTTGCCGTCCTTCCTGGTCGTCAACACTAAAGTCTGGAATCACATTGGGATCTTGGGTTTCCCGATAGTGATTGACAGTTAGTTGCAGCCGCTGTTGGGTATCCAAATCTACCCCGACTTTGCCCATGACGTTGAAGAGGGTGCTGCTATCTCCGCCGATTTCAAACAAGGGAATGCGATCGCCTTTGGCATCGTAAAAAGCTCCACTTCTAGAGAGCGAGACAGTGCCCGTCATATCGAAATTGCCACTTCGGCCAGAAATCGTCTGCTGAGCGTTAAAGCCTAGAGCATCTCTTGTGTTTGTTAAAGCGCTACTGACGCCCACTTCAGTAACAGCACTTAGCCTTTCCTCAGTTGGCCGGCGAGTAATAATATTAATCACGCCACCTGTAGCCTGAGCGCCGTAGATTGCGGTAGACCCCCGCACTACTTCAATGCGTTCGATCGCGCTGGGATCGATGTTTCTAAATTCTCTGCCAAAAGATTGAAGATTGGTCGTTTGCGGCACGCCGTCAATCAGAACGGAAACGTCGCGACCCCGCAAAGTTTGTCCATAAGTTGCAGTAGTTTGAGTCGGGGCCGCAAAACCGGGAACCTGATTTGCCAGAGCTTCCCCGACATTTCTCGATGGCCCTACCTGCTGCTGAATTTCTTCTGAGTCTATCACCGTTATAGAGCGCGGCACGTTCGTCACTCTTTCTGCGGTTCGCGTTGCAGTGACGACGATTTCAATCGGGTCTCTCCCCACCTGTGGCGTTCCTGGTGGCTGTGTCGGTGTTCCTGGTGGCTGTGCTGTAGGCGGTAAGGGTTCTCCGGGCGTTCCTGGTGGCTGCGCGGTCGGCGGTAAGGGTTCTCCGGGCGTCCCTGGTGGCTGCGCGGTCGGCGGTAAGGGTTCTCCGGGCGTCCCTGGTGGCTGCGCTGTAGGTGGTAAGGGTTCTCCGGGCGTTCCTGGTGGCTGCGCTGTAGGCGGTAAGGGTTCTGCGGGTATCTCTACCGACTGCCCTGTCGGTGGCAAGGGTTCTCCGGGTGTCCCCGGCCGGTGTGTTGTAGGAGCCGATGCAGGCGGGCGAGCAGTCATCTGCGAGGTGGGTTGTAAGCTGAGAATCAGACCCGCAGCGTTAGGAATCACCCGTGCCACTGGTTGGCCCCTCTCGCCAATGACTCTGATTCGGATGCTGTTGTTATCTAAAGGAGTAACGGTGACAGAAGCAATTCCCGCAGCCGGTTTGTCTTGACGAAACTCATTTCCCCCCGGTAGTCGCAGTTGAGCGGTGATGGCATCAATTTGTAAAGTTTCGCCAAAGGTGGTGGTGAAGACTTGCAGGGGTCTTCCATCTTCAGTGTCTAGGATAATTTCAATGCCTTCTGATGTGGGGTTGAGGCGAACGCCCGTCACCTGCGCGATGTTGGAAGCGCACGCCGACTGAGCGACTACCGCCGACACGACTCCTGCCAGCCCAAGGCTACTTAATAATTTCTGCGATCTGTTCATTAGTCTTGAATCAACAATTGATAGAACTTCGGATATGTGGTTTGCGTTGTTTGCACAACATGATTTGTGGCAGCGTTGCTGCTCTTGTGGGCAGGAGTGAAACTGACCTGCGGAAGATACGACCTAGTTGTCGGGCGCACATCGATCCGATTCTCCCGTCGCTAGCAGCCTTTGTCTGGCAGGAAGCGTGTGAGGGCGAACGCCTCTGTCCGGTGGCGCTCTGGACGATCTCCCACGGTTGGCAGCTTCCTCGGTTAAAGGAAGTAGTCGCTGGGGTCTTAATGAGAAAGTGCCTTAATTAGATAACAGAGCACTCACATCTGTCAAGAGTTAACTAATGAAAACTAATTTCATTTTAAAATAGGGGGTCTGACCCCCTATTTAGTTAGGCAGCACTTGCCTATTATGGTTGCTGTCAGGGCTAGACAAACGAACGCCTAAAATGCTATGGCAAGAGTTAGAAAAGATTGTCATATAGGAAACGATAGGAGTCAATAAATTTGCTGAACGACTCTTGACAATAAATATCATCTAGCCTACTATGCTTAAAGTCGATAGCCGTAAAGCCCCTGAAGCTGATATCGAAGCTGGCTCGGACTGAAAGCGCCCCGGAGCCATTGCCGAACAGCCCGATCGACCACAAAACCTGAAAACAAGCGCTAATACCCGGATTGAAGACTCAAACGCGCTGATGGCAGAGTCGTGATGTCCGACAACTGTTCACAGAAACTCTCTGTGGAAAGAATTTGGCGGAACTGGTTGGCGTACTGCAAACAAGACTTATAGGTAAAAAGAATCGATGAGTGACGCAAGCATTAAGGGAAACCAACTCACCGAAAGTTGTACCAATTTAGTAGAACTGCTGCAAAATAGGGCATTACACCAACCAGAGCAGAAATATACATTTCTGTTAGACGGAAAAACTGAAACCGCCAGTTTGACTTATCGAGAGTTAGATGCGATCGCCCGATCGCACGCCGTGCGACTTCAGACATTGGGAGTCACTGGCGAACGAGCCTTACTGCTTTTCCCGCCAGGATTGGACTATCTCGCCGCCTTTTTTGGATGCTTGTACGCCAAAGTGATCGCGGTTCCCCTCTATCCGCCGAAGCTGAAACGGAATTTAGCGAAAATTAGTGCGATCGCCAAAGACGCAGGAGCAACATTTGCGATCGCTCCCGCGCGACACCTGGAAAATTTAGAGCAGCTATGCGAGCAAGCGCCGGAACTCAAAGGGCTGCACTGGCTGAGTGCAGAGATGCTTTCCGATGACGGCGAAAAGTGGCAGCAGGCACCCATCCATCCCGAGGAAGTGGCTTATCTTCAGTACACTTCCGGCTCAACCTCCACCCCCAAAGGCGTAATGGTGAGCCACGCCAATGTTTTGTACAACATCGAATACATTCACCGAGGCTTTCACCACGATTCCGAAAGCGTTGCCGTAACGTGGCTTCCCCCCTTTCACGACATGGGGTTAATTGACGGATTGCTCAAACCTTTGTATCTGGGAATTCCCTCTTACTTCATGCCGCCAGCGGCGTTTATTCAGAACCCGATATGCTGGTTGGAAGCGATTTCGCGCTACAAAGCTACCCACAGCGGCGGGCCAAATTTTGCTTACGACTTGTGTGCTAGCAAAATAAGCAAAATCTTGGGCGATCACCAAAAAATGCTCGACTTGAGTAGTTGGCGCGTCGCCTATAACGGCGCAGAACCCATCCACAAAGAAACCCTAGAGCGATTTACCAAAGCTTTTGAGTCCTGCGGTTTTCAGGCAGATGCCTTTTGTCCTGCTTACGGAATGGCAGAAACTACGCTAAAAATTGCCACGGTTCGGAGCGGGACAACACCGACTTTCTTACCTGTTGACGCTGGGGCGCTGGAAAATAATCACATTGTAGAAGTTGTCGAAGGCGATCGTGGCGTGAGAACTTTAGTCGGCTGCGGTTTCCCTGAATTTGGCACTAAAGTTGCGATCGTCAATCCCGAATCTCTGACGCAATGCCAGCCGCAGGAAGTCGGAGAAATTTGGGTAGCTGGCGAAACAGTTGCGCGAGGCTATTGGAATCGCCCAGAAGAGACAGAAAAAACCTTTCAAGCATATCTTTCAGATACTAGCGAAGGGCCATTTTTGCGAACAGGAGATTTGGGCTTTTTACGCGATCGAGAACTGTTTATTACAGGGCGACTCAAAGATTTGATTATCATCCGAGGTCGCAATCTTTACCCCCAAGATATAGAAAGAACGGCAGAGCGCAGCCATCCCAGTTTGCGGCAGGGGGCGATCGCGGCATTCTCGGTGGAAGTCGCAGGCGAAGAACAGCTCGTTATCGTGCCAGAATTACAATCTCGCAAAGCGCCGGATAATGCCGAGGAAATTATCAGCGCCATCCGCTCCAGTATTGCTCAAGAATATGAAGTGCAAGTTTATGGAGTAGTGCTGATTAAGCCCGGAAGCATTCCCAAAACTACCAGCGGTAAAATTCAACGTCGCGCCGCCTGTGCTGACTTTCTAGCTGACAATTTGGAAGTTGTCGCCAGTAGCATTTTAGAGTTAGCTGATTCGGTGGAAATCGACCATCAACTCACGCGAGAAATTCTGCTGGCAGCAGAGTTAGAAGAACGGCAGCCGCTGCTTGAGGCTTACCTTTGGCAGCAGGTAAACCGCCGGGGAATTAATTCTCCGGCTAATAGCCAAAGTCGGCTAAAGGCGACGGAAGAGGAATCTTCAATTCACTTCAGTGCCAGCGGGAAAACACAAGATATTATCGATCGACCGCTCAGTAGCTTTGGACTAGATTCTTTAAGAATTTTTGAGTTAAAAAATCAAATAGAGAGTGACTTGGGCGTTACTGTATCGGTTGCCGATTTGTTTGAGGATAGGAGCATTGCTCGACTGGCAGTGCAAATTCTAGAGCAACTAACAGGAAATACCAAAGCAGCCGTCATTGGACCAGTTTCTCGCTCGCGCCATCTTCCCCTGTCTTTTGCCCAAGAGCGCTTGTGGTTCTTCGACCAATTGGAACCGGGAAACCCCTTCTACAACCTCTGCGGTGCGGTTCGGGTGACGGGGCAACTCAATGCAGAAGCACTCAGGCAAAGTATTGAGAAAATTATCGAGCGGCACGAGGTTTTAAGAACTGCGTTTGTCGCTGTGGAAGGGCAACCGATACAGGTTGTCGCTGCTGCAGGCGATTGGACGCTGCCGCTGATAGATTTGAGCGCGAGCTCCCCAGACGATCGCGAGGCCGAGGTGCAAAGGCTGTCTGCGTCCTCCGCGCGAGATCCCTTTGACTTGGGGCAAAGCTCTCTGCTGCGCGCCAAACTGCTGCGCCTCGACTTCACAGAGCACGTCTTACTTCTAACCGTGCATCATATCGTTTTTGATGGTTTGTCCCTGGGCGTATTTCTCCGGGAGTTGGCAGAATTTTATCAAGCTTTTTCTAGCAATCGTTTACCCTTGCTTTCCCCGCTGCCAATTCAATACGCCGACTTTGCCGCATGGCAGCGCCAGCAGTTGCAAGGAGAAATATTAGAGACGCAACTGGGTTACTGGAAGCAGCAGTTAAGCGGCAGCTTGCCGATTCTAAATTTACCAACAGATTTTCCTCGCCCCGCCGTTCAAACGTTCCAGGGTGCGAGACAAACTTGGGAGTTGCCCAAAGATTTGAGCTTGGCGCTGGCCCAATTGGGCCAGCAAGAAAAAGCCACCCTATTTATGACGTTGCTGGCAGCCTTCAAGACGCTGCTTTATCGCTACACGGGGCAGACAGATATTTTAGTTGGCTCTCCCATCGCCAACCGCAATCGCAGCGAGACAGAAGCATTAATTGGATTTTTTGTCAATACTTTAGTCCTGCGGTCTGACTTAAATGGAAATCCGACTTTTCGAGAGTTGCTAAGGAGCGTGCGAGAAGTGGCATTAGGCGCTTACGCGCATCAAGATGTACCGATTGAGAAGCTTGTCGAGGAGTTGCAGCCAGAGCGAGATTTGAGCTACTCGCCGCTGTTTCAAGTGGCGTTTGCCTTGCAAAATGGCTTGACACAGACTTTAGAATTGCCAGGGCTGACTTTAAATTTTAATGAAATTGACACCGAAACCGCTAATTTCGACTTGATGCTATTTCTGGAAGAAACCGATCGGGGGTTGACGGCGACGTGGGAGTACAGCACGAACCTGTTCCAACCCAGCACGATCGCGCGGATGCACGGGCATTTTCAGATTTTGCTGGAAGGAATTATCGCCAATGCCGACACGCGCATTTCACAGTTGCCATTGTTGAGCGCTCGCGAACGGCATCAACTGCTAGTTGAGTGGAATAATACGCAAGTCGATTATCCGAAAAATTCCACCATTCATCAGTTATTTGAAGCGCAGGTCGCTCGAACTCCCGATGCCATTGCAGTCGTATTTGAAGACCAAAAACTCACCTACCGCGAACTGAATAAACGAGCGAATCAAGTCGCGCACTACCTGCAAAAACTCGGTGTAAAACCAGAAGTTTTGGTGGGAATTTGTACGGAGCGATCGCTCGACATGATTGTGGGTTTGCTCGGCATTCTCAAAGCGGGGGGCGCTTACGTTCCACTCGATTCGAGTTATCCCCTAGAGCGCATTGCCTATATTTTGTCAGATGCTCGGGTAAAAATTCTTGTAACTGAGCAAAAAATGCTGGCTTTACTGCCAGAACAGGAAGCGCAATTAGTATGCTTAGATGCAGATTGGGGTAGAATTTCTCAACAGAGCCAAGCGAACCCCTCCCGGCGCGCTAACTCCGACAACTTAGCCTACACCATTTACACTTCCGGCTCTACAGGAAAACCAAAAGGGGTACAAATCTACCACCAGTCTTTGGTCAACTTCTTAAATTCCATGCGCGAGGCTCCGGGATTAACAGAGTCGGACATTTTACTGGCGGTCACTACCATCTGTTTTGATATTGCGGCTCTAGAAATTTATCTGCCCTTGATGGTAGGGGCAAAGATAGTATTAGCAAGTCGAGAAGTCACCGCCAATGGCGAACTATTGCTCTCTACATTGCAGAACTGTGGTGTCACAGTTTTGCAAGCAACGCCTGCCACGTGGCGCTTGTTGCTGGCGGCTGGCTGGGAAAGTAGCCCTCAATTAAAAATGCTCGGCGGCGGCGAAGCCTTGCCGCGAGAACTGGCCGATCGGCTATTAGAAAAAGGCGGTTCTCTGTGGAATATGTACGGGCCAACAGAAACGACAGTTTGGTCAACAACGTGCCACGTCAATGCTTTGGAATCTCGGCACCGCCGCCAAAATGTTCCTGAGGCGATCGGACGCCCGATCGCGAATACTGAAATCTACATTCTCGATGGCAATCTCCAAGCGGTTCCGGTTGGAATTGTTGGCGAACTGCACATCGGCGGTGACGGATTGGCCTTAGGTTATCTGAATCGCCCGGAATTAAACGCCGAAAAATTTATTTCTCACCCATTCAGCGATCGCCCGGGGGCACGCCTGTACAAAACCGGGGACTTAGCCCGATACCTGAGCGATGGAAATATCGAATATGTCGATCGCATTGACAATCAGGTCAAGGTGCGGGGCTTCCGCATCGAACTGGGCGAGATTGAGGCGGCATTAAGCCAGCATCCAGACGTGCGAGAAGCTGTGGTTGTGGTTCGAGAAGATGAACCAGGCAATAGATGTTTAGTGGCTTATGCAGTGCTCGGCCAAGAGGGCGCGATCGTCGCCGCAAGTGAATTGCGCGCTTTCCTGAAGGAGAAGCTGCCGGAATATATGCTGCCTTCGGCTTTTGTGCTGCTAGAGGCGCTGCCGCTGACGCCGAATGGAAAGGTAGACCGCAAAGCGCTGAGAGCGCCCGATACAGAAAACTTCCCATTAAACGCCGCTTTTGCACCGCGCACTCCGGAAGAACAGTTACTCGCTGAAATTTGGAGTCAGGTTCTCGGCGTCAAACAAATAGGAATTGGCGACAATTTCTTCGAGTTGGGAGGACATTCCCTGCTGGCAACGCAACTGATTGCTAAAGTTCGAGAAGCGTTTCAGGTAGAGTTGCCACTACGCAGTTTGTTTCAGTGCCCGACTGTGGAAAGTTTGGCGGCTGTAATTTCTCCGCAAAAAAGTGATGCGGTAAAACAAGTTTTTGTCAATAGCCTGCCGGTAATAACGCCCGGTCCAGAGGGGCGGCACCAGCCCTTCCCTCTCACCGACATCCAGCAAGCTTACTGGATTGGTCGCACAGAAACGTTTGAGTTGGGCGGGGTCGCCACGCACATTTATGCAGAGATTGAAAGCGTCAACTTAGACCTGGAGCGATTCAGCAAAGCTTGGCAGCAATTAATCGACCGTCACGAAATGCTGCGAGCGATCGTCAGGCCAGACGGGCAGCAGCAAATCTTGGAACGGGTGCCGGCTTATCAAATTCAAGTTTTAGACCTGCGCGGGCAAAATTATCGGGTCGTAAATTCTCAGATCGAAGCGGTTCGCGAGTCTCTGTCCCATCAGGTAATTCCGAGCGATCGCTGGCCTTTATTTGAAATTCGCGCCTCTGTGTTAGATGACCGGCGGGTGCGGCTGCACTTCAGCTTTGATGCCTTGATTGCCGACGCTTGGAGTTTTCAAATGCTGGGTCGGGAACTGGCCAAGCTTTACCAGAATCCCAACGAAACCCTTTCGGAGATTGAAATCTCCTTCCGAGATTATGTCTTTGCAGAATTAGCCTGCCGCCATACAGAAGAGTATCGGCGATCTGTTGATTACTGGCAAAGCCGCATTCCCACTTTACCGCCGGCACCGGATCTGCCCTTGGTTAAGAATCCGGCTGCCATCGAAAAACCCCGTTTCGAGCGCCGAACCGGCCAATTAGACCCAAAAACCTGGCAGCAACTCAAAAATAAGTCAACTAAAGCCGGCAGCACCCCTTCGGGAATCTTGCTCGCTGCTTTTGCGGAAGTTCTGGCTGTTTGGAGCAAAAATCCTCGGTTTACCATTGGGCTAACTCTGTTTAATCGCTTGCCCTTGCACCCTCAAGTTAATGAGATCGCCGGAGATTTCACCTCACTGATATTGCTGGCGGTCGATAACTCGGCGCGCGATAGCTTTGCAGCTCGGGTTCGGCGACTCCAAGAGCAATTGTGGGATGACCTCGACCACCGCTATTTCAGCGGCGTGCAAGTTTTGCGGGAGTTGCTCCGCCAACAAGGGAGTGTTTCAGCAGCGCTGATGCCGATGGTGTTTACCAGCACCCTGACTCAAAATGCCGAAGGAGAACAAAATTTCCCGCTGCACTGGCTGGGAGAGACAGTTTGTGCCATCACTCAGACACCCCAAGTTTTCTTAGACGTTCAGGTGTCGGAAGAAGCGGGTGCTTTGGTTTTCAACTGGGATGCTGTGGAAGAACTTTTCCCCCCAGGGATGCTGGATGATATGTTTGCCACTTACAGCCATTTCCTGCACCGTTTGGCTGATGAAGCGGAAATCTGGCAAGAAGCAAATCCCCAATTACTGCCACCGACACAACTGCAGCAGCGCGCCGCTATTAACGCGACCGATGCGCCGGTGCCTGCAGAAATGCTTCACACTTTGTTTGCTGCCCGCGTGCCTTTGCACCCGCAAAAAGTGGCTGTCGTGGCAACGCATCGCACCCTGACTTATGAGGAGCTATATCGGCGTTCCCGCGCGCTGGGTTATCGACTGCAAAAGCTGGGAGCTCGACCCAACACTCTAGTTGCAGTCGTCATGGAGAAAGGGTGGGAACAAGTGGTGGCGTGTTTGGGAATTCTCATGTCTGGGGCGGCCTATGTACCCGTAGACCCCGCACTGCCAAAAGAACGGCGATCGCACCTGTTGGCGCAAGCAGAGGTTGAGATAGCTGTCACCCAATCAGGGCTAGAGGTCTCCTTAGATTGGCCAGAAAACCTGCTGCGAATTTGCGCCGATACCGAAGAACTGACGGGTGAATTCCACCAGCCTTTAGAGCCAGTGCAAACGCCAGAAGACCTCGCCTATGTCATTTACACCTCTGGCTCTACCGGCGTGCCCAAAGGGGTAATTATTGACCATCGCGGTGCCGTCAACACCATTGCTGACATCAACCAGCGTTTCGGGGTAGGAGAAGGTGACCGAGTGCTGGCGCTTTCTTCCCTCAGTTTCGACCTGTCAGTTTATGACATCTTCGGCACCCTAGCGGCTGGCGGAACGATTGTCTTGCCCGAATCTTCAGCCGCAAAAGACCCCGCTCGCTGGGCAGAACTAATGGTGCGGGAAAACATCAGTATTTGGAATTCCGTGCCGGCTTTAATGCAGATGATGGTGGAATATGCCGCCGGCAGACCGGATGTTTTCCAGAATCTGCGGTTAGTCTTGCTCAGCGGAGATTGGCTGCCTCTGACTTTGCCGGGGCAAATTAAATCCTTGCGCGCATGCGTGCAAGTCGTGAGCTTGGGGGGGGCGACTGAAGCGTCTATCTGGTCGATTCTCTATCCCATTGAAGAAGTCAGCCCAGATTGGAAAAGCGTGCCTTACGGCAAACCGATGAAAAATCAGCGCTTATATGTATTTGACGAAGCGCTAGAACCCAGTCCGGTATCGGTTCCCGGGCAGCTTTACATCGGCGGAATTGGACTGGCCAAAGGTTACTGGCGCAATCCGGAAAAAACTGCCGCCAGCTTCATAACGCACCCCCGGACGGGCGAACGCTTGTACCGAACGGGAGATTTAGGGCGCTTCCTTCCTGACGGCAACATCGAATTTTTAGGGCGAGAAGATTTCCGCCTTAAAATTCGAGGATTCCGCATCGAAGCAGGAGAAATTGAAGCTGCTTTGAACCAGCACCCAGCAGTCAAGGCATCCATTGTCACCGCATTCGGAGAAAATCACAGTCAAAAGCGCTTAGTAGCATATATCGTTCCACAACAAAACGCTGTCCCTGCAACTTGCCAATTGCGACAATTTCTGAGTGAAAAACTACCCAATTATATGCTGCCGTCTGCATTTGTGATGCTGGAGGCGCTGCCGCTTTCGGCGAACGGCAAAGTCAACCGAGAAGCTTTACCTCAACCAGACGCGGCAATTCAAGCAGCAAAGATTTTTGTGGCACCGCGCACCTCGGTTGAGGAAATGCTGGCGCGAATTTGGTCGGAGATTCTCGGCATCGATCGAGTCAGCGTTAGCGACAACTTTTTTGAATTGGGGGGAGATTCCCTGCTAGTAACGCTATTGGCAACCAAAATTCGCCAATTTTTCCAAGTTGAGCTGTGCCTGCGCGATTTGTTTGAGGTACAAATTTTGTCGGAAATTGCGGAAAAAATTTCTGAGATTAAGAGTCAAAAAGTAACCATTCAGGAATCGGCGATCGCGCCTGTTTCGCGATCGGCGTACCGTATGAAACTGTAATTTTTGCGCTAAGCACAAATCAGTGATGAGTCATGGGATTGCAGCCAATAACTCATAACCAATCCCTAAATATCGGCTGCAATCCCAATTACCAATTACCAGTTACTAATCCAATGACGGTGCATTTTTCCGAAAAACCTCCAACAGATACTCGCGACTCGGCAAATACTGCGGAAGAAGAAGTATTTGCATTTCCCACCTCTTTTGCCCAGCAAAGACTGTGGTTTATCGATCAATTTGAACCTGGAAACCCTTTTTACAACCTTCCGGCTGCTGTGTTACTGAAAGGCAGGCTAAATGTAGTAGTGCTAGAGCTAAGTTTCAAGGAAATTGTGCGCCGTCACGAAGCTTTGCGGACGACATTTGCCACTGTAGACGGTCAACCCGTGCAGGTGGTTGGTCAGAAATTTAATTTCGGGCTGCAAGTTTTAGACCTGCAACAATTGGCGGAAACTGAGCGAGAAGAAAAAGTAAAACAACTGGCTGCAGAAGAAGCTAGCAAACCTTTTGATTTAACCAAAGGGCCGCTGTTGCGAGCTAGTTTGCTACAGTTAGATGCTGAGGAATATGTCTTGCTGCTGACGCTACACCACATTATTTTTGATGGCTGGTCAATCGGAGTCTTTCTGCAAGAATTAGCAGCACTTTACGAAGCGTTTTTGATGGGAAAACCATCCCCACTTCCCGAACTTTCCATACAGTACGCCGATTTTGCTATTTGGCAGCGGGAATGGCTTGCGGGCGATCGCTTGCAAACTCAACTTAACTACTGGAAAAAGCAGCTCAGTGGCGCTCCCCCCTTGCTGGAATTGCCAGCCGATCGCCCCCGTCCCCCCGCGCAAACCTATCGGGGCGCGAAAGAATCATTGCTCATCCCCAGAACGCTAAGGTCAGCCCTCAAAAAGCTCAGCCGCCAGGAAAATGCCACCCTGTTTATGACGCTGCTAGCAGCCTTTAAAACGTTGCTCTATCGCTATACAGGACAGGCAGATATCCCCGTTGGCTCTCCGATCGCCAACCGCAACAGAGCGGAAATTCAAGGGCTAATCGGGTTTTTTGTCAATACTTTGGTATTGCGAACTGATTTGTCAGGTGCTCTCACTTTTCGGCAGTTGCTCGCTCGCATTCGCGAGGTGAGTTTAGAAGCTTACGCTCACCAGGATTTGCCGTTTGAGAAACTGGTTGAAGAGTTGCAACCCGATCGAAATTTGAGCTACAATCCGCTGTTCCAAGTTGCTTTTGTTTTGCAAACTCCACCTGTTGCTGCGGAATCAATAGCCGGACTCAATCTCACTCTTTTAGATGTTGAGAATCAGACAGCAAAAGTAGACTTAACGCTGTATTTAGAAGAAAAGCAGGAAGAAATTAGCGGTCAGTTTGAATACAGCACAGATTTATTTGATGCGGTCACTATTAGGCGGATGGCGGGGCATTTTCTCACGTTGCTGGAGGGCATAGCTGCCAACCCAGAGCGGCGCATTGAAGAGCTACCGTTGCTGGGGGAAAAAGAGCGGCATCAGTTGTTGGTAGAGTGGAATGACACCCGCGCCGATTATTCGAGCGATCGCTGCATTCATCAATTATTTGAAGCGCAGGTCGAGCGAACTCCCGATGCCATTGCAGTCGTATTTGAAGACCAAAAACTCACCTACCGCGAGCTGAGTGAACGAGCGAATCAACTCGCGCATTACCTGCAACAACTCGGCGTTAAACCCGAAGTTTTGGTGGGAATTTGTGTCGAGCGATCGCTTGATACGATCGTCGGTATTCTCGGAACTTTAAAAGCCGGGGGCGCTTACGTTCCGCTCGATCCAGCCAACCCTCGCGATCGCCTTGCTTTTATACTCGAAGACGCGCAGGTAAATGTGCTGCTGACTGAGGAAAAATTGTTGCAAACCCTTCCCAAATGCAGCGCCAAAATCCTTTGCCTCGATGGGGATAAAAGTGCTTTCTTCCAAAACAGCAAAGAAAATCCCGCCAGCGGCACCACTGCCGAAAATCTCGCCTATATCATCTACACTTCTGGCTCAACTGGCATCCCCAAAGGCGTTTTAGTTCCTCACTCAAACGTCGTCCGCCTGTTTGCTGCTACCGAGTCGTGGTACAACTTCAACGACCAAGATGTGTGGACGCTGTTTCACTCTTATGCTTTTGACTTCTCAGTCTGGGAAATTTGGGGCGCTTTACTCTACGGCGGGCGACTCGCGATCGTACCTTATTCAGTCAGCCGATCGCCCCAAGATTTTTACAGCTTGCTATGCAAAGAACGAGTCACAGTTCTCAACCAAACTCCTTCTGCATTTTACCAGTTGATAAAGACAGAAGAATCTACCGGAATTGGCGAAAATTTAAGCCTGCGCTTAGTAATTTTTGGCGGGGAAGCTTTAGACTTGCAAAGCTTAAAACCTTGGTTCGATCGGCACGGCGATCGCCACCCCCAACTTGTCAATATGTATGGCATTACAGAAACAACTGTCCACGTCACGTATCTGCCGCTGACTGTCGCTGATTTAAGTAAAAATGCCAGCCTTATTGGCCGTCCAATTCCTGACTTGCAAGTTTACCTGCTCGATCGCAACTGCCAACCCGTTCCGATCGGCATCCCTGGGGAAATTTACGTTGGTGGTGCTGGCGTCGCGCGGGGCTATCTCAATCAGCCAGAATTAACGGCTGATCGGTTTATTCCAAACCCCTTTAATGACAGTTTGAAAGCGCGGTTGTACAAATCGGGAGACTTAGCTCGCTATCTGCAAAATGGCGATATTGAATACTTGGGACGAATTGACCACCAAGTAAAAGTGCGCGGTTTCCGCATCGAATTAGGAGAAATTGAAGCAGCACTAGGACAGCATCCAGATGTCGCCCAGGCTGTGGTTGTAGTGCGAGAAGATGTACCGGGCGATAAGCGCTTGGTAGCTTATATCATTGCTAACTCAGCAGCACAAAATAAGCATTCAATACTGATTCACGAACTGCGCTGCTTTCTCAAAGAAAAATTGCCGGAATACATGGTGCCTGCTGCCTTCGTGACGCTGGAGGCGCTGCCTTTAACAAACAACGGCAAAGTCGATCGCAAAGCGCTTCCCGCACCGGATCGCGATCGTCCAGAACTCGAAGAGGCATTCGCCGCGCCCAGCACGGCTATTGAGAAAATCCTGGCAGAAATTTGGGCGCAAGTATTGGGGTTAGAACAAGTGGGAATTGACGACAATTTCTTTGAATTGGGCGGCGATTCTATCCTCAGCATTCAAGTCATTTCTAAAGCCAATCAAGCGGGGTTGCGGCTCACTCCTAAACAACTGTTTCAACACCAAACCATTGCACAGTTAGCAGCCGTTGCCGATACAGCTCAGCCCCAACAATCGCAACAGGGATTAATCATTGGCGAAGTTCCTCTGACACCGATTCAGCACTGGTTTTTTGAACAAAATCTCTCCGATCCGCACCACTGGAATCAGGCGGTGCTTTTAGAGTTGCAGCAACCTCTCGAACCTGCATTAATTGAGTCAGTTTTGCAAGAATTGCTGAAGCACCACGACGCGCTGCGCCTGCGTTTTGTGCGAGGAGAATCTGGCTGGCACCAGGATCTCGCCAATCCCGACGAAGTTGCTCCGTTTACCTGCATTGATTTGTCGTCGCTACCTCCAGAGGAGCGAGAAGCCGCTTTCCAAACCGCCGCCACTCAGTTGCAAGCCAGTTTGAATTTGTCAGAGGGGCCATTACTTCGCGCTGCCCTATTTGACTTGGGCAAACATCAGCCAAATCGCTTGTTGTTGGTTATTCATCACTTAGCGGTTGATGGGGTTTCGTGGCGAATTTTAATTGAGGATTTCCAGACAGCTTATGGGCAGATTAGTCGCGACGAAACAGTCGCGCTCCCGCCTAAAACAACCTCATTTAAGCAGTGGGCAGAACGCTTGCATGAGTGGGCGCGATCGCCCGAATTGCAGGGAGAGTTCGATTACTGGTTCGCCCTTTCTCACCAACCAACTTCTCGCTTGCCGGTGGATTTCCCAAACGCAGCGAATTTAGTTGCATCTGAAAAGACAGTATCCGTTGCTTTGAGTGTTGAAGAAACAAAACTGCTCCTGCAAGAAGTACCTGCCGCTTACCGCACTCAAATTAATGATGTATTGCTAACTGCTTTAGGTCAAGCATTTGAACGCTGGGCTGGCAATAACTCACTTTTACTGGACTTAGAAGGTCACGGGCGCGAAGATATATTTGAAGGAGTAGATTTGTCGCGCACAATCGGCTGGTTCACAGCAGTTTTTCCCGTTCTGTTAAATTTAGAAAAACCTTCCGATCTAGGGGCTGCAATCAAATCAGTGAAAGAGCAATTACGCGCAGTGCCAAATCGCGGTGTTGGCTGCGGTGTTCTACGATATTTAAACCGAGAAATTGCTGAAGAATTGCACAAATTGCCGCCAACTGAGGTAAGCTTTAATTATCTCGGACAGTTTGACCAAGTGCTGCCGAAATCTTCTTTGTTGATGCTGTCCTCCGAGCCTAGTGGCCCCATTCGCAGCCCGCGCGGAAATCGGCGTTACCTGCTGGAAATTAACGGATTTATTGCCAGCAACAAGCTGCAATTAGATTGGACGTACAGCGAAAACATTCACCGACGAGAAAGCATTGAAAATTTGGCAACGGGCTTTATAGAATCGCTGCGATCGCTAATTCAATACTGTCAGTCCCCCGACGCGGGCGGCTGCACTCCTTCTGACTTTGCAGAGTTTAAGTGGAGCCAGTGGGGCCAGGACGATTTAGACAACATTACCGCAATTTTGGCAGAGCTTTAATATGATCAAAGGCAATATCGAAGATTTTTATCCCCTCTCCCCAGCGCAGCAGGGCATTCTCTTTCATTCCCTGTACCAGCCAGAATCGGGCGTATATTTCGGGCAACTGCTGTGCGTCTTGCGCGGCGATCTCAATGTTTCTGCGTTGAGAAATAGTTGGCAAAAAGTTGTAGAGCGACATCCCATTTTGCGGACTTGTTTCGTGTGGGAAAAATTGAAAGAACCCGTGCAAGCGGTGCGTAAGCAGCCTGCATTATCTTGGCAACAGATGGACTGGCGATCGCTGTCTGCGTCCGCACAACAACAGCAGCTAGAAACGTTCCTAAAAGCCGATCGAGAGCAGGGCTTTGACTTGACATCAGCTCCCTTAATTCGCATTGCACTGGCGCAGTTAGAAACAGATACTTTTCAGTTTATTTTGAGCCACCACCACTTAGTTTTAGATGGGTGGTCGCTGGCGATCGTTCTTGAGGAAGTTTTTGCATTTTATCAAGCCTTCTCCCAGGGCGAGGAATTGCACCTCAAACGCCCTCGCCCTTATCGGGATTACATCGCGTGGCTGCACCAGCAAGATTTATCTGCGGCTGAGTCATTTTGGCGGCAAACTCTCAAAGGTTTTGCAGCCCCAACTGCGATCGCCCGGGGCAATCTTTTCGCGGGAAACCATTTAGAAAGTAGTGGCGAACAGCAGGTGATATTTTCTGCAACAGCCACCGCCGCACTGCAATCTGCCGCGCGGCAGCATCAGCTAACATTAAATACCCTCGTACAGGCAGCTTGGGCGCTACTTTTGAGCCGATACAGCGGCGAGGAAGATGTGGTTTTTGGTACGGTTGTCTCCGGGCGACCGCCAGAGTTAATGGGTGCTGAATCGGTAGTGGGGCTGTTCGTAAATCCTCTGCCAGTGCGCGTAAAAATTGACCCACAGGATTTTATTTTATCCTGCTTGAAAGAACTCCAAGCGCAACAAGTTGAGGCGCGGCAGTATGAGTACAGCCCCCTCGTTGATGTGCAGGGGTGGAGCGAAGTTCCTCGGAGTTTACCTCTATTTGAGAGTTTGGTCGTATTTGAAAATTATCCTTCGGATGCTTCTTTGCAGGGGAAGATTCAAAACTTAAAAGTAGAGAATATTCGCTCCTTGGAAACAACGAATTATCCTCTAACGGTGATGGGGATTCCCGGTGCGGAATTGACGCTGAAAATTATTTTCGATCCTAGCTGCTTTGAGGACAGTGCGATCGCGCGGATGCTCGGACACCTGCAAACTTTACTGGAGGGAATGACTGCCAATCCTGAGCGGAAACTGTCAGAATTGCCCCTATTGAGCGCCGCCGAACGCCAGCAATTACTTGTCCAGTGGAACGACACCCAAGCGGATTACCCCAAAAATTCCTCAATTCACGAATTATTTGCAGCGCAAACAGAGCGAACCCCAGATGCAGTGGCTGCAATTTGCGAAAATGAACAATTGACTTACCGCGAATTGAATGCTAAAGCCAATCAAATCGCGCATTACCTGCAAACTCTAGGTGTAAAACCCGAAGTTTTGGTGGGAATTTGCTTAGAGCGATCGCTGTCCGTGCTGGTGGCCATTTTGGGCATTTTAAAAGTCGGTGCAGCTTACGTTCCTCTCGATCCTGCTTATCCCCAAGAACGCCGCTCCTTCATGCTGGCAGACGCAAAAGTTCCGGTGCTTTTGACTCAAAAAAACCTCCTAGAAACCCTCCCCGAACACAGCGCAAAAGTCGTCTGTATCGACGCCGAATGGCAGGAAATTTCCCGGCAGAGCGATCGCAACCCCGCTGTTAAAGTGGAAGCCGAAAACCTCGCTTACGTCCTCTACACTTCCGGCTCCACAGGCACTCCCAAAGGCGTACTCGGCACCCACCGAGGCACAGTCAATCGCTGTTTTTGGAACCCCTACCCTTTTATCGAAGCAGATATTTGCTGTCAAAAAACCTCCTTAAATTTTGTCGATTCGGTTTGGGAAATCTTTGCTCCTTTGCTGCATGGGTTGCCAACTGTGATTATTCCCGATCGAGCCGTCAAAGATATTAACCAATTCCTTCAAACCTTATCAAAGCAAAATGTAACGCGACTGGTGCTGGTTCCTTCTTTGTTGCGCGCTATCTTAGATTCCTTCCCTGATTTAGACAGGCGTTTGCCTAAATTAAAATATTGGATTTGCAGCGGAGAAACTCTGCCGCTGGAACTTTGCCAGCAATTTCGAGAGCAGATGCCGCAGCGGGTATTAATCAATCTTTATGGCTCTTCGGAAGTAGCTGCGGACGTGACGTGGTACGATGCAACTCACTGTGTCGAGAAAGTTCCAATCGGTCGCCCGATCGCCAACACGCAAATTTATCTGCTCGATCGCAATTTGCAACCCGTTTCGATAGGAATTCCCGGCGACATTTACGTCGGCGGCGATGGATTGGCACAGGGCTACTTAAACCGCCCCGACTTAACCTCGGAAAAATTCATTTCTAACCCGTTTGGGCAAGAAAAATTAGATTTTCTCGGTAATTCTCATCAAAAAGTTTTGTTCAAAACAGGCGATATCGGTTGTTACCTGCCCGATGGTAATATAGAATTTCTGGGTCGTGGCGATTGCCAAGTAAAAATTCGCGGTTTCCGCATCGAACTCGGAGAAATAGAGGCAGCACTTTCTCAACATTCTTCTGTGTCCACCGCTGCTGTTTTGCTTCAGGAAAATGCACCGGGCAGTCAACGCCTAGTCGCTTACCTAGTTCCTAACTCAGGGTTTACAAATCAGCACCCAGAACTTATTTCCGAACTGCGTTCATTCTTGAAGCACAAACTCCCCGATTACATGGTGCCTTCAGCGTTTGTGCTATTAGATGCGCTGCCATTAACGCCCAACGGAAAAATTGACCGCCTCGCCTTATCTCAAAGGTGCGATTACGTTTGTGATGAAACAGCCTTCACTGAGCCACAAACGCCCACAGAGGAAGAAATTGCTGAGATTTGGACTGCTCTTTTAGGGCTAGAAAAAGTAGGCACTAACCAAAACTTTTTTGACCTCGGCGGTCACTCTCTGATGGCAACACAGTTAATATCGCGAGTGCGATCGTGCTTTGGGGTAGAGTTAGCGCTGTGCGATTTTTTTGCCGATCCCACCATTCAGACTTTAGCTGAACTGGTCGAGGAAGAAATTCTGGCAAACGCCGATGCTAACCAGATAGATGAATTGCTCGATCTCTTAGAAAACAGTGATGGAGAGTCAGCACAAACTGTGATGCTGACTGAGTAAATATCGGCTTGGTGAAAAAACACAAACAGCCCTTTTCTCCTTAAGGCTTCGGTGGGAATAGGAGACAAAAAAGCCCATTTAACAGGATTGATGCGGGATGAATAAACTAACAGTAAAAGCCAAAGATTCTCAAGAGGTAATGCAGTCATTAAAAGCTTCTGTTACCCCACTTGAAGAAAAGTTAATGGAGCTATTCAGTGCCTCAGAAAAGTCTTTTTTGGCAGAAGAAGCCATGGAGGAGCGAATTTCTGCCCTAGTTCAAGACTTTTTGTACGCAAAAACCGCTAGTACAGATATTGACTTAGAGTTAATTATTCAGGAGTTTAGGGAAAACAAAATTCCCGCCCTTCCTACAGATGTTGGGGATTATATCGATGATTTGGCCCAAACCCTCGTTGCCCATTCCATTCACACCTCTTCCCCCCGATATATCGGTCACATGACGAGCGCACTTCCCTATTTTGTGCGCCCGATCGCGAAGCTGTTAACCGCGATGAATCAAAATTTAGTCAAGATGGAAACAGCCAAAGTTTTAAGCCCCTGCGAGCGCCAGACTTTGGCAATGATGCACCGATTAATTTACGATTTTTCTGAGGATTTTTATAACCAGCACATTCAAAAAAATGATAGCACGCTCGGTATCATGACAACGGGTGGCACCCTAGCTAATATCACAGCTTTGTGGTGCGCTCGCAACGCTTCTTTAGGGCCAAAAAATAACTTTAGTGGCATTGAAAAAGAAGGGTTGTACGCCGCTTTAGAGTTTTACGGCTACAAGGGAATGGTGATAATCGGCTCCAATTTGATGCACTATTCTTTTGAAAAGGCTGCCGGTTTATTAGGCATTGGCGATCGCAATCTCCTAAAAATCCCTACTGATTCCAATCACCGCATGGATTTGGCAGCGCTGCGCCAAACTGTGGCCGAATGTCGCGATCGCAACCTGCACATTCTGGCAATTATCGGTATTGGAGGCAGCACCGATTCGGGAAGTATCGATCCGCTTCCAGAAATAGCGGCGATCGCGCAAGAAGCAAACGCTCACTTTCACGTCGATGCAGCTTGGGGCGGCCCCGTGCTTTTTTCCGAACGTCACCGGCACAAATTCGCAGGCATTGAACTAGCAGATTCCGTCACCATAGATGGACACAAACAAATGTATTTGCCAATGGGAATCGGTCTGGTTTTATTCCGCAATCCCCAAACCGCCAAAGTTATTGAAAAACACGCACCCTACACCGTGCGAAAAGACTCGATCGATCTAGGCAAGCGCTCTCTCGAAGGCTCTCGACCAGGTGCGAGTTTGTACTTGCAAGCCGCGTTGAATATCATCGGCCATCAAGGCTATGAGTTTTTGATAGATGGAGGTATCCATAAAACGCAGCACTTGGCCAATTTAATTCGGGAAAATCCAGCCTTTGAATTGCTGCTAGAACCAGAAATTAATATTCTTTTATACCGCTACATTCCAGAAACATTCAGGGAAAAAGCAGCCAAAAAACAACTAACCGAAGCAGACAACCACTTCATTAATCAATTTAACGAGCGCCTTCAGGAGGCCCAGCGGCGAGCCGGTCACACCTTCGTATCGCGAACAACCGTGCAAAACACCTGTTATGGCAAAACCATTCCCATTGTTGCTTTTCGAGTCGTCCTTGCCAACCCCCTCACCACTGAAGCAGATATCAACTTTGTTTTAAACGACCAGCTAAAAATAGCAGCAAAGCTTTCCTTAACTATCACAAATAGCGACCAATGCGAGGAGGTGAATTATGATGTCTACTAATCGTTCAGAACGACTAAAAAACCTCTCGCCCCAGAAGCGAGCGCTCCTCCTCAAAGCATTGGGCAAAGACGCAGTACAGGCTGAGCAATCTAAGCGTATTCCCAGGCGATCGCAGCAAAATTCCGCTCCCCTTTCTTTTGCCCAGCAACGGCTGTGGTTTCTCGATCGATTGTCTCCCGAAAACCCTGCCTACAACCTTCCTGCTGCTGTGCGTTTGCAAGGGCAATTGAATTTGTCAGCACTGCAACAAACACTCAATGAAATTGTCAGGCGTCACGAAGTTTTACGGACTGCTTTTGCAGAAGTGGACGGGCAACCTGTCCAACTGATTTCTCCTTCCTTGGATTTCGCTTTGTCGGTGGTAAACTTGCGACATTTACCAGAAACTCAGCAGCAAGCTGAAATTGAGCAGCGTACTCTTGAAGAAGCCCAACGCCCCTTTGACTTAACGCGATCGCCCTTACTGCGGGGCACTTTGCTGCAACTTGGTTCGGCAGAATATGTGTTGCTGCTGACGATACACCACATTATTTCTGATGGTTGGTCTATGGGCGTGTTGGTGCGAGAAGTGGCCGCACTTTATGAAGCTTTTTCCACTGACAAACCCTCTGGGCTGCCTGAACTTTCCGTGCAGTATGCCGACTTCGCCAGTTGGCAGCGGCAGCATTTCCAGGGAGAGAAATTAGAAAAACAGCTCGCTTATTGGAAACAGCAATTGGGAGGCGGTTTAGCTGTGCTGTCAACAGATAAGCAGCGCTCTCCCGTGCCAACTTTCCGAGGGTCGCAGCAATCTTTTGTGATTTCCTCTCCGTTAACTGAAAGGCTGAAAACGCTCGCCCAGCAACAAGATGTCACCCTATTTATGACGTTGTTGGCAGCATTTCAATCCTTGCTCTCCAGCCAAATAAAGCAGGAGTCCCTCGCTATTGGCTCTCCCATTGCCAATCGCAACCGCCTTGAATTAGAGGAACTGATTGGATTTTTTGTCAATACTTTAGTGCTGCGAATTTACACGGCAGGTAATCCAAGTTTCCGCGAACTACTCGCTCGAACACGCGAGGTAGCGTTAGCAGCTTACGCTCACCCCGATGTTCCTTTTGAAAAGCTTGTGGAGGAATTGCAGCCGGAGCGAAATCTCAGCTATAACCCGCTGTTTCAAGTGTGGTTTGTACTCCAGAATGCACCCATGCCACCCCTGGAGTTAGCTGGTTTGACCTTGAGCATTGTGGAATTCGATGTCGGTATGTCGAGACACGACTTGAGCCTCACTCTCTGGGAGATTTCAGAAGGAATTCAAGGCTTATTTGAGTACAAAACAGACTTATTTGAGGCTGCGACTGTTGCCCGAATGGTGAGAGGTTTCCAAATCCTCCTCAACCAAGTAGTCATCCAGCCCGATATCAGAATCGACGACTTGGCAGAAATTCTTGCTGAAGCAGAAAGGCAGCACCAAATCGAGCAGCAAAAACAAATTCATCTTTCGGAAATTCAAAAATTAAAAATGGCTAAACGCAAAGTTATGAAAAGTTTAAAATGATGGCTCATATCAAATCTGTTAGCATCGGAATTATTCCTATCTCTCTTCTCGACATCTGCGTGAATCAGCGTCAATCCCTTGTCATCTGCGGTTAATAAATTCTCTTTTTTTGACCGCAGATACAGGCAGATTAACACAGATTAACGCAGATGAATTAGATGGATTCCGGTTGCACCATCTGTGATTGTTGACTGTTGACTGAATTTTACTATGCCGATGCTACCGGAATTGATCTCCATCTCTCAGGTTTGTTCGGGAAAAAGGTATAAAATCCTCACCAAAGCAAAAACTATGACAAATACAGAAACAAAGAATCTCAATTCCCAAAAATTAGGATCAGTTAGGCGCAAAGCCGTCAGCTTGTCCTCAGAGGAATTAGTCAAAACCGCCTACCTCCAGCCCGAAAACCTTCTACCTCTAGTTCTTCAGCCAACAGTAGAAAAATTAAATCTCGCAGGTTGGGCACAAAACAATCGCTCATCAATTGAAACGCAGTTATGGAAGCACGGAGGAATACTTTTTCGAGGCTTTGAAGTCGGCGGCGTGAATGGTTTCGAGCAGTTTATTCAAACTGTTGCTGGCGACTTGTTGGAATATTCTTTTCGCTCGACTCCGCGTAGCCTGGTGAGCGGAAATATCTACACTTCCACCGAGTATCCTGCCGAGCAATTCATCCCCCTGCACAATGAAATGGCTTATTCTCGCAATTGGCCGCTGAAAATCGCTTTTTTCTGCGTCAAGAAAGCCGAACAGGGAGGAGAAACTCCGATCGCTAACAGCCGCAAAGTGTTTGAAAGCCTGGATTCAAAGATTAGACAAAAGTTTGCCAAAAAAAAGGTTATGTATGTGCGAAATTACGGCGGTGGCGTAGATTTACCCTGGCAAAATGTCTTCAATACTGATAGCAAAATTGAGGTAGAAGAGTATTGCCAAAAAGCGGGAATAGAGTTAGAATGGAAAAGTGGCGATCGCTTGAGAACTCGGCAAATATGTCAAGCTGTCGCCCAGCACCCAAAAACGCAGGAAATGGTGTGGTTTAATCAAGCTCACCTCTTCCACATTTCCAATCTCGACCCCGCCGTTCGCAAAGAGCTTTTAACTTCTTTTAAACAGGAAGATTTACCCCGCAATGCTTATTACGGCGATGGCTCGCCCCTTGAAGATTTTATATTAGACGAAATTCGTCGCTGCTACCAGCAAGAAACGATTGTTTTCCCTTGGGAAGAAGGAGATGTCTTGCTGTTAGATAATATGCTAGCCGCGCACGGACGCACGCCATTTTCGGGTTCGCGTCGGGTTGTTGTCGGTATGGCAGAAGCGTTTAGCTGTCAAGATATTTAGGCTTATTAAAGGAACTTTAGAAATGCAAAAGGAAACAATCGAAGGGTTTAGAATCTCTCCACAGCAACGGCATCTGTGGGGGTTACAGCAAAATAAAAGCCAACAGACTTATCGCGTTCGAGGTGCAATTTTAATTACCGGAAACCTCGACAAAGAGATGCTTAAAAGTGCGCTGCAAAATGTCGTGAATCGGCACGAAATCCTGCGTACCAGCTTTCACTGCTTTTCTGGGATGACACTACCCCTGCAAGCGATCGCCAGCACTGGTGAAGTTCCTATCTCGGAATACAATCTGAGCGGTTTGTCTCCAGAAGAACAAGAAGCTAAAATCGCAGCGCTTTTTCAGCAACTAAACCTGCTTCCTTTTGATTTTGAGCGCGGCCCACTTTGGCATCTATCTTTAGTCACTCTGGCCCAAAACAAGCACCTATTGCTGGCGAACTTCTCTGGCTTAATTGCAGATAGTGCCACCCTGAAAAATTTCACCCGCGAACTCAGTCTTTCCTACTCAGCCTGCGCGTGCGGGGAAGGGTTCTCTGATGAGTCAATGCAATATGCAGATATTGCTGAGTGGCAAAATGAGTTACTCGAATCAGAAGAAACGGCAATCGGCCAAGAATACTGGCGAAAGCTGAACATTGAATCTTGGGATTTATTAACGCTTCCTTGGGAAAAGAAGAATTCCGTTTCGGAATTTCAGCCGCTAGTAGAAAGGGTGGAAATTCGGGGTGATTTGTTGAACAGCCTGGAAGCGATCGCCCAAAAACACCAGAGCGATATTTCTACATTTCTGCTGACTTGCTGGCAAATTCTCATTTGGCGGCTTACCAGACAGCAAAACCCGATAATCGGCGTAGCGATTGACGGCAGAAAATATGAAGAATTAGAACACTCTCTGGGGCTGCTGGGCAAATACTTACCCCTACAGTGGCAACTGCAAGACGAGTTAAATTTCTCACAAGCGAGGCAGCAAGTTGAGCTTAATCTCAACGAGATGTACAACTGGCAAGAATATTTTAGCTGGGAAGAAATCCTAGGAAACGAAAAAAGCAGCAGCTTTTGGCCCGTCTGCTTTGACTTCCAAGCAGAGCCTAAGAACTATGGTAATTCAGACGTTTCATTTTCCCTTGTTCGGCAAGATGCCTGCCTAGAGCCATTCAAACTCAAGCTCTCCTGCCTTCGCCTGTGCAATTCCCTAAGCGCTGAATTTCACTACGATTCCGCTTTATTTGCTGCGGCCGATATAAAGCGCTTGTCAGAACACTTTCAGGCGCTCTTAGAAAGCATAGTCAAAAATCCAGAAATCGCTATCAGTCAGGTAGACATACTGAGCGATCGCGATCGGCTGCAACTTCTCATTGACTTTAACCAAACTCAAAAAGATTATCCGAAAAATAAATGCGTTCATCAGCTTTTTGAAGAACAAGCAGAACGCAATCCAGACAGCATTGCCGTCGTCTTTGAAAGTGAACAAATCACCTACCGAGAACTCAACGATCGCGCCAATCAGCTCGCCCATCACCTGCAAAACTTGGGAGTTGAGCCAGAGGTCGTTGTTGGCATTTGCGTTGAAAGGGGGGCGGGCACGGGGGCATCGCCCCTACAGGCAATCGTAGGAATGCTGGGCGTACTCAAAGCCGGTGGCGCCTATTTACCCATTGAGCCAACGACCCCAATAGAGCGCAAAGCGCTAATGCTAGAAGACGCTCAGGTGAAGGTTTTGCTCGTACAAAAGCGGCTCATCGAAAGCTTGCCGAAAACTCAGGCAAATATTGTTTGCATCGATACAGACATTCCCACTGTTTCTGCCTCTTACACGCCTCGCGCCTCTTCTGACAATTTAGCTTACGTCATCTATACTTCCGGTTCCACTGGCACGCCCAAGGGAGTCGCGATCGAACACCGGCAACTGCTCAATTACCTGCACAGCATTCAGGAAAAATTAAACCTACCAGCCGATGCCAGTTTTGCTACCGTTTCCACCTTCGCCGCCGACTTAGGAAATACAGTGATTTTCCCCGCCCTTTGTTTCGGCGGTTGCCTGCATATTATCTCCCAAGAACGCGCCACCGATCCAGAGGCACTGGGTGAATATTTCTGCCGCAATCCCATCGACTGCCTCAAAATAGTTCCCTCTCACCTAGCCGCCCTTTTAAATTCCTCTCAACCCAAGTCGATTTTGCCTGGTAAACGGCTTATTTTAGGAGGTGAATCTGCCAACTGGAGCTTAATTAAAACAATTCGCAATCTTGCTCCCAGTTGCTCAGTATTCAATCACTACGGGCCAACAGAAACAACTGTAGGTGTCCTGACTTATCAAGTGGAATTTGATAAAATTGGCGGCGATTTTGACACAGTTCCCCTCGGTCATCCGATTGCCAACACTCAGATTTATATCTTGGATTCTTACTTGCAACCAGTGCCGATAGGCGTACCTGGTGAACTGTACATCGGCGGTGATAATTTGGGACGCGGATATCTTAACCGCCCTGAATTAACCGCAGAAAAATTTATTCCCAATCCATTTGACACGCAAGCAAAGACGCGACTGTACAAAACCGGCGACTTGGCTCGCTATTTGCCAGACGGAAACATCGAATTTATCGGGCGAATTGACGACCAAGTAAAAATTCGCGGTTTCCGCATTGAATTGGGAGAAATTGAGGCGGTGCTGGGGCAACATCCAGATATCGCGCAGGCTGTAGTTGTGGCGCGGGAAGACGAGATGGCACAAAAGCGCCTCGTGGCTTATTTGGTTTCCGAGCAGAAACAAGCACCTACCCACAAGGAAATTCGCAATTTTTTAACGTCAAAATTGCCGGAGTACATGGTGCCTTCTGCTTTTGTGATACTCAAAAGTTTGCCTTTAACTTCTAACGGAAAAATAGACCGACGAGCGCTGCCCGCACCTGACGAAATGCGACCAGAGTTGACAGGAAACTTTGTCGCGCCTCGCACAAATATCGAGGAAGTTTTAGCCACTATCTGGGCTGAAGTTCTCAAACTTGAAAAAGTCGGCATTTACGACAACTTTTTTGAATTAGGAGGGCATTCCCTATTAGCAACTCAAGTAATTTCCAGAGTGCGCCAAGCATTTCAGGTCGAGTTGCCTTTGCACCGTTTATTTGAGTCGACCACTGTCGCCGATTTTGCAGTAGCGATCGCGCAAAAGCAAGCCGAACAAACAGACAATGAAATGCTCGCTCAGGTGTTAGCAGACCTCGAGCAACTGTCAGAAGCACAAATTCAGGAAATTCTCGCCCAGCAAGGAGTCAGCAAATGAGTGATTTAATCGAACGCATCGCGGCTCTTTCTCCTGAAAAGCGCGAGTTGCTGTTGCAGCGACTAAACCAGAAAAAAGAAAGCGTTTCGCTAGAAAAAATTCTGCCTCAAAGTCGAGAGTCTAACACTTTTCCTCTGTCGTTTGCTCAACAGCGGTTGTGGTTTTTTGAGCAACTAACTCCAGGCAACTTTACCTATCACATCCTCGCCGGCGTGCGTTTGACGGGAACACTCGACGCGAGAGCTCTCGATCGCAGTCTCAACGAACTTGTCAAGCGTCATGAAGTTTTGCGAACGGCTTTTAAGACAATAAACGGGCAACCCGTTCAGGCGATCGCTTCCAATCTGGAATTGAAGATTTTAGAAATAGATTTGCGATCGCTTCCTGAAACTGAACGATCTCGCGAAGTTGAACGGTTAATCGCCGCAGAAGCAAAGCTTGCTTTCGATTTGTCACAAGCACCCTTATTGCGTGCCAAATTGCTGCAATTGAGCGATTCAAACTGGGTGCTGCTATTGAGTACGCACCACATCATTTCCGATGCCTGGTCAATGGGAATATTCATCCAGGAACTCGCCACGTTTTATCAAGCCTTTTGCACTGGCAAACCTTCTCCCCTTCCCGAACTGTCGGTACAGTACGCAGACTTTGCAAGTTGGCAGCGCCAGTGGTTGCAGGGAGAAGTTTTAGAGACGCAGGTTGCTTACTGGAAAAAACAGCTTGGAGGCAATCTCCCCGTACTAAATTTGCCAACCGATCGCCCCCGCTCGGCAGTACAAACCTTCCGAGGTGCGGTGCATAAATTCACCATTCCCAAGGCGCTCGCAGAGGAAATCGCCCAATTAAGCCAGCGGGAAAAAGCTACTTTATTTATGACCCTGCTGGCAGCGTTTAAAACCTTGCTCTATCGCTACACCGGGCAAGAAGATATTTTAGTCGGCTCCCCCATTGCTAACCGCAACCGACGCGAAATCGAGGAATTAATTGGCTTATTTGCTAACACCTTAGTTTTCCGCACCAATCTATCGAGCAACCCGACTTTTAAAGAGTTACTGGCTCGCGTGCGAGAAGTAGCTCTCGGCGCGTATAACCACCAGGATTTGCCCTTCGAGAAACTGGTAGAAATCCTACAACCCGAACGAGATTTAAGTCATAATCCGCTATTTCAGGTGTTGTTTTCTCTGCGAAATGTTCGGACGCCGCAGATAAAATTGTCAGGAGTTACGTTGAGCAGTTTGGAAATAGAACGGAAAACGGCGAGATTCGATTTAGCGCTTGACCTGGAGGAAGGATTAGAGGGTATTAATGGAACGCTTGAGTATAGCCAAGATTTGTTTGATGCTAGCACTGCACGACGGATAGCCGGACATTTTCTAACCTTACTAGAAAGTATAGCTGCCAATCCCGAACAGCGCATTTCACATTTGCCAATATTGACGAAACCTGAACAGCAGCAACTCCTGTTCGAGTGGAACAATACTCAATCGGACATTCCGAAAAATCTGTGCGTACACGAATTATTTGAAGCCCAGGCAGAGCGGACGCCGGATGCGATCGCTGTCGTTTTTGAGGGGGAGCAGCTAACCTATCGAGAGCTGAATCGGCGAGCAAATCAGCTAGCACATCACCTAAAAAACTTAGGGGTTAAACCGGAAATTCCGGTCGGAATTTTGGTCGATCGCTCCCTAGAAATGGTAGTGGGATTGCTCGGCATTCTCAAGGCTGGCGGCGCTTACGTTCCGCTCGATCCGGCGCATTCCAACGAGCGCTTGAACTTCATGCTAGAAGACGCTGGGGTTGAAATACTGATCGCGCAGTCGCATTTAGGTGAGAAAATTGACCGCGCATTGCATAAAATTTTCCTAGATTCCGACTGGCAGAATATCGCGCCCGAAAGCGAAGAAAATCCATCGAGTGACGCAACCCCTGACAATCTCGCTTATGTAATCTATACATCAGGCTCCACCGGGAAACCCAAAGGCGTTCAAGTCAACCACTGCAGCGTCGTTCATCTTTTTGCAGCCACTCGCCCTCTATTTAATTTTAGCGATCGCGATGTTTGGACGGTTTTTCACTCTTACGCTTTCGACTTTTCCGTCTGGGAAATTTGGGGAGCACTTCTTCACGGTTGCAAACTAATCGTCGTTCCCCTGGAAGTGACGCGATCGCCAGCCGCATTTTACGAACTGCTGTGCAAAGAACGAGTCACCATTCTCAATCAAACTCCTTCAGCAATCCGCCAACTGATTGACGCTAAAAAAGCTGCCAGTAACTTTCAACAATCGAGCCTCCGCTTAATTGTTTGCGGCGGGGAAGCTTTTCCTACAGAACTCGCTGCTCAATTACTTGAGTGGAACATACCCCTTTGGAACTTTTACGGCCCGACTGAAGCGACTGTCTGGACAGCCATTAATCCTATAAAATTCATTGAATCCGAGCCCCCTTACATTCCAATTGGTCGCCCCCTTCCCAACACCCAGCTTTATATTTTAGACGCCAATTTGCAGCCCGTTCCTGTAGGCGTTTTGGGCGAACTTTATATCGGCGGCGCGGGCTTATCCAGAGGCTATCTAAAGCGCCCCGAACTAAACGCAGAGAAATTTATTCCCAATCCCTTGGCCGAAAATAGAACTGCTTTTTCATTAATCCAGAATTCTTCATCCTTCATCCTTTCAGAACACATCTATAAAACCGGGGACTTGGCTCGCTATCTTCCAGATGGAAACATTGAATTTATGGGGCGCAGCGACCACCAAGTTAAAATTCGCGGATTTCGCATCGAATTAGGCGAGATTGAAGCAGCGATCGGTCAGCACCCAGCCTTGCGGGAAACCGTCGTGCTGCTTCGAGAAGACAATCCAGGCGACAAGCGCTTGGTCGCTTATATCGTTTCTAACTCAACACTCAAAACTCAAGACTCAGAACTTATTAATGATTTGCGCTGTTACCTGAAACAAAAATTGCCGCAGTACATGATGCCCTCAGCGTTTGTTTTATTGGAGTCGCTGCCTTTAACAACCAATGGAAAAATCGACCAGCGATCGCTACCTGCGCCTGACATCAACCGAGCAGAATTCGAGAGCAATTTTACCGAGCCTCGAACTCCCGACGAGCAATTAATAGCAGAAATTTGGGCTGAAGTTCTCGGTTTAGAGCGAGTGGGAATCTACGATAACTTCTTTGAATTGGGAGGTCATTCATTGCTGGCTACTCAGGCGATTTCTCGCCTGCGAGAAGCTTTTCAAGTTGAAGTACCCTTGCGCTCTCTTTTTGAATCCCCTACCGTCGCAACAGTCACCGAAAGCCTCTTGCAATATCGCGCCGAGCAAAAACTGAAAGCACCCCCCATCAAGCGGGCGTCAAGGCAGGAAGAATTGCCCCTTTCTTTTGCACAACAACGACTGTGGTTTCTCGACCAATTGCAGCCCGGGAATCCTGCCTATAATATCCCAGCAGCCGTGCGCTTGAAGGGGGCGATCAATGTAGCCGTTCTAGAGCAAACTTTTCAGGAGATTATCAAGCGACACGAAGCATTGCGGACAACTTTTAATTCGGTGGAAGGACGACCCGCTCAGGTTATTATTTCATCTTTTAATTTCACATTGCCGATCGTAAACTTAAGAGAGTTATCGCAAGCTGAACGAGAAGCCGAGGCAATGCGACTCGCCGCTGAAGAAGCGCGACAGCCTTTTGACCTAACAAAATGGCCGTTACTGCGCGTCACATTGTTACATCTTGACGAGACAGAATACCTGCTGTTACTGACAGTACACCACATCGTAGCTGATGGCTGGTCGATGGGGGTACTCGTGCGGGAAGTGGCGGCGCTTTATGAAGCTTTCTGCAGTGGCAAACCTTCTCCCCTACCCGAACTTTCTGTACAGTACGCAGACTATGCTGTTTGGCAAATAAACTGGCTGCAAGGCGAAGTTCTGGAAGCAAAACTCGCTGACTGGAAGCAGCAGTTGGGTCAAATTTTGCCCCCGCTGCAATTGCCAGCAAAACAACCGCGTTCTGCTGTTTCTAGCGATCGAGCTGAGATTCAAAATTTCCAGCTTTCATGGCAACTTTCAGAAGCGCTAAACGCACTCAGTCGCCAACAAAATGTCACCTTATTTATGACCTTGTTGGCAGCACTTCAAACGCTGCTTTATCGCTACACAAACCAAGAAGATATTGTAGTCGGTACTGACCTGGCCAACCGCACACAAGTTGAGACTGAAGCTTTAATTGGTTTCTTTGTCAATATCCTCGTCTTGCGAACCGATATGCGCGGCAATCCTACATTCCGCCAACTGCTCGATCGCGTGCGCGAGGTGACATTAAAAGCTTACACTCACCAAGATTTGCCCTTCGACAAACTGGTAGAAGAACTGCGTCCCGATCGCAGCTTGAGTCAGACACCGCTATTTCAAGTTTTATTCGTCATGCAAAATGCGCCTATGCCGAATTTAGAAATGGCGGGTTTAACTTTAATCCCGGTTGCAATTGATAGCGGTACGGCTAAATTTGATTTGGCGCTATTTGTGTCGGAAACAGAGACAGGAATTGTCGGCAGTTGGAAGTATAATTCCGACCTATTTGACAGAGAGACGATCGCTCAAATGTCAAATCGCTTTGAAACCCTCCTCGGCAGCATTGTGGCGCAGCCTGACAGTCGTTTGAACACTTTAGAAATTCTCACAGAAGCCCAGAAGCAGAAACAAGCCATGCAAGAATTAAAGCGTGAAAAAAGCAATTTTAGTAAGTTCAAAAGCGTCAAGCCGAAGCCAGTGGCTTTGCCGCAAGGCGAATTGATAAAAACCGAGTACCTGCACCCCGACGAACTCTTTCCTTTAGTGGCAAAACCCGCAGTAGCCGATGTCGATCTCGCAGACTGGGCGAAAAATAATCGCGAATTTATAGAGGCAAAATTGCTACAGCATGGAGGGATTCTTTTTCGAGGGTTCATCGGCCCTGTGGTTGCCGCATTCGAGCAGTTTGCACTCTCAATTTGTTCGGAATTATTTGGGGAGTACGGGGATTTGCCACGCGAAGGAGTTAGCGGAAAAGTTTACGGTTCAACTCCTTACCCAGCAGATAAAGCTATCTTATTTCACAGCGAGAGTTCGCACCTGCACCGCTGGCCGATGAAAATCTGGTTTTTCTGCGTTCAGCCAGCGCAACAAGGCGGAGAAACGCCGATTGTTGACTGCCGTAAAATTTACCAGTTGCTAGACCCGAAACTCAGAGAAAAATTTGCCCAAAAGCAAATTATGTACGTCCGTAACTACACCGACGGACTGGATGTAAGCTGGAAAGATTTTTTCCAAACAGAAGACAAATCCGTGGTTGAGGAATACTGCCGGCAAGCTGGGATGGAGTTTGAGTGGACAGCAGGAAATAATTTGAGAACCCGCAAAATTCGCCCCGCAATTGCCAAGCACCCAAAAACCCAAGAAATGGTATTTTTCAATCAACTTCCCTTGCACCACATTTCCTGCTTAGATGCGGCAACCCGCGCTTCCTTGCTCTCTGTTTTTGGAGAAGAGAACCTCCCCCGCAATGTCTATTACGGTGACGGCACTCCTATTGAAGACTCGGTAATGGCACAAATTCAGGCAGTGTACAGGGAAGCTGCTGTTAGTTTTCCCTGGCAAGCAGGAGACATCTTAATGCTAGATAATATGCTTGCCGCTCACAGTCGCAATCCATTTATCGGTTCGCGAAAAATTGTTGTAGCGATGGGCGAAATGATTCCTGAATCAGGAATTTAATTCCCTCTCATATCATTTCCGGTTACACCGGAATGATGTTGACTGTTGACTGTTGACTGTTCACTGTCAACAGTCAACTCGAATTTACTATTCCGATGCTAACGGATTTGATATCATCTCTTCCAGGTAAAGATAACGAGAATAAAGTAGGGCTTTGATAAAGAGGAACAATGCAAACAATTAATGGATTTCGGCTTTCACCCCAGCAAAAATATCTGTGGCTGTTGCAGCAAGACAGCCCTGCTTATCGCATTCAATCCGCTATTTTGATCGAGGGACTTCTTCAAACTGATAACCTAAAGAAAGCTTTAGAAAAAGTTAGCGATCGCCACGAAATTATCCGCACAAGCTTTCAGGGAAAGGCAGGGCTAAAAATTCCTATACAAGTTATCTCCGAACCGAGCTCTGTTTCGTGGAACTGGGTTAACTTAAGTGAAGTAAATCCCCAGGAGCAAGAAGCCAAACTTGAAGAGATTTTTCAGCAAGAAAAGAGCGCTTTATTCAACTTCGAGCGCAATCCTGCTTGGCACTTGTCTTTAATTACACTTTCATCTGAGAGACATATTTTACTGGTTAGTTTGCCCGCACTGTGCGCCGATAGTCGCACACTAAAAAATCTGGTTCAAGAAATCAGCCAGTGCTATGCCGCCTGCCTTCACGGCGAAGAAATTACCGATGAAGTTGTGCAGTACATTCAATTTTCCGAATGGCAAAATGAATTGCTCGAAGATGAGGAAGCGGTGGAGGGAAAAGAATACTGGACTGGGCATAATTTTTCAGCGCTAGCGAGTTTAAGGTTGCCGTTTGAAAATAGATTAATTAACGCGCCAGCTCAATTTAGTCCCCAATCTTTTGAGGTCAAATTAGAGTTAGCTTTGCTGGGAAAAGTGGAAGCGATCGCCAGCCAGTACAACACCTCACTTTCTACATTCTTGCTCGCTTGCTGGAAAATTTTGCTCTGGCGGCTGATTGGCCAATCAGAGCTCGCTGTTGGCGTGGCATTCGACGGTCGAAAATACGAAGAACTAGAGCCAGCGCTTGGGCTGTTTGCCAAATTTTTACCGCTGCGGGGCCAACTAACAGAAAACTTTTCCTTCGCGGAAAGCTTGCAGCAAATTCAGCAGGAAGAACGCGAAGCATACAAGTATCAAGAATATTTTTCCCCCGAATATCTAGGCAACTCTTCCGGCTTTCCATTTGGTTTCGAGTTTGAGGAACAACTCGAAAAGCATTCGGCTAGTGGCGTATTTTTTTCGATTTACAAGCAGTATGCGTGCTGCGATCGCTTCAAAGTTAAACTCTCTTGCCACCGCCAAAATGACTCGCTCGCCGCTGAGTTTCACTACGATCCTATCTTCCTTGCAGACAACAGTATCCGGTGCTTGGCAGAGCAATTTTACGCCGTGGTGCAAAGTGCAGCCAGCAACCCACAAACCGCAATCGGCAAGCTCGAAATGCTGAGCGATCGCGCCCGAAATCAATTATTAGTAGAATTCAACAGCACAAAAGCAGATTACCAGCTCGATAAGTGCGTGCACCAGCTATTTGAAGAACAAGCAGAGCGATCGCCCAACCGTATAGCTGCTGTTTGTGAAAATCAGCAAATTACCTACAGCGAACTCAACGCCCGCGCTAACCAAATCGCCCATTACTTGCAACAATTAGGCATAAAACCAGAGGTGATTGTCGGCCTTTGCGTTGAAAGGGGGGCGGGCACGGGGGCATCGCCCCTACAGGCGATCGCTGGAATTCTAGGCATCCTGAAAGCAGGTGGCGCGTACCTACCGCTCGACCCAGCCATGCCCAAAGAGCGCCTAGCATTGATGTTGCAAAATGCTCAGACTCCAGTGCTGTTAACCCAACAGCATCTCATCACAAATTTGCCTGAAACTCAGGCACATATCGTCTGCTTAGATACAGACATCCCCTCTTTTTCTCCTACTACTTTCGTCTCTGCTTCTCCTGAAAATTTAGCTTACATTATCTATACCTCCGGTTCCACCGGCACCCCCAAAGGAGTCGCCATTGAACACCGACAACTGCTCAATTACCTGCACGGAATTCAGGAAAAATTAAACCTGCCATCAGGCGCAAATTATGCCACGGTTTCTACCTTCGCCGCCGACTTGGGAAACACCGTTATTTTTCCGGCTTTGTGTTCGGGTGGATGCCTGCACATCATCACTCAAGAACGCGCAACAGATCCTCAAGCAATTGCGGCTTATTTTCAGCAACATTCTATCGATTGTCTTAAAATTGTTCCCTCTCACTTAAAAGCTTTGTTGAGCGCTTCTAACGCCTCGCAAATCTTACCGAAAAAGCGATTAATTCTCGGCGGTGAGCCTTTGATGTGGAATTTAATTGAAACAATTCAGAAATACAATCCCGACTGCTCGATCTTCAACCATTACGGGCCGACAGAAACAACTGTAGGCGTGCTGACTTATCAGGTAAAAATGCAAGGCGATCGCATTTCCCAGACAGTTCCTTTAGGTCGCCCGCTACCCAACACGCAGATTTATTTGCTCGATTCGCACTTGCAGCCGGTTCCTGTAGGGGTAGCCGGTGAATTATATATTGCTGGGGCGGGATTGGCTCGCGGGTATCTAAACCAACCAGAACTCACCGCAGAAAAATTTATTTGCAAGTCATTGACTCAGGAACCGGAAACTCGACTTTACAAAACTGGCGACTTAGCTCGCTATTTGCCAGACGGAAATATAGAATTTATCGGTCGCGCCGATCACCAAGTAAAGCTGCGAGGTTTCCGCATTGAATTAGGGGAAATTGAGGCGGGGCTGTCTCATCATCCCTCTGTACGCGAGGCAGTCGTTTTACTTCAAGAAAATGAACCGGGAAATCAGCGTTTAGTCGCCTATATCGTTTTTCACTCAAAACTCAGCGTTCAGGACTCACAACTGATTGAAAGCCTGCGTTCATTCCTCAAAGAAAAGCTGCCCGAATACATGATACCTTCTGCTTTTGTGGTTCTGAAAGCGCTGCCACTGACTCCCAATGGCAAAATAGACCGTCAAGCGCTTCCTGCACCAGAAATAGCAGCCAATTTTA
>JACJNV010000207.1 GCA_014695175.1 Microcoleus sp. FACHB-DQ6 | reverse complement strand
ATCCCCACTTATAAATGGGGGGACTCGATACAGAAAAAACTTATATTTAACTCTGTTTGAATATATAGATCGCTCCTGTTCTTAGTTTGCGATCGATTATTCAGCAAACCCTACTTAAGCATTGTGCAGAACATACCCCAGCCAACATCACTAATGGCTTTGGCTAAATTATGATTCTTTACCATGCCTTTGATGTTGAGATTTTCCACTGCAATAACTTGGTTTTCGTTAACTATCTTGCGGGATAGCTTGTGTAGAGAATCTTCGCGGCATCGGGCAATCTTGGAGTGAACTTTTGCCACCGCCAGTCTTGCCTTTTTTCGATTCTGACTGCCTTTCTTTTTGCGATCAAGCTTCTGCTGTTTACGTTTTAAGTTTCGTTGACGTTTGACGAAATACTTGGGATTGCCGAACTTAGAACCATCACTGGTAATCGCAAAATGAGTTAACCCTACGTCAATGCCAATAGCTTTATCTGCTGGGACTAACTCAGGCTGTTCTTTCCCATCGTCAATCAAAACAGAAACAAAATGTTTACCGTCCGGGTTGCGAGATACGGTAACGGTCTTGATATCGCCCTCAAAATCACGATGTCGCCGACAGAAAACTAAACCAATCTTAGGTAGGTTGATATAGTCACCGTCGAATTTGACATTTTGAGGGTAGCTGATCGACTGCCTGCCATGCTTGGCTTTGAACTTGGGCAGCATCGCCCTCTTGTCAAAGAAGTTTTTGTAGGCAGTAGATAAATTCAATGCAACCACCTGCAAGCATTGAGAATAAGGTTCTTTTAACCATTCGTATTCTTTTTTGAGTGCAGGGAGCAAGCCTTGTATGTATGCCCTAGATAGTCCTTTGCCAGTATTCTTGTAAGTTTCTTGACATAGATTCAAAGCATAGTTCCAGAACCATCTCGCACAGCCAAAAGACTTTGCAAGCAAGACATCTTGCTCATCTGTGGGATAAATTCTGTACTTGTAAGCTTTATACATTTATCAAGGTTGCAGAATACCGATAAAATTATCATAGGGCACAAAAACGATATTGATTCGCTGTCGCTCAATTTATTTTTTGGCTCATTTTCATCCCGACGCTCACCTTCGGTAGAGCGCGGGACTTCCCATTCGCATTAGTTAAGATTATCAAATAAAACCTTAACACTCCTCGCCTCTAGTTGCGAGGATGAAAAGATTAGGGGGTTTAATCCCTCCAGTCCAGAACTTTAAAACTATTTCGCAAAATTACTAGACATTTGGGCAAAAGCTGAATGGCTTACTGGGAATTAATTGTGCATAATTTGCACAGCCCTGATTTGAGTTTAGATACGGGGCGATCGTATCAAAACCAAAGAAACCGGGTTTTTAGCCGTGGCTGTCGGTCTTAACGAAGTATTTTCGTCAAAAACCCGGTTTCTGACTGCCTGCGCGTCAAACCCAAGAAACTAAAGAAACCGGGTTTTTGGCCGTGGCTGTCGATTTTAACGAAGTATTCTCCTAAAAAACCTGGTTTCTGACCACCCGCGCCTCGATTTTCAGCTTTTAGAGAGAGGTAAAAACTCGCCCGATCGCTACACTATGATTAACTAGGAACTCAGCAATTTTGGAGAAGAGGTGAATTGAAATTCGTTTCCGACCCGCAAATAAAAGTCAAAATCCGCAAAATGAACGAGCGGGTGCGGTGGCAAGAACAGTCGATCGTCCATCGGGGAATCGACCAAACTCGGATGGTTTTAGAATCTCAAACCACCGACTCTCCAGAGTTTTCGTTTTTAGTCGTAGGCGACAGCGGCACGGGCAATCACCGCGGCTACAATCCCCAGCGGCAGATTGCCGAACAGATGGTCTCGGAGCGCGAAACCTGCCGTTTCGTCCTCCACACCGGCGATGTAGTTTATCTCGTAGGTTCCAGCGAATATTACTTGCAAAACTTTATTCGCCCCTACCGAGAATTTATAGTCGGCGGCGAGCATCCCTCTCGCATTGCCTACGATCGCATGGTGTTTAACTTTCCCTTTTTGCCCGTACCGGGAAACCACGACTATTACGACTTGCCGATAGTCTACGGCATTCTGTCGGCGACAGCTTTGCCACTGCGTCGGCTGTTGGGTTCCAAGTTGGATCTCGATGTCGGCTGGCACGGTTCCGATCGCGGAAATGCCTACGCCAAAGCGTTTCTCGACTACCTGCAAGCTCACAAAATGCCGGGAGAACTCGATCGCCACCTAGACGCCCACTACACCGCCAGCACCAGCACAGGCCGCTGCCTCCGCTACCAACCCGGACGCTTTACCCGCTTACCCAACCGCTACTACACCTTCCGCAGCGGCGGCATCGACTTCTTCGCCCTCGACTCCAACACCTTCAACGAGCCCTTACCGATCCCGAAAACCAAACAGGGCGACATTCGCCGCCAGAATTTGGAACTCGATCGCCAGAAATTGGAACAAGAAAAATTGGCAATGCTCGAAATGTGCGATCGGCTCAACCCCCAAATTCCCGAGGAAGCCGAACAGCTAGACGACTTGGCCGCCAAATTAGAGCAAGTTGACGAAATGTTGATGGATATTGACAAACAACTGTCGCCCGACAGAACAGCCGCCACCGACGTTGAACAGCTCGAATGGCTGAAAAAAAGGCTGATTGACTCTTGGCGCGATTCCGAGGTGCGGGGGCGGGTAATTTACCTGCACCACCCCCCCTACGTGACAGAGGCGACAAAGTGGAATCAAGCTCAAACTTTGGCGGTTCGGTTGCGATTGCGCGAGGTGCTCGACGGGGTGGCCGATGCAGTTGGGGAAGCGGCGCGGGGGCGTCCGCTAGTAGATTTGGTGCTGACTGGCCACGCTCACTGTTTGGAATACCTGCGGACTGGAAATACCGGACACGGCGACTCTGGGATTAATTGGATTGTCTGCGGGGGAAGCGGCCACAGTCTCCGCCGCCAGCGCCCGGAAGGGCCGATGTTGCAGGAAGCATTGAGTCCTGAAGCTTATCGGTTGGGGCGGCAGTCTGGTTCCGAAACAGCCAGCCGGCGGGTAGCGGAATCTTTGCTATTTGTCGGCCGCAGCGGTCAAGGTTCCCACAAGCGCCGTCCTTATTCGTGTTTGCGGATTGATGTTCTCGATGGGTGTCCCCCGAAGTTCCGCATCCGACCTTTGGTTGTCGAACGATTTGAGGGGAAATGGCAGGATATCTCGATCAAACCTTTTGTGATTTAACTTTCGTTTTTCTTTAAGTCTCGATCGCCCTTAAAAAGGTGGACTTTGACCGATTCCGGTTCCCCCCTTTTTAAGGCGCCGGGGGGATCGAGAGCCGAATGCTGGCACAAAATACTCGTATTAACTTAATTGAGGAGAAAAATTCAATGATTGCTAACTTAACCGCCACCGGCTGGGAAATTATTTACCACCGCGCCCACGCTTTGCTCGCGGCGCAACTTGGCGGACAGTGGAAGCGCTCGAAATCTCCGCTTCGCCTCTACGAAACCATAGCCGCTATTTCTCATCACGATGATTTGGAGAAAGAGTGGGAAGAAAATATTTTGACTGAAGCGGGCGCGCCCTTTGATTTTACCTTGCAGACGGAAACCTCTCTGCCGAAAATTAAAGCCATGGCGCAGAATGCCCTATATCGCGGTAGGTGGGTAGCAATGCTGATTTCTATGCACATGAGCTTTCTCAATGAAGGAAAGCGGGGAGAGTCGAAGGAACTCGACGAGTTTTTGGACGAACAACTGGAAAATCAAAAAAAATGGCGCAAAGAGTTGCAAATTTCCGAGGAAGATGCTAAGGCAGCTTATGCTTTTTTCCAGTGGTGCGATCGGCTATCATTAATTCTTTGCAGCCGGGAGTTACCCGCCGGAGAACGAGCTTTAGAAATTAGTGTCGGCCCGGACGGCAAGCGCTACGATATTGTACAGCACAGCAACGAACTCGTGACTGTAACTCCTTGGCCTTTTGAAGACGATAAGTTTACTGTTAACGTCGAAGCGTGCCTTTTGGATAAAGTCAAGTTCGACAGCAACAAGGAAATCAAGGAAGCGCTGCACAAAGCTCCGCGCGAAGTCTTAGAGTGGACTTTTGTCAAGTCTTAATTAAAGCTCTATAGCAATCCTAAATCATTTGCATAATTATTGTAGGGGCAATCCCCCCGTGGTTGCCCGATAGATAGGGGGTAGGCACTCTTGGCACTACCCCTACAAATTTATCTGAATCATTTAGGATTGCTATAGCACCAATACTGCACCGTTCTAGGTTTGTAGGGAGAACTTCAGTTTGATCGAGTTTGATGAGAACTGAAGTTCTCCCTACAAATCAATTTGATTGTTGGCGATTTCCCGGACATAATATTATCAATGAGTCCTTACCAATTACCCATTACCCATTACCAATTACCAAATATGGAACGTTCAGCTTGCCTAATTTTCAATCCCGTCGCCGGTAACAGCGACCCCGACCAAGACTTAGCTAGAATTCAGGAACTTTTAGAGCCTTTTATTGACTTAGACATTCGCCTGACCACCCCCGAATTAGACGCAGATCAAATCGCCCGCGAAGCAGTTGCTAGGGGAGTTGAGGCAATTATTGCTTCCGGGGGCGACGGCACCTTATCCGCAGTTGCTGGGGCGATTGTCGGCACAAATATTCCTTTAGGAATTATTTCGCGGGGAACGGCTAATGCTTTTGCTAATGCTTTAGAGATTCCGAATACAATTGAAACCGCCTGCGAAAATATTTTGGGAGGGTTGACGCGGGTGGTGGATGCGGCGATTTGCAACGGTGAAATGCCGATGGTTTTGTTAGCTGGAGTGGGCTTTGAGGCAGAAACTGTCGAACTAGCCGATCGCGAAATGAAGAATCGCTGGGGAATGCTGGCTTACATTCTTTCAGGAATTAAACAGTTAAACAATTTAGAAAGATTTGAAGCGGAAATCGAAACCGAAGATAGAATAATCAGCCTTACTGCTGTGGCGGTGACAGTGGCGAATGCAGCGCCGGCTACTTCCATTTTAGCTCAAGGGCCTGCCGGGATTATTTTTGATGACGGCTTGCTGGACGTGACGCTGGTGGCGCCTCAGAATAAAGCTGGGGCGATCGCAGCTTCTTATCACCTATTGCAAACAGCTTTGAGCGGCAATCCTACGGATCGCGACGACATCGGTTATTTGCGGGCAAAAAAAGTAACAATTAGTGCCGATCCACCTCAAAAAGTAGTTATAGACGGCGAAATCATCGGCATGACTCCGGTTTCTATTGAGTGTGTTCCGGGAGGTTTAACTATTTTTGTACCGCGAGTTGAAGAAGAGCAAGCGGTGGAAAAACTCACCGGTTTAGCGGACATCGAAATTACATTGAAACCCTCAACTTAAAATTTTTAGCGACACAAACAATAAAAAAGACCGCCCGGGCGGTCTTTCATTTTTAGGCGTCTAAAATTTGGCGAATGCGGCGCTCCAAACGTTCGAGATCGAGTCCGCCTTCATCGCGGCTGATGCGGCGCACGGTGACGTTAACATTGCTCAAATCTGCCAGCAAATCTTGCAGAATTTCTTGTTGCTGCCGAGCTTGAGTTATTTCGCGCGGTTCCTGCACCAAATCGCGAACAATTGTATCTTCAGCGCGCGAAGCAACGATCGGGTCTGCTTCGCCGTCTACGTGCACAAAAGTGCGCCGACCGGGCCCGCGTTCTTCTTCAATTGGTATTACTGCTGTTACTCGATCGGAGCGTACATATTTGCCAAATCCCAGGTGGACTAAGACAGAAGATTGTATTTTCATAGAGAGCAACTTTTATTTGTTAGTTATCTATATTTTAACTTTTAGAACTATGAGATAACAACTTATATTAGAGCTTTTTATACTACAATATGTGTCGGTTTTTTCTCGTTTTTATAGTTGTCAAAATTTATAAAAAATGCTAAGTTAATTAACTGGATATAACTTACCAACGGTGGGTCAGAAACCGGGTTTTTTAGGAAAAGACGCGCTCCAACCAGCAGATTCGGTAAAAACCCGGTTTCTTTGGTCGGAGCGCGTAAATCCTGTTACCATAAAAATAGAGCAATGTGCGATCGCCCGCAACGCATTTCAGGGACACAGCCTACCGATTTGAGATTTGAGCATTACTCCCACGGACAAACAGGAAAGCCTCAATGATCCCAATTAGTCTCGACTTAGTTATCAGCCTCCTGACGGCAATTCCCTTCGGCACCGTCAAAGACAAGTTTCAGCGCAACGAAACTGTCATCAAAATCTTAAAAAGATTTAACCTCGACCCCGATGCTCCGCCCGCAGATTTTAGCGGAGTTTATGTTTATACTTTAGTAGAATACGGCGCTGGCAAACCCAAGCAGATTTTAGAACTGTTTCGCCAAAAAGAGATTGAATCAGCATTTCGCAAAGCCTTCGAGTCCGATAGCCCCGCCATTTTAATTAAAGCAGGCGATGACTATCTGAATGAGAGTGCTTTAGGCAAAGAAATTCGAGATTTAGGCATTGACCCCAGACGGGAATTCATGGCATTTGCCGCCGTGTTTATGGAAGTAGCAAAGCGGACGCGGACGCTGGGAGATGTGATGGTGGGAAATGCGCTCGCGTCTTTGCAAAAACGCCTATCTATGGTAATGGATCGCATCGAACGCCTCCCCACTATCGAAGGAATTCGCACCGAATTTGCACGACTGGAAGCTGAAGATTATCCCGCACTTCCCGCAGCAGCATCAACGAATATTCAAAAGTCTCAAGCCTTTATTTTATCGCAACAAGTTCGTGGTTGGTTTGAAACATTAAGTTATAAGTTTGAAACCTATCAAATCTCGGAAGATAACTATTTTGAATGGATTATCAATGTTCCTGTCAGACGCAATCGGTACGATCGCATTTTAGTGCGCGGAATTGCCGGAGAAGCCGGACTCAGGGATATCTCAGCCCTGCGCGAGTCGGTGGAAAAACATCGCACCGATGAAGGGTGGTTAGTCACCGCCCGCCGCATCAGTCGCGCGGCCCGGGATGAAGTAGAAAAAGCCGAAAATCGTAATTTAGCTTGCTATACGTTTGATGAATTACTCGACCAAGATGCCGATTTTACCGCTTATCTGGATTGGCTAGAAACTGAAATAACCAGCCGAGGAATTGATACCAAATATGTGCCGCTAGCTTGTACGAAAGAAGAAATTGACCCCGATACTCACCGCAAGATAGGCGTGAGTCATTATGACGGGCGAGATGGCTGGATCGAAGGTTATATTGACCTGTGGTTAGATGACCCCGCAAAAGAACATATTTCAGTTTTAGGAGAATTTGGAACGGGGAAAACTTGGTTTGCGATGCACTATGCTTGGATGGCGCTGCAACGCTACCGAGATGCTCAAAGGCGCGGCTTGGAACGTCCGCGTTTGCCGTTAGTAATTCCTTTGCGGGATTACGCCAAAGCAGTTAGTGTCGAGTCGCTATTTTCCGAGTTTTTCTTTCGCAAGCACGAGATACCTTTGGCGGGTTATTCGGCTTTTGAACAACTGAATCGCATGGGTAAATTTCTGTTAATTTTCGATGGTTTTGATGAAATGGCCGCTAAGTGCGATCGGCAAGAAACCATCAACAACTTCTGGGAACTAGCAAAAGCCGTTGTTCCCGGCGCAAAAGTCATCCTCACTTGCCGTACCGAACACTTTCCTGAAGCCAAGGAAGGACGGGCATTGTTAAATGCAGAACTGCAAGCATCAACAACCATTTTAACAGGCGAAACTCCCCAATTTGAAGTATTAGAACTAGAAAAATTTAACGACGAGCAAATTCGGCAAGCGCTGTCATTTCAAACAGAAGCGGCGACTGTAGAAAAAGTGATGGGAAACCCGCAGTTATTGGATTTAGCGCGTCGCCCGGTGATGACCGAGTTAATTTTGGAAGCATTGCCCGATATTGAAGCTGGAAAACCAGTCGATATGTCGCGGATCTATCTGTATGCGGTGCGGCGGAAAATAGAGAGAGATATCAAAGCAGAACGCACTTTTACTTCTGTAGCAGATAAGCTTTACTTTTTGTGCGAGTTAGCGTGGGAAATGCTCTCTACCGACCAAATGAGCCTGAATTATCGCGGTTTTCCCGATCGCATTCGCAGCTTGTTTGGTTCCATCGTCCAAGAGGAAAAAGACTTAGACCACTGGCACTACGACATGATGGGTCAAACGATGCTAATCCGCAATGCAGATGGCGATTATACTCCGGCGCACCGTTCGCTGTTGGAGTTTTTTGTCGCTTATAAATTTGCAGCGGAATTGGGAGTTTTGGCCGCCGACTTTACCGAATTAGTTGCGCCTGAACAGTCTTGTGTCAACCCTGATGCAGAACCTCGATCGTACACTTGGTCTAATTATTGTCGGCTTCAGGCCCAGAAGAGAAATAACAACGAACTTATCGCGCCTTTGAAAGGATTTGTTGCTGAAGATTTAGATCAACTTCTTCAGAGTTTCGGACAAGCGCCACTGACGAAAGCAGTCATGGATTTGTTGTTGCCGATGCTAGTAGGGGCGGTGCCCCCGTGCCCGCCCGACCAAAGTTTAGGGGCAACCACGGGGGGATTGCCCCTACTCGAAATTATAGAAGCAACGCGAGGTAAAACTGAAACCGAAGTAGGCTACGTGGGAGGGAATGCGGCGACGCTGTTGTTAAAAAAGGACAAGACTGCTTTAGAAGGTAAAGACCTCTCTAGTGCCGTTATTTTAGGTGCTGATTTTACAAATGCGACGCTGCGCCGCGTCAATTTTGCTGAAGCGAATTTGGCTAATTCAGCCTTTACTAAAATCTTCGGCAGTGTTCGCTCAGTAATATTTAGTCCTGATGGCACACTGTTAGCTACAGGTGATACTGATGGCGTAGTTCGCTTGTGGGAAGCTAGCAGTGGCAGAGAAATATTGACCTGTAAAGGACATACCAACGTGGTGGAGTCAGTCGCCTTCAGTCCTGACGGTAAGATACTTGCTAGCGGGAGTTATGACAAAACAATTAGGCTGTGGGATGTTAGCAGTGGTAAATGTTCAAAGCTTTTGAAAGGACATACCGAATCAGTAATGTCAGTCACCTTCAATCCTGATGGAAATATACTCGCTAGCGGGAGTTTCGATTGCACGATCAGGTTATGGGATATTCACACGGGTGAATGCTGCAAAATTTTGCAAGACCATACTAAAGTTGTATTTTCAGTGGCTTTCCATCCTGCTGGTGAGATGTTGGCCAGTGGAAGTGGCGACACAACAGTGAGGCTGTGGAATGTCGGTACTGGTGAATGCCTCAAAATTTTGTACGGTCATAAAAACGTATTTTCAGTTGCTTTCAATTCTGCTGGTGAAATACTTGCTAGTGGTAGCGACGACAAAACAGTGAGGCTGTGGAAGATCGGTAGCGGTGAATGTCTCAAAATTTTGGAGGGACATTTCGATAAAGTACGGTCGATCGCCTTCAGTCCAAATGGCGAAATACTCGCTAGTGGAAGTCACGATCGCACAGCAAAACTGTGGGATATCTGGACTGGTGAATGCTTGAATACTTTGCAAGAACATAACGATCGAATAGGGTCAGTCGCCTTCCATCCTGCGGGTGAAATACTTGCTAGCGGAAGCGGTGACCAAACGCTGAAGCTGTGGGATATCAATACTGGTGAATGCTTGAATACACTGCAAGGGCATAGCAATCAAGTAAGGTCGATCGCCTTCAGTCCCAACGGTGAAATGCTGGCCAGCGGCGATGACGCGCAAACAGTCAAGCTGTGGGATGTCAGCAGCGGTGAGTGCCTCCAAATTTTGCACGGACATCTCGATCGGGTACACTTAGTTGCCTTCAGTCCTTCGAGTGAAATACTTGCCAGTGCTAGTTATGACCAAACACTGAGGCTGTGGGATATTCGCAGTGGTGAATGCCTCCATACTTTGCCACAGTGGGAAAATGAAGTACGGTCGATCGCCTTCAGTCCTTCGGGTGAAATACTTGCTAGTGCAGCTTATGACCAAACGGTGAGGCTGTGGGATATCGGTACTGGCGAATGCCTCAAAACCTTACAAGGGCATAACAGTTCATTATACTCGGTTGCCTTCAGTCCTTTAGGCGAGATATTTGCCAGTGCAGGTTATGACGGAACGGTAAGGCTGTGGGATATCCATACTGGTGAATGCCTCCAAATCTTGCAGGGGCATACTGATTGGATACGCGGGATCGCCTTTAGCCAGAACGGTGAAATACTTGCCAGTGGAAGTGTCGATCGAACAGTAAGACTGTGGGATATCAACAGCGGTGAATGCCTCAAGATTTTTCACGGGCATACTGATTGGATAAGTTCAGTTGCCTTTAGTTATTCTGGTGAAATAGTTGTTAGTGGAAGTGTCGATCTAACGGTAAGATTATGGGATATCAGTACAGGTAAATGTCTAAAAATTTTGCCATGTCATACAAGTAGAATTAACTCAGTTGCCTCCAATTTAGATGGAAAAACTATTGCTGCTTGCAGTCAGGATGGCACAATTAGACTTTGGGATATTGAGACTGGTGAGTGCCTCAAAATATTGAAAAGTGACAGACCTTATGAAAACATGAATATTGCAGGAGTTACGGGTTTAACGGAATTTGAGAAAGTGACGATCAAAGCTTTAGGGGCTGTTGAAAATTAATCATCGCCAAGGAGGAAGTATGCAGTCAGCAATACGGATTACAACCAAAGTCCTTGCAGGAAATAAACTTGAAATTCAAGTGCCGCCTGGATCTGTGGGCGAAGAGGTTGAAGTTTTTGTGATTATACCAGAAAAGCTCCCGAGCTCCAAAGAAAATCCTTGGAAAACTTTTTTTGATAGTTTAAATATGTTCTCCGACGACTTTATGCTAGTTAGGGAGCAGCTTCCTTTGGAGACGAGAGAGGCTTTAGAATGAGATTTTTACTAGAGTTATCCCCAGCATCGCTTACTCGCGAGTAGTCAGAAACCGGGTTTTTTCGAGAATACGTCGTTGAGGCCCGCAGAAACAGCCAAAAACCCGGTTTCTAATGTAGCCTACTGACTAAATTGTTGAGCGTAGTAGCCAGCATATCGAGATCCCTTTTCCAGCAACTCCTCGTGCGTCCCAGATTCGACAATTCTGCCTTTTTCCAAAACTAAAATGCGATCGGCTCTCCGCACAGTAGCCAAGCGGTGCGCGATAATAAACACAGTGCGATCGCGCATCAATCTTTCCAGCGCTTCTTGCACTAAACTTTCGGATTCCGAATCCAGCGCCGATGTCGCTTCATCCAAAATCAATATTCTGGGATCAAGCAAAACTGCACGGGCGATCGCAATTCTTTGTTTTTGGCCCCCAGATAAATTTACACCCCTTTCTCCTACCCAAGTTTGATAGCCCTCGGGAAACTGACTAATGAATTGATGAGCGTTAGCAATCTCCGCAGCTTTTTGAACATCTTTCAGTTCATAATAAGATTGACCGAAAGCGATATTTTGAGCGATCGTACCCGAAAAAAGAATAGTTTCCTGCGGTACAATGCCGATTTGCCGCCGCAGAGTATTTAAGGTGACATCTTGAATATCAATACCGTCAATTAAAATTTGTCCCGCTTGCGGATCGTAGAATCGGGGTAGCAAATTTACTAAAGTAGTTTTACCCGCACCGGATGCACCCACCAGAGCAATCATTTCTCCGGGAAGCACCAACAAACTCATGTTTTGCAGAATGGGTGTCTCTGAGTTATAGGCAAAATTAATGTTGCGGTATTCGACTTTGCCTGTAACATGGGGAAGTTCGATCGCCCCAGGCTTTTCGACTACTGTTGGTTGAATTGCTAATAATTCAAAAATGCGATCGCTAGAAGCTTCTCCCTGCTTAAAATCCCCGTAATTAGCAGTGGTAATGGCGATCGGGTCAATTAAAAGTGCCACCCCTGCGATATAACTCATAAATTGAATACCTGTGAGATTTCCTTGAGAAATTTGCCAACCTCCCAGGAAAAAGAGCAAAATCACGCTCATCGCTTCCAAAAAGCCAACTACAACGAACTGAAGTGCTTTTATTCGTTCTGACAAATACTTAGCGCGGCGGTTTTGTTCTGCTTCTTCTGCAAAGCGGGCAATTTCGTAGTCTTCAGCCACAAATGCTTTGATTAAGCGAATGCCGCTGAATACTTCTGTCAGCAAAGCGGATAAATCAGAGATGCGATTTTGACTTTGGCGCGAGTAACTTAGCAGTTTCTCCCCAAACCAACCAATTAAGATAGCCATCAGCGGTGCAATAATTAATGCACCTAGAGTTAATTGCCAGTTGAGATAAATCATATACCCCAGCACGGCAATTAGCTGCAAAACACAAGGGATAAACTGATGAAAAAATTTATTTACGACTTCGCCAATGCGGTCAATATCTTCTGTGAGGCGGTAGGATAAGTCTCCGGTTTTGGCAGTTTCAAAGTAGCCGAGATTGAGGTTGTGGAGGTGTGCGTAGACTTTTTTGCGGATTTCTAAAGCAATAGTCAAAGCTGCTTTTGCCATCAGCGTATCTTGACCGTACTGGGCTGTACCGCGAATTAGAAATATAATGGCGCTGAGTGCAGCAATTTGAGCGAACCCTTTTAAATCTCCATTACCTATAAATTTGCCTGTTTCGCCAACCAGCCACGCTATAATCGGCCAAAATATGGTAAATACTACGGTACAAGCTAATGCTTTACCGATGGTTTGTTTTTGTGGACGGAGGTAGGGTAAGATTTGCCAGTATGTCGATCGAGTTTTCAAGATATTTTGCCCTCGCAAATTCTGTTTTTGGGGATCTCTGCAAGAATATTCAAACTTCGATCCCCCCTCACCCCCCTTAATAAGGGGGGAACAAGATTATTATTCCAAGTCCCCCTTTTGAAGGGGGATTTAGGGGGATCTCTGCGTAAGTCATAGAGATATCTGAGCCAGAATATGATAACAGCGATCGGACAAATCTCAACAATCATTCTTGACCGAAAGCATCCGGGATACAACGCCCCCGGATTCATCCGTGGGGTTAATTGTCGAATTCTTCAATCTAAAATCTAAAATCTAAAATCTAAAATCTAAAATCATTCTTGAGCGTCTGCATGAGTCGCCTGCACCTTAGCCCCCGCGACAACTGCACCCCGAAAGGCGGCTGACTGTCCGGGTGCAAGACTAACTGGTTCAGCGTAGATAAATCCGTTGTCAATTAAATTGCCTGACTCGTCCAAAACTTCATAATTGACTTTGACATTCTTGATTATTTGGCAGCCTTGATTAAGGACTTGACCGCTGAAAAAGTTGCCGTCATAATTAGTCGCCGCAATTGACACTTTCGCAGCGATGTTGGAACCGGGAATGCAAGTTTGGGAAGTTCCTAAAGATGGCTGTTTCTCGCATAACTTGCCCAAGTCTACTGTTTTGCCGTCGGGGGTTTTCATGTAGCAAAACGGCTCATCAACTGGTAAAGCTTGAGCCATTGTATTTGTAAAGTCTGTAAGCAGAGGGCGAGCCGAGAGCGGCGATATTAGCAAACTAGATAAACCTAGTGTTAAAGGTAAAACAATCATGTTTTTTGACCAAAATTTGTACAATATAATTCACATAATTTTTAGGTTTGCATATCTCTCTGTATGGTGGATATTATGACTAATTTAATTTTTCGGGCGGGCTAGAAGCCCACCCCACAAGAATTAGATGTGCGTTGCTCACAGCCACACCACAAGAAGTAGATGCGCGTTGCTCACAGCCACCACACAAGAATTAGATACGCACCTTACAAGATTATCTAATACTCGGCTTCCTATTCCTAAGATTCTGCGCTCCGGGAACTTTCCGGCTGGGACGGCGATTGTTTAAATTACTCGCAGTTCGAGCATTCAAAGCATCAGCAGAAGGTATCAAACCCAAGTCTTGCAAAATTTCAACAGCCGCCCTTTGTCCAGTTTCGCAACCGCCTTCCATGTAACCTTGATTTTCCAGGGAAGTGTGTTCCCCGGCAAAATATAAATTGCCAACTCGTTCGCCTTCAACGCCGTACATTTGCGTCCACTGTCCGACTAAATAGCAGGCATAAGAACCTTTGAAAAAGCGTTCTCCGGGCCAATAAGCTCGCACAGCTTTGCCCGATCGCAAATTTCTCACTCCGGGAAAAACTCTTTCAAATTGGTTCAAAAATCTTTGTGCTTGGTCTTCTGGAGTTCCGGCACCGATCGACAAACCCTGCTTTCCTCCTGTAAAATTAGTAACTAAACCGTTAGGAGTAGGGGCAAAAGGCGTAGCTTCCCAGGTATTCTGGAATCCTAAATCGCTATAAACAGAAGCAGTCGAGCGATAAAGTTCTCGCCAAATTCGGCTGCGATAGCCAGTAATTAACTTAGAATTAGTACCGTAACCCAACTGCTCGATCGCCCTGCGCTTTGGTTGGGGCAAAGGTACGTTAATTCTAACGTCTCGCAGAGTGCTGAACGGCAAAGTTAACAAAACTCGCTCGTAAGTGCGCTCGAACGCGCTTTGTCCCGATCGCAAATTTACCCGATAGCGGCCATCCGGCAAAAGAGTAATCGCTTCCAAAACCGTCCCCGCTTCGATCGAACCCGACAATTGACCCGCCAAACGGTTGATAATTTGACTGTTACCACCATCAATTTGATAACGCTGATCGCTGTTGCCGTACAATTCAAAACTGCCCGCTTCAGAACCGATTAAAAACAGCAGATTTAACGCCGACTGTTCTTCAGGATCTCGACCGTATTCAGTCGTGTAAGCAATGCGGAGTAACTGCCGGACAAGCGTGCTAGTCTCAGCTTGGTCTACATATTCAGCGATCGAAAGATTGTCCAATCTTTCCGCTGCTTCCGTAAAATCGAGATAGCTAATTTCATCGCCAACCGCCTCCAAATCAGTAGTAATTTTACTCGCTAGCGGCGCAAATTCCGCGATTAATTGCTCAAGAGAAAAGCGGCGCCCTTGAAAGAAAAAAGTATCCTTCACCAGTCCACTCTGCACTTGGGCTAAGTCGATCGCCCGCAAACCCAATTCCGACGCCAGCGAGATTAAATTAGTGTGGCCGGTGTCAATAAATTCTCCCCCCAACTCCGCCGGAATCAGCGTTCCAGCCACCTTGGGAATAGTGCGTATCCGCCCCCCCACGCGGTTAGTTGCCTCGATTATATCGGCGCGCACGCCCGCTTGGCGCAAGCGATAAGCCGCCGTCAAACCCGCAATCCCCGCACCCACAACCAAAATGGGCGATCGTCCGCCCTGTTGAGCAAAAGCTCCCCCTCCCTCCCTGGTAAAAGTCGCAGCAGCGACAGCCCCCGCAGCAGCTAAGCCTCCGTGCAGCAACCGGCGCCGAGATATGGCAGAATTGGGAATGCCAGCGCTCAGCATCCCCAGCAGTTCATCAGCCGGAATGCCCGTTTCCCTTGATTTCTGAGCAATACTCGCAGCGCGGCGCAGCATTGCCATCAGTGCAGATTTAGCCATAATTAAGACATCCTCACAAAACAAAACTTTGATGTAAACTGGATTCTCGATCGTGCACTTTCCAGACTAAAGTCCAGAGAGATTTTTTTAATAATGCTAACCCTCAGAACACTGTTCGACAGCAAATTTTATCTCGAAAACAACCCAGATGTCGCCGTAGCAGTTGCCAGAGGCACGGTATCGAGTCCCTTCGATCACTACCGAAAAATTGGCAAATTTGAAAATCGCGACCCCAATGCCCTGTTCGACGCCAGCTATTATTTAGACACCAATACAGATGTAGCGGCATCAGTCAAACTCAATGGCGTTTCAGTCGCCGACCACTTTATCAGATACGGTCAATTTGAACGACGCAACCCCAACCCATTCTTCGATGTTAATTTTTATCTAACAAGCAACCCCGACGTTCAGACAGCAGTCCAAGCAAATCAATTTACCCCATTTGAACACTACTTCAAAGCCGGCCAATTAGAAAACCGCAAACCCAGCGTTTTCTTCGATCCCAGCTTTTATTTAGAAAAATATCCGCTGGTAGCAGCAGCAGTCAATAGTGGCGCAGTTAAAAGTGCGATCGACCACTACATTCAATTCGGTCAACAAGAAGGACTTTTGATCACTTTACCCGATCCCGCAGACAATTTGAACGCGGCAAAAAGCCTGGGCATTCTGACAGAAATTCAAACGGCGAGCGATTTTGTGGGAGCTGCTGAACCAGCCGACATTTACAGTTTCATCCTCAATACTCCCAGCCTTTTCAGTGTAACTGTTGACGGTTTGAGTGCAGATGTTGATGTTGAATTAATTCAAGATATCAACGGCAACGGCGCAGTTGGAGCAGACGATCTGATTGCTTCGTCTAACAATTTAAGCACGGCTTCAGAAACAATTGTCAGCAATGGGCCTTTACCTGCGGGCACTTATTTCGTCCGCGTTTCTCAATTTCAAGGCGATACAAATTATGACTTGAGATTGCTTTCCGCTCCTTCTCCCACCCCGCTTCTATGACATGAGGGTTTACACTCCAAGGCAGTCCCAATCAGAAGGTGGAAGACAGAATGCAGAATTAAATAAAAAATTATAATTAAATAATTCTGCGGGTTTGTCAGTTAGATACTGTCCGGTTAATGACTTATAATATAATTGTTTGTTGTTACCCTCTTAAGAGAAGAGAAGACTTAAGTCCTCACTACAAACCTAATTATAATTTTTTGACCGTACTTGATATTAAAACAAACAATTCTCTCTTCCATCTTCCATCTTCCATTGGGCCGACTTTCACTTATTAGTTTCTTATCCCCTGGGAGAGGGCAAAGATTGAACAGGTGCCGGAGGCCAATTAGAGCGACTTCTGGTTAGAGTAGTAGACACCAAAGCATAGCCCAAAACAGCGGGAAGCACGATCGCACTCAGAAACACGATCGCCGCAGCCCAACTCATCGCATTCGAGATCGGGCCGTAATGAGTGCGGTAAGGGTCAAAGGTGGGTAAATTAGGCCTCGGGGCGTCCCGCAGCGCGATCGGACGTTTGAACCGCACCCGCCTGTCGTCCAGCTTTTCGAGCAAAATCCAGCCAACTTCCGCCTCTTCCCCGCACAGCTTGTGAAAAATCGCAGGATTGCGGAACAAATCGTTGCTAGCCCGCACAATCTTGTACTCCCAAACCGTCAAATCAACAGAATGGGGTTCAGATTTGGGAGTGCCCTTGGATCGCGCATTTTCAGGCGCCTTAAAATTCTCCTCTTGAGATTCGTGCCGAGTCAAAACTTCCTCCTCCTCATCGCATTTTTGCCCCGCATCTAATTGCTCGTGGCTCACCAAAAGACCCACAAGCGCAGCCTCCAAGCCGAGACTGCCAATCATCAAACTCCAAATCAGAATTTCAACCATAAAAGGAGTGAAAAGTTAAAAATCAAAAACTCAAAAGACTCGTTTTTAACTTTCAATCTTTAATTTTCAAATAGCCTTCCACCACACAATCTGCACCCACTCCGCGCCAAGAAACCCGCTCTAAAGTCAAAGCATCAGTCATTGCGGAAAACCCCAAATCTCCTACGGGAGTTGGAGCTTTTTGGCCGCCGACAATTTTAGGAGCAATAAAAGCCATAATTTTTTGAACTGCACCCTCAGCAATTGCCTCGGCCGCCAAAGTGCCACCACACTCCCAGAGTACAGAAAGAAAAGATCGATCGTACAAATAAGCCATAACATTAGTCGGTGTCAGAGGCGAGAGCTCCACAACTTCCACCCCTTTGGCGATCAAAAATTCCTGAAATTCCGGGTTAACCCCAGGTTCAGTCAGCACCAAAGTAGCCGCCACAGAGGTTTCCCACAACCAAGCCGACTTCGGCAAATCCAAAGTGCGGCTCATCACCACCCGCAGGGGATTATTCCTATCAGGCTGGTGACTTGTCAGTAGAGGATTGTCCAGA
>JACJNV010000206.1 GCA_014695175.1 Microcoleus sp. FACHB-DQ6 | reverse complement strand
TGGTTCATTTTTGGCATGGAGAGAAGTTGTTTGCCACCGCCAACGAGCCGAAATTCAATTTTTGGGTTGATGGGGCCGGTCATAATGATTTGAGGGATGTGGCGGGCGATCGCTATGCTGCAACTTTGCGAACATTTGCTAAGCTAGTAGATGAGTCTTCTTGACCAAGATGAGCAACGGGCTAGAAGCCCGTTCCACAACAACACATACACTTCCCTTTTTTTGCGGTCGTTGCTCCTAGTCGGCCCCTGAATTAAGGCTTACTTACTTAATTTAACTGGGGCGGTTTGGCGATCGATAAAATGGTTTTTTCACCACAGTAGCCGGATAGTTTTTCCCGCGAATTTCGACCTCTAATTGCTGCCCGATTTTAGCTAATTTTGCCGGAACAACCGCGAGGGCTACTGCCCGATTCAATGTAGGCGATAATGTACCGCTAGTAACTTCTCCTAGTGTTTCGCCTTCAAATATTACCGGATAGCCGTGGCGCGCAATGTGCCGCCCCTGCATTTCTAGCCCTACCAACCGCTTCGATACTCCACTCGCTTTTTGCTGTTCCAAAACCTCACGACCAATAAAATCGCCTTTGGTATCGAGGTGAACTACCCAACCCAATCCAGCCTCTAAAGGCGTGATATTGTCGTCGATATCTTGACCGTAAAGAGCCATTGCTGCTTCTAAACGCAAGGTATCTCTCGCGCCCAAACCGCAGGGTACAACGCCAGCAGCTAACAATTTTTGCCACAGTTCTTTTCCTACTTCGGCATCCACCATGATTTCAAACCCATCTTCGCCGGTGTAACCAGTTCTGGCGATAAAACTCGGCTGTCCCAACAGATTTGTTTCTAAGTGGCCGAATGCCTTAATTTGTGCGAGGTTGTCTTCCACAAAAGACTGGAGATAGTTAACAGCCTCTGGCCCTTGAATGGCAATTAAAACTTTATCTTCTGAAATGTCTGTAAAACAGAGTTCGCTCAATTCTAAGTGAGTGGTAATCCATGCTTTGTCTGCGATGCGAGTGGCGGCATTGACAATGATTACTGCACGTTCTTCCCTAGTGATAGGGTCTGGTTCTTGGCAGTAGAAAATAATGTCGTCTAAGATGCAGCCTTTGGTATTTAGCAAGACTGTATATTGAGCTTGACCGGGTTGCAAGCGGCTCAAGTCTGAGGGTACTAAGGGTTGAAATTTTTCTCTTACTTGTTTCCCTCTCAAACCAAATTTTCCCATGTGGGAAATGTCGAACATTCCTGCTTGCTGGCGTACTGCTTGGTGTTCGCTGCTGATGCCTGCGTACTGCACCGCCATCTCCCACCCGGAAAATGGCACCATTCGGCCTTTGAGTTCTAATGATAGGTCGTACAGAGGCGTGCGGGCAAGTTGGCTCGGACTCTCTGGATTGCTGGGTTCAGTTGACTTTGCCACAGGTAGCGCTTTGGTTGCGGGTAGACTGTTTTGATTTTACGGGAAAATTGGTTTTCGCGGTGTGTAGCACGATCGAATTTAAGGCCACGGCAATGCTGTTTAGGTACCAGTCGCGATCGAATTTAAGCACGCGGTGGTACTGTTTTGGTACAAATTAGGACACCGCAGTGCTGTATCCCTACTGTAATGTTTATGGAGAATAGCGGGCTCGAACCGCTGACCCCTACAATGCCATTGTAGTGCTCTACCAACTGAGCTAATTCCCCTTTCTTTTCGTGCTCTCAATCATGCCTTAACTGACCAATATTTGTCAAGCTTTTTGGGGAAATTAGTTTTGAACCCTGGATGGGCAAGGCTTTCGGCTTTTTTTCCAAAAAAGTCTCCTCGCTTCTGGACAATGGTCAATCCCCTACTATGATTTAGTAAGTGTGTTGCGATATTTCGGTCAAATGGCTCAAACAAGACCCCATGAGGAAGTACACGACTAGCAGGGCGGCGGCTGAGACCGCAACTAGGGTGCCGGCTAGCATTAGTGAAAATTCCCGTTGCGCGATCGCCTCTTGCATTAAGTGCAAAGACCAGGCAACCAGGGCAACGTCAATTATTAAAATAGAAACCAGCATAAGTTACGATTTGTAACAGCTTACCTATTGTAACAAAACTTTTCGCTCCGTGCAGATAAGCTCACCTGTATTTAACTTTTGCTGTAAAACCGGGAGGGAGCAGCGGAAAGCTACTGAGAAAAAATGATAGCTTTTGTTGATAATTACAATATGCAAAGTAAATTAGAGCAAGCTCAGCTTTAGAAGTGGCGTTTTTGACTCTAGAGCGAGCAATTCCCTGCGGGATAGCTGCGCTTTACACGCTTTTTTGAGGGGGTAGGGTGCGATCGACCTTTGAGTATAAGTGATTTGATAGCAGAAGGTCTGAGCGGCTGTTGCACTTGGATGCTGTAAAATTAAGTTTATTAACCTGCTTGAAAAAATGACAAATCGCTCTAGTCGCGCCCTTTTTCACAGCAAAACACTCAACACTGCTTTGCGTGCTTTTAGCTTTCCGCAAGATATGGAAGTGCACCGCCAAAAATTGGGAAGGTGGATTGATGCACTTAAAACGGGTACGTTAGACGAAGTTAAAGAAGTTTCCCTGCACGGCAGTTTTATTAATGATATTTTTCAGGATATTTTGGGGTATTGCTCGGTAATTCAAGGTGCGGGGAAAGCTTGGGAAATTAACGCGGAACAAACGATCTCTGATGGCGGCGGTTCTGCTGACGGGGCCATCGGCTTTTTTACTGCTGCTGGCAATCCTAAAGGCAAAGCGGTGCCCCTGCAAGGTAAAGTAATTGCTCCGATCGAACTCAAGGGAGCGAAAAATGATTTAGACCGTCCCGCATCCGGGCGAACCGAATCAGCAGTTGACCAAGGTTGGCGCTACGCTAATTATACACCCGATTGTCGCTGGATTATTGTCTCGAATTATCGAGAATTGCGACTTTATCATACCAATAAAACTCCTGCTTATTACGAACAATTTTTTCTGAGTGACTTGGCGGATATTGAAGCTTTTAAGCGGTTTTACTTTCTGCTGTGTCGCCGCAATTTTTTGCCTAAAAACCAAGATCAAACAGGTTCTGTTATTGACAGACTGTTAAAAGACTCTGACGAAGCTCAAGAGGAAATTACCAATAAATTATATCAAGAGTACAAAGCAATTCGACTCGCTCTCGTCAAGCATTTTCGTTTTTCTGGGCCGCAGGATATCCCCAACCGCGATCGCGTACTCATCGAAAAAGCTCAAAAAACTTTAGACCGCGTTTTATTCATTGCTTTTTGTGAAGATAAAGGGTTGCTGCCGCGAAACACGCTCAGCACCGCTCACGACCACAAAGACCAATACAATCCTAGATTAATTTGGGAAAATTATCAATCTGTATTTCGCTGGGTTGATGTGGGAAATGATGACCCTCCTGTACCGGGATACAACGGCGGTTTATTTCAATTCGATCCAGTTTTAGACGCACAATTGACTGTGCCAAATCCCTTATGCAGTCAGCTTAAGAATTTGACGCGATTTGATTTTGATACTGAAGTTTCCGTCGATATTTTGGGGCATATTTTCGAGCAGTCTGTTACAGATTTGGAAGAATTAAATGCTGAGACTGCCGGACAGGAATACAATCAGAAAAAAGGTAAGCGGAAAACTCAAGGTGTGTTTTACACGCCAGCTTATATTACTCAATATATTGTCGAGGTTTCTCTCGGCGGCTATTTGCATCGGCGAGAGCAAGAATTGCGCGATTTATTCCAAATGGGCGAAGTTGCTGAAGAGTCGGTTCAGCCACCAAAGAAAACTGCAATTAAGTTTTGGAAAGCGTATCGAGACGAGGTGCTGCAAAAAACGCGCGTCATCGATCCGGCGTGCGGTTCGGGAGCTTTTTTGATTGCGGCTTTTGATTATTTGATGCAGCAGTACGAAAGAGTCGATCGAGAATTGAATGCTTTGGGCTGTAACCCAAAAAACGGCAACTCGCTTGAATTTGACAGAAGCATTTTAAGCAACAACCTGTACGGCGTAGATTTGCTGCCGGAATCGGCGGAAATTACCAAACTTTCCCTGTGGTTAAAGACGGCGGAACCTGGTAAAACGCTGACTTATTTGGATGATAATATTAAAGCGGGAAACTCGATCGTCGCTGACAGTAATGTAGCAGATACAGCGTTTGATTGGCAAGCTGAATTTCCCCAGATTTTGGCTGATGGCGGTTTTGATGTTGTCCTTGGCAATCCGCCTTACGTGCGGCAGGAATTGCTGTCTCCAATTAAACCCTATTTGCAAGCCAATTATGAATCATATAACGGCGTAGCAGACCTTTATACTTACTTTTATGAACTCGGGTTAAAGATTCTCAAACCCGGGGGAGTGCTTTCGTATATTGTCACAAATAAATGGCTGAGGTCGGGATACGGCGAACCTCTACGCAAGTTCTTTGCCAGTCAAGGTTTACTCGAGCAAATTATTGATTTCGGACACGCGCCAATTTTTGAGGAGGCTGATACTTTTCCGTGTATTGTCGCCGTCAGAAAACCTAACGCTTCTCTATGTATCTCTGAAACTGAAAGGGAGATTGACCCAGATAAATCTGAACCTAATTCGCCTGTGATTGTTTGTCCGGTTCCGCGCGAGGAACTGGCTAATATCAATCTCACACAATACGTTCAACAACACGGCTATCAAATTTCGCGATCGCGTTTCACTGCGAGTGCTTGGAGTCTCGAACCTCCTGCTGTTGATGAGTTGATGCAGAAATTTCAACGAGTGGGAATGCCGCTCAAAGATTTTGCAGGTGTTAAGCCTTTATATGGCATAAAAACAGGATTTAACGAAGCTTTTTTGATTGATGCAGCTACTAAAAATAGTATGGTTCAAGCCGACCCTAAATCCGCTGACATTATCAAGCCATTATTGCGAGGTCAGGATCTAAAACGCTGGTCTCCTCAATGGGATGAAGTTTGGATAATCTTCGCTCATAGAGAGATTGAGATAGAAAACTATCCTATAATAAAATCTCATCTGGAAAAATATAGAACTAAGTTAGAAGCAAGAGCAGGCAAACAATTATGGTGGCAGTGGCAAGCATCGCCATCTTTTTGTAACCTATTTCAACAGCCTAAACTTATCTATCAGGAAATTCAATTTCATCCAGCATATAGCTATGATAATAGGGGTTATTTGACCAACAATAAAGCTTTCATTATTCCGACTTCTGAATTGTATATCTTGGGAGTGCTTAATTCAGCACTTATGTGGTGGCACAATTGGCGGTATTTACCGCACATGAAAGATGACGCACTGAGCCCCGTTGGCGAATTGATGGAAAAGCTTCCGATCGCACCACCCACTGACTCAATTCGTGCCGAAGTCGAACTCATTGTCAGCCGTTTAATTGAAATCGCCAAAACTAATCAAGAAACTCACCGAGATGTCTTGCAATGGCTGGAAATCACTTATTTAATTGATAAAGTCGGACAAAAACTCGAAGATTTTTCTGCCCTTTCCTTTGCTGAATTCGTAGCAGAAATCAGAAAGCGAATGCCGAAAACTAAATCCTCCGATCCTCTCGGCGTTGCTGGACTAAAAGCCGTCCGCGAAACTTATAATGAATATGCACCGGCTATTCAATCTCGCAAAGCTGAGGCGTTGAGACTCGAACACCGTTTATCCGACGTAATTGCTCAACCCCCTTGACAAGAAGACGAGATAGACATTAGATAGAGAAATGGAAAAACTCCCCGACTTAAAGCAACTATCGAACGAGGCAAAAGAAGCCTTGATAGTA
>JACJNV010000205.1 GCA_014695175.1 Microcoleus sp. FACHB-DQ6 | reverse complement strand
ATGAATATTTTGGCGAATGCGATCGACTCTTTGGAAAATCAGCCCCCACCCAAGACGATCAAAATCTCGACGGCGGTGGTGGACCCAGACTCGGAGGCTGGTGAGTCAGGAAAGTCGAGCGGTCAAGTTGTGGTGATTCGGATTCAAGACAGCGGGCCGGGATTGGCCGAAAAAGCTAAATGCCACTTGTTTGACCCTTTCTTTACTACTAAACCTGTGGGCAAGGGTACGGGACTCGGCTTGTCTATCAGCTACCAGATTGTGGTGGAAAAACACGGAGGAAGCTTGAACTGTATCTCGAAACCTGGACAGGGAGCGGATTTCAGGATTGAAATCCCGGTAGCTCGCCCCCCTGCAATCAAAGAATAAACCTGGGGGCGATCGGTTCTAAAAAGATTTTTTAAATTTTATTGTCAAAATGCTTGACAGATTGCTGTGTTTGAATGTTAAGATAGTGAAGGTTAAGACGTTGGGGCGTCGCCAAGTGGTAAGGCAGCGGGTTTTGGTCCCGCCATTCAGAGGTTCGAATCCTTTCGCCCCAGTTAAATTGTGTTCGGTCAATCAATTATTTAACTGATAGTTTAGAGTATAGTTGAGAGTCACCGCTCGTCCGACGAGAGAAAAACGACTGCCTAACTACAAACCTAATTAGGGCTTGCTCACAGGATATCAGAAACCGGGTTTCTTGCTGCGGATTTGACCTAAAAGCGTAGATTTGCGATCGAGAAATCGGTTTCTTTGGTCGCCAGTGCGGATTTTTGGCCCAAACACGTTGTTTTGCGTAATTCCTCATCCAAAAAGAGTGAACCCGCCCTACTCGCTCTCACTGCAAACTGCTGGGCCCGCGAGCATTTAGCCGATCGAAAACGTATCGGGAAATTGCCGGAAATGCTGTTTCGTCCTTGGCATAAGCCGGATCGTCTGCGAAAACAACTAAGATATAAATCGCGCGATCGTCTAAAGTTCTGACAAATGCCGCTTCGCTGCGGGATTTGGAAGTATAGCCTACTTTGGAACCAAAATAAATATTAGTTGGTAAAGATTCGCCTAGAAATCCTTGTATGGAGTTGCTGGGGTCATTTTTCCATGCCTTGGGGTCTAAGTCTCTCGTCAGCAAGTAAGCCATTTTGCGGCTGGCGACGCTGGAAACCGCTTGCCTAGTATAGATTTCATATATTAATCTGGCGGCTTGGTCGGTAGTTACTTGATTGCGAATCGGCTGGGAAGGATCGCCCCGCAATTGCAAGTCGCGACCGAGCGGCTGTTCTTGTTTTAAATAGTGTATGGGATAATTTTTGGTGGTTAGACGAATATCATTGTATCCTGCTGACTGGAAAAAATTGTTAATTTGATTGCGCTTTTTCAGCCAGGTTTGCAATTCTTCTCCTGCGAGCCGTCCCCCGGATTTTGTATCTGTGATTTGGTCTAAAATTCGGCTAGCAGCATCGTTGTTCGAGACGCGAAGCATTTGTTCTAGGTCGTTCGTAAAGGCAGATTCTCTTTGCGTAATGATGCCTTTTTCTAGGGCTGAGTAAAAGGCTGCCATCCAAAATAACTTGGCAACGCTAGCGGGAAATCGGAGAGTTTGATTTTGATATCCGGCGAAGCTGTGAGCTTTGGCATTGCTGACATCAAATAAGGTAATTGATAGGGGCTCTGCGGGTAGTCCTTTGCTGGTCGCAATTTTCACAGCTTCATCAACAATCCCTTGCAATTCTTGAGAATAAACTGGATTGGGAGGTGTTTTGATGTTGTAGCTAAAGGTAGGCTCGCTTTGACGATCGGCTAAATTTTCCGATGGTTCAATTGTCGGAGGCGAGAGTGTTTCTTGAGGCGAGATGGGCTGTTGAGTCAAGATGACTGGCGGTTCTGGGGGACGGCGAATTCTGAACGGTATTGTGACAATCCAACCGATCGCGATCGCTCCGGCGATTAAACACAAAATGTTACGGTATTTTAGCCGAGAAAATTTCGTCCTCACTCGGCGACGAGATGGCACTGGGCCTTCGCTGCTTTGGCGTCGGCGTCCGACTGGGCGCTGGCTGCTTTGGCGTCGGGATTGGATTAGATCTGTTGCATGAATCTTTGCTCGCTCGGTCAACTGCAGATACAAGGCAGATGAACGCAGATTAACACAGAGAATTTCAAGAATTGAGACCGACTTTTGCAAGAGGTCTATGGGGCGTTGGGTCTGGATTGGGCGACGAGATGGGACTCGGCGCTCGGTGCTTTGGCGTCGGGACTGGACTGGACGCTCGCTGCTTTGGCGTCGGGACTCGATTGGGCGTTGGGGCCCGATGGGGCGGCGTCGGCGTTCTACTTGCATTGCAGTTTTGTGGTATCAAACTCGCACGATCAGTTTATAATAGGGCGGCGTCTAAATGACAAGTGTGTCGATCGAGTCCGCTGTTGCCAATTTTATCTGTCTGCTAGCCTGATTTATAGTTCTAAATAATTGTAAAAATTTCAGGATAGCACTCAGTGGAAGCAAAATCCTTTGAAAAACATGAGAAATTTTTGGAATCTGGCGGTTTTAGGATTTGCGATCGCCTGGGTAAATAATTTTTTGATCCCTGAAGTTTGGGCATTTCAGTCTCAACCTGCTGCAGAATATGTTGTCTCGCGACAAATAGAAGGACAGGGCGCGGATCTAGTGCCAGAGTTGACAGGAGAAAGGGAAAATGAGGAAGTAACAAACAAGCAAACTGTTTCCAGTTTCCCAAGTATATTTTGGGACTTCAACAATTTACCTGAAATTTCCTATTCCCAATTGCTGGAGGTGCTGGCAAGACGACCTGACTCCAATAATCCGGAGAGAGAAACCGCTGCACAACCAGAAGAGATAGCACGTTTTGAAAAGGTTGTACAGTATGCTAAACGACAAAATTTGCACGATCGCACGATCGGAGAAATCGTCCAGGCGATCGCTGATAAATTCCGAGGAAAGCCCTACGCCGCTGGTTTACTGGACGAATCAGGCGAAGAAAAGTTGATCGTAACTTTGAATAAATTTGATTGCGTTTTGTTTGTTGAAACCGTCCTAGCGCTCGCCAGGGGCATAGCAGTACAAGATTACGACTATCAAAATTTTGTCAATCGCATAGAAGAACAGCGGTATTTAAACGGTAAAATCAACGGTTATTGCAGTAGATTGCATTATTTTTCCGAATGGATTAACGACAATGAAAAACGGCAAACTGTGGAAAATATCACCGCTGAATTAGGTGGAGTTCCCATGAATAAAACACTAAATTTCATGAGCCAGCACCGCAGCAGTTACCCGCAAATGGTCAAAGACGAAGCAACTTATCAGTGCATAGTCAGCCAAGAAGCAGAGTTAGCCAAAACTACTGTTAATTACATCCCGACAAATCAGATAAAAAGTGTTTATTCTCAGTTAAAACCGGGGGATATTGTAGCAGTAGCGACGGATGTTAAAGGATTGGATGTCACCCACACCGGTTTAGTCTACCGCAATGCTGACGGCAATATTGGTTTAATTCACGCTTCGCCTGCTGGGGAGGTGACAGTTGCTTACGACTTGCACAGATATATTAGGAGAGTTGAAAGTGCGATCGGCATTGTGGTAGCTAGGGCGAAAACCCCTAATTAAATTGGTTTGTACTCCTAGGGTGTATCAGCTTGCATTATTTTAGCTCAAAATTTAAAATTTCTGTGCTGACACACCCTACAAACTCTCTTGTGGGGTGGGCACGCGAGACGCCTGGAATATAAAATTTAAATGCACAACAGCTTATTGAACAATTTCGCTGCGAGATACCTTACTACTTCTAGCAGGATTTGGCGTTAATTCGGGTGGCGAAACTTGAACACTTCCCCACTCATTCAAAAAGCTTTTCAGCAAAACCTCTTGCTGAGTGCGAAATGTCTCGACATTGGCCCCGCGATTCATAATCACAAACCACACTGTTTCTTGTTTTTGAGTTGGTAGCGCTCCGCCCAAAGCGCTAACATTATCCAACGTGCCAGATTTGACTACTGCTAATTGGGGAAGCGCCCGTTCTGCCAGTATTCCTTGATCTTTCCCAACAACAGTTAAGACATCAGCAACTGTCATGCTGTAAGGTTGAAGATAGCGTTCTAAAGCTATAAATAACGCGCAAGCAGCCCGGGGAGAAATGAGATTTTCTTCGCTCAATCCCGAACCGTTGACGAGTTGAATTTCTGCCGGCGGAACTCCGGTTGCTGCTGCTGCTTTTTGGGCGACTGTTTTGGCGCCTCCGACAGTATCAGCTAGCATATCTGCCATGAGATTGTTGCTGTACTGATTCATTTTCTTGATCAGTTCGGCAAGGGGCAAAGAATAATGTTTGACTAAAGGCTGCACATCGTTGGGAGATGCTGGCAAAACTTGTACAGTACCCTCAATGGCTATTTGGGGTTTCGGCGTATTTGGAGGCAGGGTTTGATACTGGGCGGCGGCTTCGCTGGGCCAGATTTGACTGTTCAATCCTTGTTTGAGCAATTCTCCCGATTTGAGGGGATCGAGTTCAAAATTCATGTAAAACTTATCGACAATTATCAAATTGCCACTGACTCGCTTGATCCCTTTTTGATTTAAGGCGTTACCGAGGGCGATCGCCTCTTCCCAAACAAACAACGGGTCGGCGTTTCCCTGTACAATTAAATCGCCTTTTAATACGCCGTTTTCAATTTTTCCAGTTGTACCAATTAAGGTGATAAATTCATGTTCCGGCCCGAATTTTTGCAGTGCTACCAGAGATGTTGCTACTTTGGTAATAGAAGCGGCCGACAGAGGAACGGTACCTTGATGATTGGCTAGCAAAGTATTGCCAGATTGCATCCAGACGCCTTGGTTTTCTTTGGCAAAACCTTGGGCTGCCAACCCGTTAAGATATTGCTGGATTTGGGTATTTGTGGGGGTTTGGGGATTGGTAGCAGAGACTATTAAGGGCTGAGGCTGACTTGGTTTAACTGGCGACGGGGAAGATTCAGCTACAGGTGAGGGAGATGCAAGTTGAGGTGATTCAGTTACAGGAGAGGGAGATGCAAGTTGAGGTGATTCAGTAGCTGCACATCCGGCAATAATTGTGAGAAGGGCGATCGAACTCGCAGCAGTCAAGTAGCGGTTTTTCAGCATTACTTTAATTTTTTTCATCAAATGTACGATCGTCTGTTCGGCACGCCCGATGGAAATTTTAGCACTAGCCCGCGCGTTTTGGAGCATCCGGAGCTGCGTTACCAGAATTGCGAACTGCTAACATTAGCTATCTTCTTCTCCATCTTTCTTCGCGCTGTTCGCGTCTTCGGGGTTGGTTAAATAAATATTGTTTAAATACTGCGGGATTTTATACCAATAGCCCGGAGTGTTTTTAGTTCGTAGTCTGAAACCCTGGATTTTCCGTTGGTAACTCGATTGCCTTGGAGCCTTGAAACCCTTATTCTACGGTTGGTAATCAAAAAATGTTTGAAGTATTGTTATACCAGTTCCCAAAAGCAATGCAACTCTAGGCAAGCTCCCAACCCTTATCTTATAAGTCATTGCCAATTCTAAAATCTAAAATCTAAAATCTAAAATCTAAAATAGTATGATCTTCAGCGCCTGGGGCCTTCACCCCAGGCCGATCGCTCTCACAAATTTTCGATAAACTGGTTTATCCAGCCATACTCCCTATACTCAGTGGCACCATTTCGCCGTGAATCGTCAGGCCTAATAACATCGGCCCGCCCGGTCGAATCAACTCTCCTGTAAGCGCGCAGCGTTCCTCCTGCTGTGCTGTGGCATTAATGCTGGCTCGAATATCCGATCGAGAAAACATCTGCCGATACTCTCCAGACTTCTGCTGCACGTAATTCCAGAGCAAATCTCGAATCAAAGCTTGATAGCCTTGATTGCCCGCGAGCTCTTTAAGTCTCTCTTTGAGCTCTCTTTCGAGTCGAATGCTGGTGACTTCCATTTCGGTGGTTGAGGTTCTAGGTAGGGTATGCATAATTTTTTCTCCGTGATGGGTGGACATATGTGTAATATCAGTGTAGTATGTTTACAGCTAGATTGAAAGCTTCTTAACCACCTTCTGCCTACAGTGAAATTTCTCCCCACCTACTCCACCTATCAACTGAAGTGCGATCGCCCCAGGGGTCGCTCCGAGTCGTTACAGCACGTCTTTTGGACGGGTTTTGCGACTGTCGCAGCGACCTCGTGGGCGGGCTTGGGCCTAAATAAACACGGTTATAGTGGATTAGGACAAATTGCAGAAATTAATTACAACGAGATAGACCGAGACGGTCGGCCAGTGGCACAGCCATATCGAGATACGCGAAGCGGGAGGTACAGCTAAACGACTGTACCAAGACAGGATGAAAATTTGCCTTTAGCAGTTTTTCTAGCCCCCGCTTCTAAGTAACAGAAGCGGGGGCATTTGATTGGATATTTGAGAAATTCGATCCGCTTGGGAAACTGGCAAAAAACCAGATGTAGCCAATGCTGACGAACCACCCAAAATTCAAAATTCACAAGCCAAAATCTAAAATCCAAAATTGATGAGGAGGAGCAAGCCGTGACCGTAGTAACTGATGTATTGAGGCAATCTGTGGTGGTGTTTTCTCAGAATTACCTACCAATGAGCCGTGTCAACATCAAACGGGCGATCGTACTGTTGGTAACAGGCAAGGCTGAACCTCTGGATTTTAGCATTGGCAACGGCTGGCTGGTGCGATCGCCCAGCACCAGCATCCACGTACCCGAACAAATCCGCTTGACTTTTGGTAACAGGGAACGCCTGTGGAAAGTGCCCCCGGTGAATCGCCGGGAAGTTCTGCGCCGCGACGCTCATTCTTGCCAATACTGCGGCAGCAACCGACATTTGACGCTGGATCACGTCATGCCTCGATCGAAGGGCGGCCCGCATACCTGGGACAACGTGGTGACTGCTTGCGAACGGTGCAACTCTCGTAAGGGCGATCGAACTCCCATAGAAGCTGGAATGTCTCTGCGAACTAAGCCGAAAGCCCCCATACACCCCACTGTTGCTTTTGCCGAACTGTTTTGGCACGAATACCAAATAGGGGAATAGGGAATGGGGAATAGGGCATGGGGCATGGGGCATGGGCCAAACAGGTAATTGGTAATTGGTAATAGCTAATAGTTAATAGCTAATTAAGTCCTGTAATTGAAAAGGATCTTAGGTCCCAATAGCAAAGTTTTCATTCCTTCATATCCAATGCCCAATGCCCAATGCCCGATGCCCAATTCCCAATTCCCGATGCCCAATTCCCAATTCCCGATTTTCAATTTTAAACTTTCAATTCCAAATTTAGGGCTGTCAATATGCTGAAGTTGACTTACACTGAAACGGGCTTTAACCTGGAGCGTTTGGCTCAATCTCCCGAACAGTTAGTGGCGCTGCGAGTTGTGCTGGCTATGCGAGTTGGTCAAAGCATCAGCGTCGAACCGAGCACTGCGGCATTTTTGCTGCCCGCGAATTTGCCGGCGCTGCCTCTGTTGGAATCTGAGGCCCGCCGAAACGACAACGATGCGATCGAGCTTTGTGTTGCTGATGCTGACTTTGTAGAAGTGACACTGCGCGGTACGTGGATTTCTGGCGCGTCTGAGGGGGCTGACGGCGTGTTTGCGACTGTGTTGGGCGATCGGGTGGAGTTCTTGCTGCTGAAACTCTGGCTCGAAACTCAGGCTGCTGCGGAGGTTGTTGGGGAAGTCGGCGATTAATATTGGGTGTTGAACAAGGAAGAGGGAAGAGGGAAGAAGCAAGAAGGAAATATTTTCTTCCTCTGCCACTCCCCCACTTTCTCCCTCTTTCTCACTCGCCCACTCTTCCCATCTCCCCTCTGCCATAACAGACAATTTATATGCCTACCAGAGGTGCTGAGCGCTCATTTTAGGGCGTATAAATTATGTTGAAGTAAATGCCTTTATCTTGCAGATTATCGCCTTTATCGCTAATCCTCACCAAAGGAAGAGCGTAATCTACGCGCAGGTTCACCCGCTGTATGGGTTCCCAGATTACCCCCAAACCCACACCTGCTAAAAATGTCTCATTTGTTAATTTATTAGGATTGTTCGCAACGTTCAATACCATACCCGCATCCAAAAAGGGAGCCAATTGAAGTTTGGGATTTCCCGAAGCATCGCGCTGCAAAGTAATCCGATCTTCGATCGAAACTCTGAAGCCGTTATCCCCAGAACGGACATTTTGGCGGTAGCCGCGCAAAGATTGCCCGCCGCCAATTACAAATTGCTGTGAAGGCAACAAACTATTAGCTGACAACTGCAAGTCAGCCTGCAAAATCAATAAATGTTTGTCGTTCAATCGCTGTACTCGCTGCACTTGACCCAGCCAACTAAAAAATTGTCCGTCGGGATCAGAACCTTCGTTTTGAGTAGCATCAAACAAGCTAGTGCCGATCGTAAATTGCGATCGCACGGCCCAAGCACCCTGCGGGTCGCGCCGAATGTAGTCCTGTCCCAGCTTAATTGCGCTCGTAGTGGTGACACCATTGGAGTCCGGGCCGATGCCAAAAGGAGTCGGTTCGCCGCCGACAAAAGTTCTACCTGTCTGATAAGTAAAACCGGCAGATAAGGCAAATTCTTCGATCGGCGTTCTCCGCAGCGGCTGGCGGTAACTAACTTCAAATAAATGCGATTTTCCTGAAATGTCAAAAGCGTCAAAAGGTTCTTGTACGATACTGTTGCGGTTCGGCGCCGCCCTCAATTGCAAAGTGCCGTTCATCGCATTTAGCGGCACGCGATAGCTGAAATCAAACACATCTGAATCCCCCAGCGATCGATAATAAGCCCCTGCCAGTTCGTCGCCATTTCCTGTTATATTGCGGTGCCGCAAACTAACCCCCAATCTTTCGGAACCGACACTGGGAGGCGAGTAATTATCAATGCTGAAAGTAGGTTGAAACGGATTAGCTTCCGAGACTCGGACGATCAGAATGCTCTCGCCTTCCTTATCCCCAGCCCGCAGACTGGCTTCTACATTGTCAAATAAAGGATCGACTCGCAGCAGCCGGAGTTGGTCTTCTAACGAAGCTGTGCTTAAAGGCATTCCGGCACCGAGTCGAATCCGGCTGCGGATGTAACTTGGATTCAATCTTTTAGTTCCTTCTACCTCAATTCTGGCTAGCTTGCCTTCAATCACTTGAATTTGGACTACCCCTGCGGTGATAGTTTGGGGTGGCAAGACTGCTCTCGAAGTGATGTAGCCACGATTGAGGTAAATTTCGGTAATTTTGTCGGCGATTTGTTTGAGCTGTTCTAGGGTGGCAGAACGGCCCTCTAACGGGTTGACTAAGGCATTAATTTCGTCTTGGCTTAAAATTGTGCTGCCAACTACTTGAATTTTCTGCACCTCAATAGGTGTATTCGGCAGCGTTGGGGGAACTGGCGACGGGGACGCCGGCGCTACTGTGGGCGGTACTTGGGGAGGTTCTGGGGAAGGCTGCGGGGCCGGTTGCAGAAATCGATCGCGATTTGGATCTTGTTCCGTCGGCGGCGGTGGCAGGTTTGGAGGCAGCGAGGGTTGGTTCTGGGCTAAAACATGATTGCAATGTAGCTGGTTCTGACATTGGGGATCGTTGTCAACCAGATTTGTTTGTTCGGGCAAGATGCCCGCACCACAACCAGTTCCATCGATTGTGGAACAGGCATCTTGGCTGTTCTCGGCGGGGTTCGATTGTGTTTCTGGTTCAGGGTTGGTGTCGATCGCATCGGGAAACTGATTTAAGTTGGTTGCTGTTTCATCCTGCTTGATTTCCAGTTTTTGCAGTGCTAATACTTGATTGCCCCTATCTGCTGAGTTGTCAGCGGCGATGGGCAACTGAGAAATATCCTTTGTTTGGGATATAGCTTTATGGGCATAAAAGCAAGCCATCGGGAACCCAGTTAAAAGTGAAATTCCCAACCGAAATAGTGCAATATTTGCATTCGGGCGCATAATTAATAATTTCTCTAAAATAAGTTTGTCGGCTGCTTGACTATGCCAGTTTATCATTTAGTATTAGGCGAAATTTGACCATCAAAATCTCCACAGTCCGCCTTTCAAGATGGCAGAAGTCCGAACAGCCGATCGGTACACAAATTTTAATTTATTTAGGACGATCGACCAAACAACCCGGAACAGGCAAAAATCATCTGTGGTGCTGCCAAATACGGCGCTCGAAACCGAGTTTTTCGTACTTGCTGCACCAGTCATACCATTTGAGATTTGAGATTTGGCAATGACTCGCCCAAAAACGGGTACCGTATCCCGAACGCTCATCAGTGTAGATCCTAAAATTTTAGACTCCTGTTCCTGCTCCCAGATTCAATGCAGCAAGTAAATCTAAAATCTAAAATCTAAAATCGACTGACTGATGGCTATCACCGTTTGGGGCTTGCCTACCGTTGCATTCTTTTTTGAAACAGGTGCTGAATTATTTTCTTGTGATAGGCGTTAACTCACTTGCGACTAAGGGTTCTTGGGATATTTTGCCGAGTTCGACTGAGTTCAACAGTGCTGACCACTCGATAGCTAAACTGGCATCGCTGGGAGACTCGATACGCAATTGAGCTAGAGTTGCCAGGTACTCGTACCAGAGACGCTGTTGGGCGAAGATGCTGAGCTTGGTGCGATCGGGCGATCGTTCCAACTCTGTTTTCACGGTTGGGGCGAGTGCGGTGCGGTTGATCCACCCGGAAACGAGAACATCATCTGTTGTATTTTTTGGGTTGCATTTGATAGTAAAGTACCATTGATAGTTTTTGCCAACTTCCAGGGCTGGCGAGTTGTCGTCGGAGCCGAGGCTGACGCTAACGATACCTGCACGGCTAGTTACCATGCGAAAACTTTTTTTGTATACTGTTTTGTCTCTTTGGTCTGCTAACTCAAACTGAACTATTTTGTCGAGGGGTACGGGAAGGTAGTAGAAAAATGTTGGCTTTGCTGATAGGGTTTGCCCCATAGTTGATTGGGGAATCAACGCAGTTAAGGCAGTTGTGGCCGTGGGGCATTCTAAGCCGCGGGTTCCTCCCCCTTCACGCCTTCCCGGTACTCCGTCCTCCGGCGGTTGAAAGCTATTCCACGTGGAACCCGTTGGCTGAATGTTTGGTCTGCTTCCGCTGGATTCAGGGGGTTGAACTGTTTGCCAGTTGAGGGGTAGCTGCGGCCGTGAGGGGCGCTGGACAATGTTTGCGCGGCTGTTGAGAGCCTCTGCTGGTATTAAAAAACTACCGGCGGCAACTGCCTCTAAAGACAGAATTAAGGAAAGAGCACCGATATTTAGAGCAGACTTCAAAGCCATGACGAACCTGCCTTTTGATGAACCTAGGAACTTTATCGCACGGTTTTATTCTATCCAAGGTTTTGACGGATATAGTAATCCGTTGTACTTAATTTATATCTTCAGGCAGATACGATTATTTGGGTCGCTCTGATCAACATATAATTCTGTGTTGCGTTTGTCAGTGGTAGCTTAGTAGTTATACTTACTTTCATTCACGGCAGCAGGTTGGGTTGAGCTTGTTAAACCCAACTTTGACAAAGACTAATATTCGGGTTCTTTTCACTCTAGCAAGAGGCTACAACGCGTCTTTTCGTAAAAACACCCGGTTGATGCGTCAATCCTGAATATCAGGAAACTCGGCAATTTTGCTGGTGAACCTCAAGCGATCGGCTACAAGTTACATATCAGGTTTTCTGTACAATACCGGCAAGAAATTTAGCATGAATCTCGATTCACCTGTTCTCTCGGACAAACAGCCACCTGGGCTGCGGATGGTAAGACCCATCGGAGTCTTGGCACTGCACGGCATTGCTTTTTTAGGAAATAGGTTGTTCGCTGTCGATCGCGCCGAAGGGCTGCTATTGGAGATCGATAGAGAAAGTGACAACACTACTGTTTTGAATCCTTATCAAACGGCTAAGTTTGCGGGCGCAACCGGGCTGGCTATTTCGGAAGATACTCTCTGGTTTGCGCGGGATGAGGATATTTGTTGCTGTCGGGGCGCAATTCGGGACGGGGCGATCGCTGAACTCAAACCGGAACATTTTGTTTCGCTTTCTTATCCTGCTGACGGGATTGCTGTTTGGAAATCTACGCTTTATGTCACTTGCCAGAGATTGGGTTCTATTCTGGTTTTTGACCTGAAAACTGGTCGGGAAATTACTCGGTTTTACGCTCCCGGTATTGGGGTAGAAAATATCACTGTCCGGGATGAGGAACTTTGGGTTTGCGACAAGACTGAGCAAACTGTTTACTGTTTGGAACGGGGAACTGGGGAGATTAAATTTAGCGTTTTGACTCCCTTTGAGTTGCCTTCTGGTTTGGCTTTTCACAAAGATTCCGAGACCGGAGAGGAGGTTCTGTACGTGGCTTATGCCGGGGATGAACTTTACATCCGGGACGACCCGAATTCGGAAGATCCTTTTCAGTTGACGAAGCGCGATCGCACTTTTATTCAGCCTTTGTCTTTTTACTACAATGAAGCTGACCGCTACGCTCTGTCAAATGGTTTTTTGATGGAAATGTCTTATGTGGAGGAACTGTCTCCTCTGGATGAGGTAGAAATCGAAAATTTGGAGTGGCGGATTGCTTTGCCTTCGGAAACTCACCGGCAAAAGGTCAGGAAAATTACGCCGATTGGAATGCCTTTTACTGAGGAAATTCAGGAAGGAGAACGGGTGGCGGTGTTTAAGTTCGATCGGCTGCACCCCGGGGAACGCCGAATTTTTGGCTGGAAGGCTTTGTTAGAAGTTCGATCAATTAAGTATCAGTTGTCGCCTCGGGATGTCGAAAAGGCTCCGAAGCTGTCGCCGGAGTTTGCAGCTAAGTATTTGGTTGATAATGACAATTTGGCGATGGATACGGAGATTGTGCGATCGGCTGCTGTGGCTGCGATTGGCTCAGAAACTAATATTCTCCGGCAATTGCTGAGCATTCGTAATTTTGTTTACGATCAACTTTCTTACGGGATTAGGCCTCACATTGACACTCCCGATATTGTGCTGCGCCGCGGCATCGGTTCTTGTGGCGAGTACGTGGGCTTGTTGTTGGCTTTGGCTAGGTTAAACGGGATTGCTTGCCGCACGATCGGGCGCTACAAGTGTCCGGCTTTTGCTGACAGAAAAGGTGTGTCGCTGGAGCCGGATTTCAATCACGTTTGGCTGGAATTTTACATTCCGGGTTTTGGCTGGGTGCCGATGGAATCTAATCCTGATGATATTCAAGACAGAGGCCCTTATCCTTTGCGATTTTTTATGGGCTTGGCTTGGTATCACGTAGAAATTGGCAAGGGAATTCGGTTCCAACGTCTCACGAGCGGCGGTCTTCCTTTGAACAAAGAGGATGTTTCCGTGGGAACTCTGGCAATTAATCATGTGAGGTTTACCATTTTGGAAGATTTGCCAGCAGTTTGAATCGAGTGTTAACAGTTAACAGTTAGCCGTCAAAGTTCAACTGTTAACTGTTTTCATCTAAAATCGAAAGTAGAAAATGTAAAAGCAGAGGAAGAGGGGTTGTGGAATTTTCGATTGCTAATTTTCTCGTTTTAGTGGCCTTTGTACTGCTGGTGACGGTGACTGGCGGGGTCGCTTATTTGACTTCTGTTGAGTGGCGCGATCGCAGGCGGTTAGATAAGGCTAAACGGAAAAAAAAGTAGCTTTTTGCTGTTGACAAAGTGCATTTTTTATGATAAAAAACAACGCGCTCCAACCAGGTCGCGTTGTTTTGTGATTTTAAATATAGCAGAAGCAAGAAGGAAGACGGAAGACGGAATACAGAAGACGGAAGAAGCAACAATCGCAAAGGCTTGAGCAATTTAAAATCTTCTAATCGGCTTGGCGGTTGCTATATTTTCACGGCAGATAAAAGAAAGTTCGCTAACATAAACGTTGTAGGTTTGTAGTGAGGACTTGAGTTCTAGTAGTTTTATGAGGAGTCAAGTTCTCACTACCAAACAATTTGATTGCAGCCGTTCGTTAGCGAAGCCCTCGAAGAGGATCGCACATAAGATGATTCACCGCCAGGACGCCCGCGCCACAACAAATACACCACAACGAACACACAGGAAAAAAGGGATTTTGGAGTTGGTATTTTAAGTCCACTGTCTGAAAAATGTATTT
>JACJNV010000204.1 GCA_014695175.1 Microcoleus sp. FACHB-DQ6 | reverse complement strand
TTTTCATAGAGCACCTCGACAACATAACAACCTACCTTGGGAACAATCCGGATTTCCTGAATCGAGGTGACTTTTGAGGGCAACCAAATATTAGTCCCTGAGGGACGAGCATATCCTTTTTTTAAGGCTCTTTTGCTGATAGCTTGACAATTAAATACAACTACATAGCGCCCGTCCTCTCTTTTTCGCTCTCTTGAACCTTTATAATGAGGGATTTTCGGGGCGGCTTTAAATTTAGTTGGGTCTTCCTGATAGTTTCGCACCGCCAGATAATAGCTAGTCCATGCTTTGAGCACTAAGCCGAGCGTGCTTTGTGCTACCTTTGCGGGCAGTGCTTTGTAATCAGGACTTGTTTTGAGCGTGTGATAAACAGCCAGAGCGTTTGTTTGTTGGCTGGCGAAAAAGTTTTGACGGTAGATGTAGTTAGCGCTATTGTAAAGATTTTTGCACAGCCAAGACAGTCGATCGGCTTCTCGATAAAACCTATGATTTGGTTTAATGATGTGCCTTTCGACTAACTGCATAATCGGTATATATACTTTAATTCAAGATGATACACTGTATTTATGAGTGTGTCAATCTTTTAATTTCTGGAAAAATTGACGGTACAAGTAAATAAAGGACTATAAAGTAAGCAAAGTTTTGTAATACCCTCGTTGTTGCAGGTTCTCATGTCAATTCGTCAAGTTTTCGAGCAATCCATTGAAATTCAGGCTGCTGCTACTCTGGTGGAGCGCTGTATAGTCGATCGAACTTTGATGCACAAGTGGCTTAATCCCCTGCTACGCTGCGAACCCGAGGGCGAATGGGATACGGCTGTAGGAAGTCGCAGCTTATTTATCATAAAAATTCCCGTTTTGCAACCCACTTTAGAGAGTGTTGTGTTGGAGCGACAACCCGGTTTAATTGTGTGGGGGTTTGACGGATTTTTCAAAGGATGCGATCGCTGGGAATGCCAGCCCCAAATCCAAGGAACTCTCTTGATTAACCGCTTTGAATTTCAAATTCCCAATCGTTTAATTAGATTTGGTTTCAATCGGTTTGCAGCCCCTTGGACGCAGAAAGATATGAAAGACCAACTCCGCCGACTCAAGCGGGTAGCGGAGCAACTATCTCAAAAAATGGGTAAGGGGTAATGGAGAAGGGGTAATTGGGAACTTGTTCGCTCGCGTAGCCGAAGTATTGGTAATTGGTAATAGCTGAAAACTAAGAGCTAATAGGAAAAAAAGCACCAATTTCCAATTCCCAATTCCCAATTCCCAATTTCCAATTCCCTGGAATTTCAGTTATTTACTTCACACTTCCTGATGGACTGGGCTGACAAATCATTTGTCTGGCAGAATTCACCGCTTGGCCGGCGGTATTTTGCAAAGCCGGGGAATTCTGATACAAAGCTTGCAAATCTTGCACGTCTTTAATCACTCGCTCGTAGATAGCAATAGCTTGATTGCCGTCAACTTCTAAAGCCGCAGGGCTGTAATTTTGCATCACTTCAATCAGCGATATTTTGCCATCTTTGGAAGCTGCGACTAAAGCATCGCGCAGTGCGGGCACGCTTTGAAGCCGAGCAGTCGGCGCATAAGCAACCTCGCCCAATTGTTTGAAAACAATTTCCCCAAAATAAGTAGTTGCCAGCCGCGCTACTAATTGGGAATCTAAAGGCACTTCTCGCGTTAATATTTCGCGCACCGACTCGGGAGTTTGTTTCGCAAGACTCAGAACGCTTTGCAGTTGAGATGATGCTTTGCCAGTTTGTGCAAAGCTTTGCAAGTCGCTCATCGGTAATGTTACGTCAACAGCACCGTATTTTACGGTAAGATTGTCTAATGCAAAGGCTTTGTCGCTGCTTAGGAATACTGCACTTGTTCCCAGTAAAAGAGCCAAACCTAATGATAAAGACTTTGACATTCTTTTGGTTAAATGGGCTGAGAGCGGTTGCATTCCGTTGAGATAACCTTGTTGAAACTGAAAGTTCATGAGTTTGTGCCTCTTTACTTCAAAATACTTTTTCGATCGCTCGTCTGTGCGGGTATGAGTACAGGTATCTGTGCGGGTACCAGTCGGGAAAGTAGACTCGGGATTTCCGTAAATGACCTATAATTTTACAGTCAAGTCAAGCAAATTCAACCTATCAAAAGATAGGTGTTAATTGACACTTAATATGTTATAATTATTTTTTTAATAATTTTACATACCTTTGCAAAAATGATAAAAGCGAAATTTGGTAGTCGGGCAGCAGTGTATTGAGTGTCACTTGAATATGTCTTATAGTCTGCGATCGATACCAAATTTAAGTTCACATATCCCGATCGAGCCGATCGACCAATTGGCGAATTCTAGCAGCATCAGGAGCATTCGGAGCATTTCTCAGGTATAGTTCCAAATCGTGGCGCGCTTCGACCAAGCGTCCCAGTTGATAATAGAGAATTCCGCGATCGCGCCGTTCCCCCAGCGCATCGGGAAACAGCAGCAAAATCCGTTCTATCGCCAAGAGTAGCCTCACAGCATCTCCCTGTTGCAAGTAAATCGCCTTCAGATTTCCCAGCATTCGCCCCAAAAAATGTCGGCGACTTACCGGAGCGAGAAAAGTCGGCTGCAACTCCATAGGTTGACCGTAAATTTGAGAAAGTCTGGCTTGACAATCTTCAGGAAATAATATCTCGCCGCCGTTAAACGCATCAACAAAAATACCAGCATCTTCAAAATCCGGTCTAATTAAAAAATGTCCCGGCATCCCAATTCCCACCATCGGAAAATCAATGCGCTGAGCAACCTCCAAATAAACCAAAGATAAAGATATCGGAATGCCAGTACGCCGATCGATCACTTCATTCAAAAAGCTATTGCGGGGGTCGTAATAATCAACATCATTGCCCGCAAACTGCAATTCCCCGTATAAATAGCCGTTAATAGTTTGAATAATCCGCAGCGGATAATTCTGTGCCGGCAGGCGTGAGCGCACTTCATCTGCGATCGTGTCGAGAGCGTTGAGATACTCCTCTGGCTCTAAATTTGGGTATTCTTCCAAAGCCATATAAAGAGCAGCTTTCGCCAAGTCGATCGAGCCATCAGGCTGGTTTATTTCTCGATAAAAGAGTTGTCGGGCGATCGGAAAATCCATATTTATTATTGATTTATTTTTAATTTACTTTTTGTACCAACACCATGAACAGGCAAGATGCCTGTTCCACAACAAAGATTATTCTGGGAAGCAGGCATTTTTTGTAGTATGATTAACCTTTTTTATTGTCAAACAGGTACTTCTTCTAGTGAAACAGCCATCTGGTCTGTTACCCAAAAGATATTAAAAACAGTGAATTATTTAAATTTTAATATATTCTAAATTTTTTCATCTAACTCAGCCACTATTTTTAATAAAGCTTCACGATTTTTTTTAAATCGAGCCAGATTGAGGTGAACGCCCTCGGATGTCAAATCAACTTTCAAATCCCGTGACTTTTACCAATCACCCAACTGCGGCGGAAAATCCGAGCCAGAGTCGATTCTTCCAAAGCAAAATAGATAGGGCGGCCGTGAGGACAAGTGCGCGGATTGCGAGTTTGCTGCCATTCATCCAACAAATTTTGCATTTGGGAAAGACTCAAAGGAGTACCGTTTCGCATAGCGCTACGGCAAGCAGTCGCAACTTGAGCGGCTTGTAAATCTGCGACTTTACTGAGTTCAAAAAGCGCATCCGCACAGTCATCTCGATCGGCTAACAATTCAGGAACTTCGCGGGCCGCCCATAGCTGTTCGCCAAAACTTTCTACTTCCAAACCCAAGCGGGATAAATTCTCAATTTGCAGCGCCGATAATTGACTGAGAATCACTGGCTTTTCTATACATTTTAACTGCCAATCCGCGCACAATTGCTCGTATAAAACGCGCTCGTGAGCGATGTGTTGTTCCACCAACCACATTCCGCTGGAATGTTCGGCAACAATGTAAGTATTGTGAACTTGAGCGATCGCCCTCAATTCCATCAATCCTATTTTATTAGCTTTTTCCTGTTCGCCACCTGCATCATTCTGCCTAGCCGAAATCCCGACACTGTAAGCACTTTTTTGTTCCGATGCCTTCAGCAATTTTCCCACTCGATCGGGAATTGGGACAGGCGGCAAAACTTCATCGTTCAAATGCAAAGCACGACCAATTGCTGCGCTAACTTGGGCTTGCCAAAAACTCGGCTCGTGCAGATAAATTTCCACCTTAGCCGGGTGGCGGTTCCAGTCGATTTCCGAAGGGGAGATTTGCAGGTGGACAAAACACACGGGATAGCGATCGCGCGGACAAGTGCGGGCAAAGGCGCTGAGAATAGTTTGCTCTAATTCGGGCGATCGCACAACTCGTCGATTTACCCCAACTTTCACCCAATCCGGCCGCCTGCGGTGACACCGATCGGGCAAACCAATTACTAACTCCAAACGCTGGGAATTGGGCATTTGGAAATGGGAACTGGC
>JACJNV010000203.1 GCA_014695175.1 Microcoleus sp. FACHB-DQ6 | reverse complement strand
GACATTTCTAGTTAGGGAAAATTTTGACTCTGAAAACGCCAAGGATCTCGCACCATGCGAAAATATAAATCCCCGACTTGGCAAAGTGCGACTTTTACAAACAGCATTGGTACTGCTTAGCAGCTTTTTTGTAGCAGAGTTAATCGCCGCACTTAATTCTCATAGTTTGTCCCTATTAGCAGATGCGGGTCACGTTTTTTCAGATGTAGCAGCTTTAGCAATAACTTTGACAGCCACTTGGTACTCCTCAGTCAAACGCAAAAGTAAATCCGTAGATTGTACGATCGCACAATCGTCCATCCCTGAACGAGGAGAAATCATTGCTGCTTTAATTAATAGTATCAGTTTAGTGGCGATCGCCCTGTGGATAGCCTCCGAGTCGATCGCCCGCTTGCAGTCCCCAACTCCCGAAGTAGAAGGGCTCCCGATGTTAATTACCGCCATAGTCGGTTTAAGCATCAACTCGATTAATGCTTGTTGCTTGCATTCCTGCTGTCACGGCGACTTGAATCTCAAAAGCGCGTTTCTGCACGCCGTGGCCGACATATTTTCCTCGGTTGGAGTAATTTTAGCGGCGATCGCCGTAGCGTGGCTACACTGGAATTGGGCTGACGGCTTGATTAGCTTGCTAGTATCAGCATCAATTATTTTATTAACTCTACCATTGCTAATCGAAAGCATCCAATTGCTGCTGGGAAAAGTATCAGCAATATCCGCAAGTCAACAGCCTTGCGACTGCGAAAAAGTGAGCGCAGAAAAATTGCTTTTTCCATCCCTCGAAGAACTCATCAAATAACATCTCTTCATCTGCGTCCATCTGCGTAGATCTGCCACCATCTGCGGTAAAAAATCAAACTTTTGTGAAGTGAGCTGAAGAACCTTCCCCTAATTATGATAAGATAAATATTGGTGTTATTGACAACTCCTCACAATAAAATAAAACCGCGCTCAAGCCTACCTGCCATTAATTCACACCCGGCTGAATTGCCTCAACTGTGAAGAAACCCTGATTTGACAGGCAACTTAGAACTGGTGAATTGGGGGTTTCTGCAAAGTAGCACTAGAGAACTTACTTGACAGCGAAGATGATGAGCTGTTCTGCTTAGCTTGTTAGCTCTGACGATTATATACGAGGGGTGCGTCCTTTGAATTTTGACGATCTACTGTCACGAGCAGATGAAGAAACGCTACAAACTCTATTGGGTGGTTCAGCTTTCCGTTTAGTGAAGCTTCTAGATAGTCGCCTAGCAACTCCCACTAATCTGCGTGAAGTTTTGGTGAGTATTTATTCTCGTGAAAGCTTGCTTTTATCAAAAGACACTCGCACTATCCTATTTGAATTATTACGACCCAAACAAGCTGAAATTCTCGCTACAATTTTGTCAGCTTCAGACAATGAAGATGTCTTTCAAGCGCTAAAAGAAGTCAAAATACGTCGCGGATCGGAACGCGAACGTGCGCTTTTCGACTTTTTTGAATTGGTTGTACCATCAACTGAGGAATCTGAAGAAACACCCTCATCGGATTTGGCTAAGCCTCAATACGCTTTGTTTGTTCATCAGCGTAGTGCAGCAGCCAAAGTCAAACAGTACCTCCAAAAAGAACCTCGGCGTGTTCTGCTTCATATGCCCACCGGATCGGGAAAGACACGCACGGCAATGCACATTATCGCCGATCGCCTGCGAGCGCAAGAGCCTACTTTAGTCGTATGGTTGGCATACAGTGAAGAACTTTGCGAACAAGCCGCCGCCGAGTTTCAACGCGCCTGGAGATATTTAGGCGATCGCGATTTATCCATCTATCGTTTTTGGGGGAACCACGAACTCGATCTCGATCAGGTGCATGACGGCTTAGTAGTTGCAGGTCTTTCCAAGCTTTACAGTCGTGCTAAACGTAGCATTCAATTCATTAACAAATTAGGTTATCGTTCTTCTCTTGTCATTATTGATGAAGCCCATCAAGCAATTGCAGAAACTTACAAGCTAGTCCTCGATTCTCTCGTTTTACCATACCAAAACACAGCACTGCTTGGGTTAACAGCTACACCTGGCCGCACTTGGGCAGACATTAGTGCGGACAAAGAATTAGCGGAATTCTTTGCACAGCGCAAGGTTACTTTGGAGGTTCCTGGCTACGATAATCCAGTAGATTACCTAGTGTCAGAGCAATACTTGGCACGAGTAAAATACCGACCTTTGCTACACCAGAGTGGATTGAATTTATCTAATAACGACTTGAAGCGTATTGAAGAAGAGTTAGAGTTACCAAAAAATATCCTGACTCGCCTAGCTCAAAACGAACAGCGCAATCTCCGCATTATTTTGGAAATTGAAAATTTGGCAAAGACCCACAAGCGTATTTTGGTGTTTGCCATATCTGTAGAACACTCAAAACTTCTAGCCGCTGTGCTGAAAGCTAGAAATTGGCAAGCATCCGCTGTAACTGCCAAGACTCCTGCTTCAGAAAGAGAGCGAATCATTGCAAGGTTTAAAGATGACCATCCAGAAACTAAGATTATCTGTAATTATGGCGTTCTTACAACAGGATTTGATGCCCCGCGAACCAGTGCCGCCGTGATTGCTCGTCCCACCAAGTCGCTTGTTTTATACAGCCAGATGGTGGGACGTGCTATTCGCGGACTTAAAGCAGGTGGCAATGAGCAAGCTGAGATTGTTACTGTAGTAGACACAGACTTACCTGGCTTTGGCAGTGTTGCCGATGCTTTTAACAATTGGGAAGACATTTGGAGATTAAAATGACGAAACAACATGATATCGTTCCGGTACATTTAGTTGTTCAGGCAATGCGTGACAACGGTTATAAAAACGCTGCCTATGCACTAGCCGAACTCATAGATAATTCCATTCAAGCGGGAGCTACTGAGGTAGAACTTCTCTGTGCTGAGAAAGAAACTCAGCTAGAACAGCGCCGTCGTTCTCGCATTCATCAAATCGCTGTTTTAGATAATGGCAGTGGAATGGATAATACTGTCTTACGAATGGCTTTACAGTTCGGCAACGGAACTTATCTAGCAGAAGACAAACATACAGGAATAGGGCGGTTTGGTATGGGGTTGCCATGCTCTTCTCTTTCCCAGTGTCAGCGGGTGGAGGTTTGGACTTGGCAGAGTGGTGTAGAAAAGGCAATTTACACTTACCTAGATTTGAATGAAATAAAAAATAAAAATCTTACTGAAGTTCCTGAACCTAAGAAACGCAAGATTCCTGAGATTTGGGAAAAAGTCACAACAGGTTTTGGACAGACGGGAACATTAGTTGTCTGGTCAGATATCGATCGCTGTATGTGGAAGACTGGTAAGACAATCATCGAAAATTCAGAGTTCGTGATTGGACGAATGTATCGAATATTTTTAGATACTGAAGAAGTAGTCATTCGTATGGCAACTTTTGATATTAATGAACCTACCACAATCATGGTAGAAAAATTTGCACAGCCGAACGATCCTGGTTATCTCATGGCAGAGACTTCTTGCCCTCCTCCCTTCGATAAAAAGCCAATGTTTCAAGCCTGGGATGGAGAAGATAGCTATGAATACCCCTTTTTCATTGACTTTCGTGGTCAGAAACATGAGGGAAAAATTCGCTTTTCTTATGCTAAGGAAGAAGCACGTCCTGGTAATAACCCAGGCAGCCTTCCTCATGGACAGCACGCTAAAAAAAATGTTGGCGTTTCAGTGGTTCGTGCAAGGCGTGAATTGGAACTAGACCAGTCTTGGTCACAGAAGAAACCTACAGAGCGATGGTGGGGGGTCGAGATAGAATTTCCCCCGGCACTGGACGACTTGTTTGGGGTTACTAACAATAAGCAATCAGCCCGTAACTTTTCAGAAATGGCGAACCTAGATATCGAATCTATGCTAAAAGATGGAAAAACAATCAGTCAGCTCAAAGAAGAACTAACCCAAGATGAAGACCCTAGAGGGCCATTAATAGAAATTGCTCACAAGATTAATACTCAACTGAAAATTATGCGTAACTGGCTGGAAGCACAAACCAAAGGCTCTCGAAGTACCCCGAAACGGCACAATGTTTCCTCTGCTGAGAAAGTGGCCACTGAGGTGACAGAGGAGCGCAAGAAGGAAGGACACTACGGGCAAAGTGACGAAAATGAATCACTCGCTTTGGAGGAGCGAAAGGAAATCATTGAAACCACCTTAATAGATAAAGGTGTTATGCAAATTACCGCTGAAGAGCTGGCGGCTAAAACGGTTTCCGATGGATTAAAGTATGTTTTTGCTAACGCATCTTTAGGAGACAAATCTGCTTTCTTTTCTGTCGATCCTAAACCGGGTACAATTATTATAACTTTAAACACAATCCATCCTGCCTACAAAAACCTTGTTGAAATTTTAGAAGAGGAAGTAGAAGGCGTAGATCCTGAAACACTTCGATCTCGCCTAACAAATTCTCTAGAAGGTTTGAAATTATTACTGATGGCTTGGGCGCGGTACGAGGATGAGCAACCTCATGGTCCTCGACGCAATAAGGCACAGGATGCTCGTGTTGATTGGGGACGGGTGGCTCGACAATTTCTTGAGGGTGACGAATAACTGAAGGCTTTATCGTTGTTTAACTAGGGGGTAAGGGGTCAACATTAGTGACGGATATTGTGCCATTCTGTTCACCCACTTTCCAAAGTCAACCAGTTCATCATATTTTGCAGGAACCGGAAGAAGTGCCATGCCTACGGCAAGCTTCCCTAACGAATCCTCCCGAACTACAATAAAACTCAACTAGAGAGATTGATAACTAATGTCATACAGTGATTTTACTTTAAATCGAGTCACTAAAGACTTTAATTTAACGATTTCCGAGCGCTCTAATATTTTCACAGACATTCCAGAATTAACACCAAGCGATTTTCTCCACGAAACCCTGCGCGATAATCTAGCTTTAGCCCTTGGTAGCAATACAGAAAAAGCGCGCTCTGAATTGATTATTGCTCCTATTCTAGTCGAACTCAGAAAACAATTAAATTATCAAATTAGCTGGTTTTCGGGTATTGACTTTAGTGTGGATGCCAGTAAAGGATTAAACGGCAGTTGTGATTTTATCATCAGTCAATCACCTGAACTTTTATTTGTTAGTGCGCCAGTTATTACCGTCGTAGAAGCTAAAAAAGAAAATATTTTAGCGGGTTTGGGACAATGCGTAGCGGAAATGTTGGCAGCGCAAATTTTTAATGAAAAGGAAGGCAACGAAATTCCTGTGATTTACGGTACCGTTACCACCGGCACTAACTGGAAATTTATGAAATTAACAAAACAGACGCTCGAAATTGATTTAGTCGAATATTTTATCAATGATTTAGGTAAGATTTTAGGTATTTTAGCTAGTGGCATTCACTCAAGTATTAATTAGGTCAAGAAACCCGGCGGTTGAAATCGCGTGTTGTCAAACGAAGTCCCTCTGTAACAGACTAAGAGAGACTCGGCGGGTGAAACCCTGTCTGCCCAAACTTTCGTGCGGATGGTGCGCGGAATAACAGATATTCTCACGGCAATTTAACTTCTGTCTCCTGACTGATAACTACTGGCGGCGACAGAGGCGGTTGAGATTCGGCCACATTCAACTGACCGCCACAACAGCGCAACTCATAAAGTTTTGCATTAATTTGATACTCATATTGACTCAATAACCTTGCATAAATATAGCCAGCTTTTCCATCCAAAAAGCCTAACTGAATGAAGTAAAATAAAATAAATCTGAGCATTGGTTTAAAAGGCAGCCACACCCAAACTTTTTTGAGAAATCGTTTCCGCTGTACGGCATCTCCAAATAGGTGAGCGCCAATAGTGCCGCTGTCGTCGCGCCCTTCAATAATATTGTAATAAACGCGAGCTTCCCAATTTGAATAGCGGTTGTGCCGTTCTATCCAGTGAAATAAATCGCGGTAATCCTCGTGGATCATGTCATTTTTTAAGTAGCCGACTTGACCAGCTAAAATGACGTGTTCGTGAACTTCGTTGTCGCCAGTATTGGGGACGGATTCAGTGCCGAGATTTTCGTAACGTCCTTTGTGATGCTTGAACAAACGCAAATTCCAGTCGGGATATCTCCCACCGTAACGCAGCCACTGGCCTAAAAAGAAGACTTTGCGGTTGAGGTAGTAGCCGTCAAAATTGGGGTCTTCGATCGCCTGGGCGATTTCGTCCCAAAGTTCCGGCGGAATGCGCTCGTCGCAATCGACAATTAATACCCATTCGTTGCGAAAGGGCAGATTGTCCAAAGACCAATTTTTCTTTTTCGGCCAGCGGTTGTCGAAGTAGAATTGCACTACTTTTGCGCCGGTGCTGATGGCAATTTCCACCGTGCGATCGCTGCTTTGGGAATCAACCATGAAAACTTCATCCGCCCTGGCAATGCTGGCCAGACACGCAGGTAGATTGAGTTCTTCGTCTTTTGCCGGAATGATAACTGAAACCGGAATCTTGGATGAACTAGATGTCATAATCGAGTGCTTGAACCTGAATGCGGTCGAGTTTTGGTGGATGAAGTGCGATCGGCACAGCCGCGCCGACGACTTGAGCAGCGAGGTATATTGCCTATAGCCTAATGCCTGCTGGTCGATTTCGGTGCAAAAATTAGGCCGCGGATGGCTGCGCTCAAATAACCGATTTGACCCCAGGCAAAAACGAAATTTTCAAAGCGCAGCCCTGGATCTCTAATATATTTAAAAGACTTCCAGACACCCCTCAATATTCTTTCACCCCCCCGCCCAAGCTGAGCAATACCGGCTCGATCGGACAATTGTTCGCGATAACACTCGCTGATGCCTTGCCACCACC
>JACJNV010000202.1 GCA_014695175.1 Microcoleus sp. FACHB-DQ6 | reverse complement strand
GCCCTTTCCTGGTGCTTTAGTTGTAAAAAATGGGTCAAATAACTTGCTTTGGATTGCGAGTGAAATCCCAGGCCCGTTATCGCAAATTCGCACCAGAATTTGGCTACTATCCAACTTTTGCGTCTGAATGAAAATCTGAGGAGTTTTACCTTTTTTAGAGTTATCCGATGACTCTTCTAGTGCATCTATCGCATTTACTATAATATTCATAAATACTTGATTTAGCTGCGCTGGATAACACTCTATTTTGGGCAATTCTCCATAGTTTTTGACAACTTCAATTCCCTGCTTGAGGCGGCTGCTCAAAATCAATAGTGTATTGTCAATGCCTTCATGGATATCAACTAATTTCATTTGAGCTTCATCTAAACGAGAGAAGTTTCGCAAAGACAAAACTATTTGCCTGATGCGTTCGGAACCGATTTTCATAGATTCAAGCAGTTTTAGTAAATCTTCTCTGAGAAAGTCGAGTTCTATCTCTGCGATTTCTTCTGCGATCGCCTCTGTGGGTTGCGGGTATTCCTGCTGATAGAGACTAAGTAAATTTAGCAAATTTATAATATACTCGTTAGCATATTCTAGGTTGCCGTGAATAAAGTTAACAGGATTGTTTATTTCATGGGCTACCCCTGCTACCATCTGCCCTAAACTGGACATTTTTTCGGTTTGAATTAACTGGGTTTGGGTGTGTTTAAGTTGGTGAAGCGCTGCTGTAAGTTCTTCTGTTCTTTCTTCTACTCGCTCTTCCAAAGTTTGGCGGGCCAGCTCTAATTCATGGGTGTATTCTGCTACCCACTGAACTAATTGATTGATGGATTTGGCTAAGGTGCCCACTTCATCTTCTGTGGTGACAGGTACTTGCAAATCAAAATTTGCTTGTTGAGTAATAGTTTTAGCTACGGTGGTTACCGCTTGGAGAGGAAGGGCGATCGCGCGGCTGGTACAGATGGCTAGAAAAATAGCGATCGCGACTGACACTAACATACTCACTACGATGATTTGCACTCGCAAGTCCTCAGCTTTATTAAAATTAATGTAGGCTTGTCTCTGCTGTGCCTTAGCTACTTGTGTCATCAAGCTCAAACTCTCTGACAGCCGCTCAAACTTCACATCGAGCTTAACTGCTTTATCCCCTCTAATTAAATCCAATACTTGCTGCTGTGCATCTTTAACTTCCTCTGGTTTTAGTGAGGAGGGAGCTATTTCTTGCCAAAAAGATTTGAGCAATTGAGAATACGAATCTGTCGCAGTTGTGTAACCGTTTAACAGTTCCTTTAATTCAGAAGAATCTACTGCTAATTCTGTGGAATGTTCTTCCGTAAAAAAAGCTAGTTCTGCAATATTTTTTTGGACTACATCCACATCTTTCAAGAACTTAGCAGTTTCATATTCAAACCAGATTGAATCTCCCAAAACAGAGATTAAGCGTTTGGGATGTGACTGCACTGTCTGCACGGAATATTCTAAATCCATGAGCAAATCTTGTTGCTCATCAGCGAAGGTTAGAGCTTGGAAAGCTTGCTTTTGGTAATAGTCTCCCAAGAGCATTCCCCCTGTGGTTCCTAGTACGGCTATTCCAATTGCTAGCGAGTAGCCATAAGCAATTTTTTTGGCAATGCTTAAGCCAGAAATGAAGCGGTTAATGGCAGTCAAGGGAGTTTTTTTGATAGAATTTTTGATGTCGCGATCGCCTTCCGTATCGCCTTCTGTGACAGCGGCTTTATTTTTCCGTCTATTTAGGGTAAGATTGGGGAATTTTACCGCGCCATTTTCTCCCTGTTCAAATTTTTGCATACTAGCAACCTGAGCTAAATTTTAAGAATTTTATTAGTAAATGCACATAAATAAAGTCTCTTATTCGTAGTAGGGGCTATATTCCCTATAGTTTAGGGATTAAGGACTAAAGCTGTACTACAAATTCGGTATTAAATAAAATTTCATCTTACAAGACATTACCCTGACCAATGGCTTTATAAGCTTCACGAATCATGTTATAATCACTGTCGTTTGCTGGCACCAGTTTAGCTCCTTGATACTTATCATTAGCTTTCCCAAGTAAAATGGCTTCAATTAGCTTGTCTTGATTTTCTACCAAGCGAGTGCGGATTTTTTCCACAAGAGTATTAGGCAGGTTGCTACTAGCAACAAACAAGTCACTAGGTAAGGGTACCCCTGTGGCAATAATCCGAAAATCCTTGGTCGATAAGCCGTCTATTGTTAGCAGATCTTTGTATCTATTCAAACCAATTCCTAAGGCATCAACTTGTTGTTTTTTAATAGCTTGCAAACCTTTTTTTCCCAACATTGAGATTTGGAAGTCGGATTGGGGATTTAAGCCAGCATCCATGAGAATTTTAATCGGGCCTAGATGACCGCCAGTTGCACCTACTTCCCACATACCTATTGTTTTACCTTTCAACTGTGCTAGGGACTTAATCTCGCTATTGGCACGAACAAGAATAAGTGAGTGATAGTCGGGGCGGGTGATGGCAATGATGGGAACAGCATTTGTCCGAGCCCGCATAATCACATATTCAGAGGGCCCTGTTAAAGCTAATTTTAGCTGACCGGACTGGAGAGCTACGGCTGCTGCTATATAGTTATCTACTGGGAACAATTCAATTTTTTTCTCTAAAACTTCCCCAAGAACAGTCCGAAATGCTTGATAATTTTGCTGCAAATCTTCTGCTCCCTTAACATCCGTTACGGCAAATTCAAGGGTTTCTGGTTCACTTACGGCCAAATTGGAAGAACTGCGATTAGATTGATTTACTGTTGTAGAACAGCTTCCTACAAACAATAGGGATAACCCAACAAAATGCCGCCGCTTCATAATTTTTTGGAGTTTGAGTGGCAGGTGAAATTCCATAACTATTATAAGCTATTTGGAATAAGCTTTGATTAAAGTGGTGTTAAGATAGAGAGTGCATCGCCTTCTTTCCCTGGTTTTTGCCCTAGCCGAAATACTTCTTGCAGGGCTTGAATATAATCGGGGCGAAAGTCTCGATCGCCAGAATAATCTAAAACGTTGACGCCAATGTAAACGTAATCGCCATTGAGAGTTTCGACTCAGGCGAGGCCAAAACTTAGAAAAATTGTATTGCGAGCGACAACGTAGGTGATGGGGATGTTTTCGGACATTTGATCGAGGGTGCGATCGCGCCAAAAAAGCGTCTGGGTGTCCTGCAACCGTTTTCAAGGGAGCGATCGCCTCAACGGAGATGGATCGATCGGGTACAATCCCCTATCACGAGCACGCCTGCAGAGCAATTTGATTTTATAATCAACACTCTAAGCTGTTTTTTCAAAAAACTATGCTTAATTTGTTAGACGCTGCCCTAATTTTTGCCAGCTCCGTTTTTTAAGAAGCAACATAGAATTTGTGAAAAGTTTAAATAGCGACAACGAGCGTGTTAAAGTCACTGCGGTACTTTTGGGGTAAAAAAGCTGCTACAATCGATATCTAGCAAGGACTTCAGCTCCTCTGAGTGATACGGCATTAATTTTTTAAAGCGACAAATAATTTATTATTCGACAATCAGGGTGATTTACACAAGTCCGATCGTACTCAAAGCGCAGTGCGATCGCCACCCGTTTTGAGATACTGTACTGTAAATTGTCGAAAATTGTCTTTAAACTTTAATTTACTTAATAATAAATTTTGTATCCAAAAATACAACTCTCTTATTAAGGGAGTCTTAATATCAAGTCGCTATGTGTTATTATTCTCAATCATCTGACTCATCTATTCAACAGTAACAAGAAAAAATGACAAAGCGATTCGATCGGCGGAAATTTATTTTATACAGTTCTGCTACCCTAACATCAAGTTTATTTCTCAAAGCTTGTAGAACTCCAACTCCAACAACAACTCCCGCCGCTTCTCCCACATCAACAGGAAATACACCAGCAGCAGCCGGGGGCGGAAACACGATAAAAGTAGGAATTTTGCATTCATTGAGCGGCACGATGTCAATCAGCGAAAAAAGCGTTGTCGATGCCGAACAATTAGCGATAGAAGAAATTAATAAAGCTGGTGGCGTCCTCGGAAAACAAATCGAAGCAGTAATAGAAGATGGCAACTCAGACTGGCCGACTTTTGCCGAAAAAGCCAAAAAATTGATCGACCAAGATAAAGTTGTCGCCGTCTTCGGCTGCTGGACATCCGCCAGCCGCAAAGCAGTATTGCCAGTATTTGAAGAAAAAAATCATATGCTCTGGTATCCCGTACAATACGAGGGTCAAGAGTGTTCCAAGAACATTTTCTACACCGGGGCTGCGCCGAACCAGCAAATCGAACCAGCAGTTGACTGGCTGCTAGAAAATAAAGGCAAAAAATTCTTCTTAGTCGGGTCGGACTACGTTTTCCCCCGCACGGCAAATACCATTATCAAGGCACAGCTAGCAGCCAAAGGCGGCGAATTAGTTGGGGAAGATTACATTCCTTTGGGCGGGACAGAAGTTACGCCAATTATTACTAAAATTAAGGCAGCTTTGCCAGACGGTGGCGTCATTTTCAATTCCCTCAACGGCGACAGCAACGTAGCATTTTTCAAACAGTTGCAGGGTGCAGGTTTGGGGCCGGACAAATATCCGTCAATGTCTGTCAGTATTGCTGAAGAAGAAGTAAAGGCGATCGGCGTAGAATATCTTAAAGGCCATTACGCCGCATGGAATTACTTCATGACTGTGGAATCTCCGGCCAATACAAAATTTGTGGAAGCTTTCAAAGCAAAATACGGCAACGAGAGAGTGACTAACGACCCGATGGAAGCAGCTTACATCATGGTTTACCTGTGGAAGCAAGCCGTCGAAAAAGCCGGGACAGCCGACGATTTGGAAAAAGTGCGGGCAGCAGCTTTGGGTCAAACCTTTGACGCGCCAGGGGGCACAGTAACGATGGATGTTAACCATCACCTTTCTAAATTTGTGCGGTTGGGCGAAGTGAGAGAAGACGGTTTGTTTAACATCGCTTTTGCTACACCAGAAGCAGTGAAGCCGGTTCCTTGGAATCAGTTTGTCGCGGAAACAAAAGGCTTTGCTTGCGATTGGTCAGACCCCGCAAAAGGTGGCAAATTCCAAGCTTGATAAGTAGGTAATACCAATTTTTTTAAGGTTGGCAAGGTATCTTTTATCTCCCTACCCTCCTTTTATTAAGGGCGGACAAGAGCGTTCTTGCGTCACCCCCTACTCCTCTTAATCAGGGGGAACTGGAGTCTTAAAAGTCCCCCTGATTAAGGAAGAGTTAGGGGTATCGATATCCTCACTCTAAGCATAATTTATAGAAAAATTGACGCTTAAGTTGATACCAAGGGGGTAAAATCCGCCCCTAATTATCCGCGAACAAAGTTAACCGACTTGATGCAGGAGTAACAAAATTGGCGATATTAGATGGTTTATTTAACGGCATTAGCATCGGCGCAGTTTTACTAATTGCAGCCCTGGGATTAGCGATTATTTTCGGGCTGATGGGCGTAATTAATATGGCTCATGGCGAGTTGATGATGCTGGGGGCTTATACAACTTTCGTGGTGCAAAATGTCTTCAAAGGTATGGGAGGATTTGCCTTTGAAACATACATTTTATTTGCAATTCCCCTAGCTTTTTTAGTAGCTGCATTAGTAGGATTAATTCTCGAACGCGGAGTGATTCGCTATCTTTACGGGCGGCCGCTAGAAACTCTCCTGGCAACTTGGGGTGTAAGTTTAATTTTGCAGCAGTTTGTCCGCAGCGTTAGTTGGGTGCTGGTCATTGGGCTTGCGGTGTTTTGTTTGCTGTTTTTTGGCGGTTTGCGGGTGCTGAAATCTCGCCTGGATTTCGATCGCATTCGCAGCAAAATTATCGCGATAATTTTGCCTTTATCTTTGGGTATTTCCTGGGCGGTGAGCGCCTTTTTAGGGCAAACTTACAAACTGGCAGTAACTCAACCTTGGTTTGGCGCTCAAAATGTGGATGTAACTGCACCGAAATGGTTGCGGGGCGGCATACCGCTGGGCAATTTTCAGTTGCCCTACGCCCGAATTTTTATTATTGTCCTGACCGGAATTTGTTTGGCGGGAATTTACCTATTTTTGCAAAAATCTGTGTGGGGATTGCGGATTAGATCCGTGACGCAAAATCGCAGCATGAGCGCGTGTTTGGGAATTCCTACCGAACAAGTAGACGCGCTGACTTTTGCTTTGGGTTCGGGGTTGGCAGGTGTGGCTGGGTGCGCGATTAGTTTGATCGGTTCGGTAGGGTCAAATACCGGACAAAATTATATAGTCGATACCTTTATGGTGGTGGTTGTGGGCGGTGTCGGCAAGATTGTGGGGAGTGTAGTTGCTGCGATCGCGATCGGCACTGCAAATTACCTGATCGGTTCGGGAACCTTAGCAATAATATTCGCTCCTGTCAAGCCTTTAGCCGACTTCTTCACATTTTTCGCCACAACCAGCATGGCAAAAGTGATGGTATTCGCCTTAATTATGGCTTTTCTGCAAGTGAAGCCGGGAGGGATTTTCCCGCAAAAAGGGCGGACGGTAGAAAATTAAAAATTACAACTGCGAGTGTAGCGAAAAATGCAGAACAAACATCAAAAACCCTGGCTAAAAGAAGCGGCAATTGTCAGCGCGATCGCCCTCACATTTATCTTACTCATCCCAGGAATACTCCCCGACGTTCGGCTCAATCAATTGGGGCGATTTTTAGCACTAGCAATTGCCGCCCTCGGCATAGACTTGATTTGGGGATACACCGGTTTGCTGAGTCTCGGACACGGCGTATTTTTTGCGATCGGCGGCTACGCCTTCGCCATGCACCTAAAACTGCAAATTCCCCCAACCGCCAGCAGTCAATTGCCAGAATTTATGAACCTCTACGGCGTTACCGAACTCCCCTGGTTTTGGCAACCATTTTATTCATTTCCTTTCTCAGCATTAGCAGTAGTTCTCATCCCCGCCATCTTGGGCGCACTTTTAGGTTATTTAGTATTCCGCAATCGAATTCGAGGCGTTTACTTTTCAATTCTTACCCAAGCAGCAACCATTGTATTTTTCAACTTCTTTAACGGTCAGCAAAAACTGATTAACGGCACCAACGGACTCACCGACTTTAAAACCCTGTTCGGAGCCACAGTCAATGACCGAGATACTCAATATATTTTCTACATTCTCACCATACTATTTCTAGCAGCAACTTACGCCCTCTGCCGATGGCTGACCAGCGGGCGTTTCGGCCGCCTGCTAGTTGCCATTCGCGACGACGAAGTGCGCCTGCGTTTCTCAGGTTACAATCCCACAGGATATAAAGTTTTAGTCTTTGCAATTTCCGCCGGTTTAGCCGGGATTGCAGGCGCATTATTTACCGTACAAACCGGAATCATTTCGCCAAAAGCAATGGATATTGCCTTTTCAATTGAAATGGTAATCTGGGTCGCAGTGGGAGGTCGCGCCACATTATCGGGAGCAATATTGGGAACACTGCTAGTCAACTTTGGTAAAAGTTTCTTGAGCGAACAATTCCCCGAAGTTTGGCTGTTTTTCCAAGGTGCGCTATTCCTCATAGTAGTCACAGTGCTGCCCGACGGCTTAGTCGGATGGCTGCAACATCAAGGTTTCGACCAAATCCGCAGCTTGTTCAGAAGACCGAAGTACGTATCTACTTACCCCAGCCTGGAACAAGACCCCCAAGTGCAGCTCGAAAAAGAAGAACTTGAACATTGAGTGCAAAAATATCGTGTAATTTATAAGTAGGCTGACATAAATAAATGTCACCTACAACAGACAAACAAAGCAATCGCAATAGGCTTGGCCAACGCTGCATTTATCTCTGTCTGAGGAAACGTAATATATATGTCCACCTACTTAGATATCCGTAGCAAGTAGCTTCGTTCTTTAACTTGAGGGGCAACATATGGCAGATATTATTGACTACAAAATCTACGGCGACGATTTGCAACTCATCGAGATTGAACTCGACCCCAAAGAAGGCGTCAGGGCTGAAGCTGGAACCATGACATACATGGAAGGCGACATCCAAATGCAAACATCCACAGGCGGCGGCTTATTTCAAGGTTTCAAACGGATGCTGACAGGAGCTGGTTTTTTCATTACCACCTTTGTCAACGCCGGAAATCGCAAGGCCCGCGTCGCTTTTGCCGCCCCCTATCCGGGTAAAGTAATTCCCCTCGACTTAGGCAAACTTGGGGGTAAATTTTTGTGTCAAAAAGACTCATTTCTCTGTGCGGCTAACGGCATTGAAATTGAGGTAGCTTTCACCAAGCGCCTCGGTGCCGGTTTCTTTGGCGGAGAAGGTTTTATTCTGCAAAAATTGCAGGGTGACGGGCTAGCTTTTGTTCATGCGGGAGGAACAATAGTTGAGAAAAATTTGGGAGTTGGCGAAGTGTTGCGAGCGGACACTGGTTGTTTGGTAGCTTTTGCGCCGACTGTAGATTACGATATTCAGTTTGTGGGCGGCTTTAAAAATGCTCTATTTGGCGGCGAAGGCTTGTTTTTAGTCAAGCTAACCGGGCCTGGAAAAGTGTATTTGCAAAGTCTGCCACTCTCGAAATTAGCTGAGCGAATTATGGCTGCAGCTCCATCTCCAGTGTCGAGCAGTTCTAGCAGTTTTACTTGAGAGTAAACTGCCAGCAAAAAGTAGTAAGTATGGTGTCAGGGAAGGAGAGAAAGTCTCCTTAATAAGGGAGGATATTTGCCTTCCGCACCTACAAAAGGTATGGGTTGTTGTCCCTTAGTGAGTGAAGCGTTAATTATGAATCGAAAAGTATTAGAAATAGAAAACTTGACGGTTAGTTTTGATGGTTTTAAAGCCATTAACGGTTTAAATTTCAGCATGGATGCGGGCGAACTGCGAGTTATTATTGGCCCCAATGGTGCGGGCAAAACAACTTTTCTCGATTCAATTACCGGGAAGGTGCAGCCGACAGAGGGCCGGGTATTATTTAAGGGACAAAATTTACGCAACTTGTCGGAAGATAGGATTTCGCGCTTGGGAATTGGCCGCAAGTTTCAGACGCCGCGAGTTTACTTGAATTTAACGCCACGCGAAAATTTGGAATTGTCTTGCAGCCGCCATAAAAATGTTTTTTCGACTTTGTTTAAGCCTGCTTCTCCTGCTGAAAAACGCACGGTTTCCGGTTTGTTAGAAACAATTGGTTTAGTTGCTAAAGCTGATATTTCGGCTGGTTTGCTTTCTCACGGGGAAAAGCAATGGTTGGAAATTGGAATGTTGGTGGCTCAATCTCCTGATTTGTTGTTGGTAGATGAACCTGTGGCGGGTTTGACGGATGAGGAAACGATGTTAACTGGAGAGTTGCTAATTTCGCTGGCGGAAAGTCATTCGGTGTTGGTAATTGAACACGATATGGAGTTTGTGCGGCAAATTGCGCGGCAGGTGACGGTGTTGCATCAGGGTGCGGTTTTATGTGAGGGGACTATGGATGAGGTGCAAAATGACGATCGCGTAATTGAGGTATATTTGGGCAAACCGGAAGAGTAAGAAGAAGAAAGTTCGGCAACGGATTTTGTAACGGATGTAACGGAGGTAAGGGATATCAGGAAGAAGGAAGTTCGGCAACGGATTTTGTAACGGATGTAACGGATGTAACGGATATTAGGAAGAAGGAAGTTCGGCAACGGATTTTGTAACGGATGTAACGGATGTAACGGATATCAGGAAGAAGGAATAAGGAAGAAGTTATTTGTTAGTTTCTACTAATTTTCATGCCCAATTACCAATTAAAAACTATGCTACAAGTCTCTAATTTGAATGTTTACTACGGCGAAAGTCACATTTTGCGCGATGTCGATTTAAGCGTCAGGGCGGGGCAAATGGTTTGCTTGATCGGCCGCAATGGTGTGGGCAAAACTACTATGCTAAAAACGATTATGGGGTTGCTGCAACCGCGCAGTGGCACTATTGCTTTTGGCGGAGAATCTATTGCTTCTAAGTTGACTCACCAGCGGGCTAGATTAGGCATTGGTTATGTGCCTCAAGGTCGTGAAATTATTCCACGTTTGACGGTAAAAGAAAATTTATTGTTAGGTTTGGAAGCGAAACCAACCAAAATCAAAAATCCTGAAGTTCCTGATGAAATTTTTGATTTATTTCCTGTTTTGAAAACTATGCTCGATCGCCTGGGAGGTGATTTGAGCGGGGGACAGCAGCAGCAGTTAGCTATTGCTAGGGCTTTGATGGGTGAGCCGCAGTTGCTGGTTTTGGATGAACCTACGGAGGGGATTCAACCGTCGATTATTTTAGATATTGAAGCTGCGGTGCGCCGTGTGGTTGCCACTAGGGGAATTTCTGTTTTGTTGGTGGAGCAACATTTGCATTTTGTGCGGCAAGCTGACTGGTATTATGCTATGCAAAAAGGAGGGATTGTGGCTTCTGGAAGCACTAGCGAATTAAGTGATGAGGTGATTCAGAGGTTTTTGGCTGTTTGATTCAGAAGGAAGTTCGGCAACGGATTCTGTAACGGATGTAACGGATGGAAGGCAGAAGGAAGAGGGAAGAAGGAAGAGGGAAGAGGGAAGCAGGAAACGAGGCAACGAGGCAGAGCCTCTAGATATTTATTCCCAGGCCGTGCCTGGGAACAAGGAATCAAAAAACTTGTATTCAGTCCCCCTAGGCGGACAAAAGTTTGACAATAAGTGATTTCTGTCGCCCAGGAAACGAGGCATTTTCCTTCTTCCTTCTTCCTTCTTCCTTCTTCCTTCTTCCTTCTTCCTTCTGCTATATTATTGATTTTTCCTGCCGTCTGGCATTGTGGTGCCGGCCATACTTGCTCGATCGATACTAGCGCCATCTATATTAGCATTGCGGAGGTTGGCATCGGAAAGATTGGCATCTCTCAAGTCGGAAAATCGCAGGTCTGCACCGTCTAAATTTGTCTTTGTCAAGTTAGCTTTTCTGAGGTTAGCGTTGCTGATTCTCGCTCCTACTAATTCGGCTCCGCTTAAGTTTGTGCGAGCTAGATTGGTGTTGACAAAATCTGAGATCTCGAAGCGACTACCGCTGAGGTTGGCATCTGATAAATCTGCTCCTGTAAGGATGGGATTTTTTAAGTTAATGTTAACTAATTTTACGGCTCGGAGGTCGCAGCGGGAGCAGCTTTGAGTTAGCAGCAGCATTTCGACGTTGGCGTTGATTTGGTCGATTTGTTGCTGGGAGAAATTTTCGGCAAATTCTGGGGAGACGTAGCCGAGTTTTGTGGGGTCGTTTGCTTTTGGTTGGGGTGTTTGGATTGGTTGGGGTGTTTGGATTGGTTGGGGTGCTTGGATTGGTTGGGGTGTTTGTGGTTGGGGCGTTTGTGGTTGGGGTGTTGGGATTGGTTGGGGGGTTGGGATTGGTTGGGGTGTTTGGAGGGGTTGGGGTGTTTGGATTGGTTGGGGTGTTGGGATTGGTTGGGGTGTTTCTATTTGCCCGATCGCACTTAGTTGTAGCCCCACTTTCGGCAGTTCGAGAGTTCCTGCAAAAATTAGTAGGGCGATCGACATGATTGTGAGTTTTTTCATAAATCAATAAGTTTTTGTTTGCATAAATACCATTCATCTGGTATAATACCTCGAAAAGTGAACACCCTACATTTCGCTAAGTAGATCAAAATTCAGATAAAAAACTTCGGAACCATCAGGTGCGCGAATTAACTTTTCTATTACCGAAGGCAGTTGCTGTTGACGGTACAATTCGGGAATTTCGCAGAAGCTTTCTTCGGTAATTTCCAAAATTTTTGGCATATCAGGAATGGGAATCCCCAACCGATCGCTTTTATTTAAAGTACAAATAATCAGGTATTTGCACTCAGCAAAGCTCGGACTGCTGGGAAATATTGTGGATAAATTAATTATGGTAATCAGTTCTTCTTGATGCCGCAATAAACTATTACCGTTAGGTAAAATACCGTAGGCATTAAAGTTTTTAACAATGCGCTCCACTCGTTCAATAGGAACAGCATAGTAAATATTTCCTAGTTCAAAGGAAACAAATTTTTTAGGGGCAATTCTAACAGTGGCTTGTTTCTTGCTCCGAAATCGGCGATTGTAATTGGCGTGAGTCATGGGATTTTAGATTTTAGATTTTAGATTTTAGATTGAAGAATTATTTTATTGAATATTATTTGATTTGAAAGTGAAAAATATTGGAGTTTAGTAGGTGAGTCGGCTGCGTATCTTTCCTCTATAATTCCCGTGTTAAATTACTTTTTGCCTAAGTTTTGTTTGAGATTAGGGATTATTTGATGGGAAATTTGAGATTGTGGATTAGATTCTTGATTGGTGGATTAATTTGGGGATAGCTTGTAAAAGTTGGGCTTCGCTGTAAGGTTTGGTGAAGTATTGATTTGCGCCTAATTCCATTGCCATTTGCCGATGTTTTTCCCCGCTACGGGATGTCAGCATGGCTACGGGAATCTTAGCAAAGCGCTCGGTCGATCTGATCGATCGCAACAATTCAAATCCATCCATCCGGGGCATTTCAATATCGACGATCGCCAAACTGCAATCAAGACCATTTTGCAACTTTTCCAGGGCATCCACACCGTCTTTAGCCTGTACCACCCGGTAGCGAGCACGAGTCAGCGTCATAGACAGCAACTGGCGAATTGTATAGGAATCATCCACTACCAAAATCTGCGGTGACTGACTCGAACTCGGCGGTATCTCCTGCACTTTACCGGAGACAGCGGCGATCGAACTATTTACCCCAGGTTGGCCCACCAAATCGTCCACATCCAGAATATTCACCACGCGCCCGTCCCCCAAAATCGTAGTCCCCAAAACGCCGCGAGGCTTGGATAGAGGCGGCGGCAAAGGTTTAACCACAATTTCCTGCTGACCGATCAGCCGTTCCACAGCCACCGCCAGCATTCCTTCGGTAGAAGCCAAAACCAGGACGGGAATTTCGTCTTGGGTCAAAGGGTCAGGAGAGGGGGCATCCGGCCCGACGACGCTGTATTCGAGCAAATCTTGCATCCTCACCAAACGAATAAATTCCTCTCGCCACCACAGCATCGGCTGATTGCCGGCGATGTGAACTTCCGAGGCTTTAATGTGCAGAATTTCCTCGACTGCATCCAGCGGCACTGCTATTTTATTGTGATCTGTCTTCACCATCAGTGCATCAGTAATCGACAGCAGCAGCGGCAGTTTGATAATAAAACTCGTACCTTTTCCCAGGCGAGAGTCTACCTTCACACTCCCCCGCACAGTCCGC
>JACJNV010000201.1 GCA_014695175.1 Microcoleus sp. FACHB-DQ6 | reverse complement strand
ACCCAGCTAAAATAATTAGCATACTGGCGTGAACAATAATCGGGCCAATTTTGCCAATTATTCCCTTGCGAGCATAAACTTTTTCGCCTTCTCGAAATATGCGGTAGTTTTTTTGCTGCAAAAGTGGTTCTAAGGAACTTAAAGCAACTGTTTCTAATTCCGCACTGAGAGCTAATTTTTCAAACTGCTTTGGTTCCTCATAAAATTTCCAGCGGCGGGCGGCTTTTAATGCGGGGAATTGCCGCGTAAATGTACAAGCTGTTAAGCTGCTGCCGAACAAAATTAGGATCGACAAAAACCACCAAGTGCGGTATACGTGGTCAAGTCCTGCAATTAGCACAACTTTCCAAGTTAAGAAGCCGAACAAAGCGGGGTGTTCTGGATAGTTAGATTGGTAAAAGGGTACTGATTGGCCTTGTTCAATGACAGTCCCGGAAATGCTGAAAAATGCGATCGTCAGCAGCAAGATAATTGCCAGCCGCAAATCGGCTAGCACCGGCAAGATTTCTCGCTTGAAAAACCTTTGAGGGGCAGTCGCCCAGTTTGATAGTTTAGATAGAAATACTTCTTTTGATGTCATTGGTAATTATGAAGAAAGTTCGGCAACGAGCAATGTACGGGATGTAACGGATGGAAGGAAGTTCGGCAACGAGCAATGTACGGGATGTAACGGATGGAAGAAGGGAGAAGGAAGAAAAAGGAGGGAAAAACAAAAGATGAAAAAATATTATTTTTATTGAGAAACTATCAATCAATTTTGAAGTCTTTCTCTTTTCTTTTTTCTTTCCTTCGTGTGCTTCGCGTCTTCGCGGTTCGTCAAAAAAAATTAATTCACGCCATCGGTAGTGATTGCTATATCTCTAAATAAGGGCTGAAGCCCTGACTACGAAACTTACGCGGGAAGGATTCGGGAAAGTAGAGAGAAAACGCCAAATCCTACTAGCAAAACGCCGCTAACAGGCGTAATCCAACTCGACCACCTACGTAATTCTAACAACTTTTTAATGCTAGCAGTAAAAGTACCTGCTATAATCAACGGAGCGACGTAGCCAGCAGCATAAAACAGCAGCAACACACCACCTAAAACTGTATCCCCCGTTTTGGAAACCCAAGCTAAGAGTGTAGCTAAAACCGGAGTGCTGCAGGGAGACGCTACTAAACCAAAAGTTAAGCCCAATAAGTACGATCGCACGCCCGCCGGCAAATCTTTCGGCACCCACCTCACAGCGTCGAAAGACGGCATTTGTAAGGGTAAAGCTTCGAGTAAATTCAGCCCCATTAGAATAGCAATAATGCTGACAATAATCGGCAAACCCAGACCAATTTTGCCGTAAACTTGTCCGGCAAATGATGCTACAATACCTAAACCCGCAAGGGTGGTGGCTAATCCCAGGGAAAACCACGCAGACTGGGCTGCGGCTTGCAGGCGACTTTTTGCTTCGTATCCACCGATGTAGCCGATCGTGATCGGCAACATTGAAAGCATACAGGGCGTTAAGCTCGTTAGCAACCCTGCCAGAAAGATGACTCCGACGCTGACTAAACTGAGGTTTGTCAGTTGAGTATTTACTAAATTATTAGCAAATTGTGCGATTTCGTAAAGTTGGGTTTGCAGGGTTTCCATCAGTCGATTTTAGATTTTAGATTTTAGATTTTAGATTGACTCCACAGTCGATCGATGTTAAATTTTAGATTTTAGATTTTAGATTGACTCTACAGATGAATTTGGGAGTTTAAACTAAATATCTAATTTTTTGGCTCTCCACAGTCGATCGATGTTAGATTTTAGATTTTAGATTTTAGATTGACTCCACAGTCGATTTTAGATTTTAGAGAGCCTCTACAGATAAATCTGGGAGTTTAAACTAAATATCTAATATTTTTGCTCTTCACGACTCCTGTCGGGGGCTTGTATCCCTAGGCAGGTGACTTCAGGTTGGGGGCTGTTCTGGCTTTGTTGAAAATTGTAACAGATGCGCGCAGGTTAGGTTTGAAATTTAAGATTTTAGCGAGATTTACTGGTTGGGAGTTAAAAGGTCGATCGCACCCTGGTTTAAATTGATATTTTGACAGCATCCTCAACAAGCTGTTGGCAACGGGCGCAGCTTGGGAGTTAAAAGGTCGATCGCACCCTGGTTTAAATTGATATCTTGACAGCATCCTCAACAAGCTGTTGGCAACGGGCGCCGCCTATTGCACCAGATAATTCATTGACTGCGAAATCGGCGCAAAAGCCTGTCGTTGAAAGTATTCAAACAGACTTTAATTTATTAACTCTACTTTAAATTAAAGCCACTTTCTTCATTAATAGACCCGTCCGGCATTATTGCCCCTGCCAGCACCGCACCTCTGAGATTTGCGCCCGTTAAAATAGCGCCTTCTAAATTAGCATTGCTCAAATTTGTGACTTGTTTGGAACCTCGGAAAAAGAAGCTGTGCAAGTCAGCACCTGTTAAATTAGTGTCTGCCAAATTAGCATATTGCAAGTCAGCACCGTGCAGCGTCGCCTCCGTTAAATTAGCTTGGGTAAGATTGCTTCCCCAAAGTCGAGAATCTAAGACATTAGCATCCTGTAAATTGGCGCGGCTCAGATTTGCCAAAGTCAGATTAGCATCCCACAAGTTCGTGCCGTTGAAATTAGCTTCGGTCAAATTGGCTCGACTGAGATCCGTGCCTAAAATCTCAGCATTTGCTAAATTAGCGCCGGTGAGGTCGGCGTCAGAAAGATCCGCATTTTTTAAGTTAGCACCGGACAAATTAGCGCCCGACAAATTAGCGCCGCTCAAATTGGCTTCTTGGAGATTAGCGCCCCGCAAATCGACAGCGCTCAAATCGCATTGCTTCCACAGAAAGCTGACGCACCAATTATCTTTTAATAGATGACTCAAATCCTCCCCATCCGCGGCCATCACAGGAGGAGTTAAGTAGAGAGTGAACAGGACGATCGCCAACACCGCAGCGAAGAAAGTTTTCAGCCTCATAACTCTTTTCATTGACACTAATTTGCGCCATTAATTATTGATGTCTAATCAAAGCATAGCAAATAATTTGCAACTTCCCTCAGCAAGATTCCTCAAAAATATTAGTGTAGTGAAAGGTTAATCTGGCTTGGCGCAGGCACAAACTTAATTCAGGTTGTGTTAGACCCCCTTGGAGCTAGAAACCCGGTTGATTCACAAATGCGTCGCTGCCAAACTAATATTTTTCCTAAAAACCTGGTATAACATAACCGCAAGTTGGCTCGGGATTTGCCAGTGCAATATCGCTACAAAGTAATACTTGCTCCAGGCAGTTGCGATCGCTCCCCCAGGGGCATATCTGCAAACAATCCTAGTATAAACTGCTCAATATGGGAATCAAGAAACCGCTACTCTAGCCTACAAGCCTTATATTTAAAGGGTTAGAGACGCAATTTTTGTTAATTGCGATCGGCATCACTAACTAAGGCTAACCCTCCTCACACAACTCAAGCCCCAGCATCACCCAATCTCATCAAACTTATCACGTTCCTGAGACTGCGGATATCACTGTCAATAGCTCAACTATGAAAGAAAATAAGAGCATACAGTTGAACAGCACTTTTCCCATGCCTACTATCCCCCTTCTCCCAACCCAATTAGTTGTCACAACTATTTTCAATTCGATCGAATCTTTGGGATTCACTAATATTGCCGGCGTATTTTCGGGGGATCAAGCTGAATCCCGCCAAGAGGCAAATTTAAAAGTTAGTACCAAAAAGTTTTACACTCAGGGTTTAAAAAATCTCGAACAACAAGACTTGCACGGCGCTATTAAAAATTTCACTGCCACAATTAACATTAATCCGCAATTCGCCTCAGCTTACAACGAGCGCGGTGTGGCCCGCTACAAATTAGGCTACAAACAATCTGCGCTTGAAGATTTAACTACAGCCATCAAACTCAATCCTTACCGAGCCAAGTATTACAGCAATCGGGGGTTTATGCTGGCTCGTTTAAAACATTATACAGCGGCGATCGCAGATTACACCTCGGCACTGCTGCTCAACCCTAATGTAGCTCAATCTTACTTTAACCGAGGTGCTATCCGCCTGCAAATGGAGAATTCCCTGGCAGCACTAGCTGATTTTGAGTCAGCAATTCGCCTCGATAGCGATTTTGCTAAAGCTTACTTTAACCGAGGACTGACTAGATATAAATTGAGAGAGGTTCAGGGAGCATTTGAGGATTTTCAGAAAGCGGCAGAGCTTTTTAAGCTGCAGGGGAGAATGGATTATTATCAAGAGGCCGTTTCTAAAATTACAAAGCTATGGTGTTAGTTGCATTTGGCAATTGGGAATAAGGAATAGGAAATTGGGAATTGATAATCAGGTAAGGTGCACCGAAGAGCACCCTACACCTATAATTATTGCGTCAGTCTTGTGAAAGTTAGCCAATACTCAAGGCGGCGTCTCTGGAAGGCAAGTTATCGAAAAGGTAAGCACTAGAAAAGTTAATTTCAAAAGCAGCATTTTGAACTGCTGCAGGAGTGGCATTTTGAACCACAGCCAAAGTAACTCCTCCAAATTGAATGAGTGTGTTGCTGCCTGATTGCGTGAATGAGGTGTTGGATAAAGGGCTGGTTAAGCCAATACGATCGCCATCTCCCGGCCTAAAATCAAGAATTATATCGCTCGCCGCATCCAACTCCATAATTTCACCCGTAACCAGAACAAACGTATCAGTACCGCCACCGCCAGTGAGAGTATCGCTGCCAATATCGCCGATTAAAATATCGTCACCATCGCCGCCGATTAAAACATCGTTTCCTCTGCCACCTCGCAAAAAGTCGTCACCAGCATCGCCATTGAGATTATCGTCGCCGAGATTTCCGTTGATAATATCGTCGTCAACACCGCCGCTAATTAAGTCGTTACCTTTGCCGCCTCTGAGAAAGTCGTCGCCTTCTTCGCCCGTGAGGGTATCGTTGCCTTGGCTGCCGTTAATTTCATCACCATCCGTGGGTTCACCGAGGATACGATCGTTTGCGCTACCTCCCACTACACCGCCGGGATTTTGCTGATAGTCTTGGGAAGTGACTTGATAGTTGTTCGGGGTGTTGGCCAATCTGAGGGCTCGCAAAGGCAGATTTGTAAAATTGGTAAAGTTAATGGAATCGTTGAGGAAATCAACATCGGTAATGATGCTAGAAACCCGACTCGGGACGATTCCGTCAACGACTTTTGCACTCGAAATGCGATCGCCCTGCTGCACCGCATTCACCGTTTCAAAGCCTTGAATAACATTGCCAAAAACAGCATAACTACCGTCCAAAAATGGCAACTCATCCAAAGCAAAATAAAACTGGGAAGAAGCCGAATCCAAAGCATTAGAACGAGCCATTGCCACGGCCCCGCGAGTGTGCTGCAACTGCGGCGTCTGGGTTACAATTTGGTTGTAAACAGGTTGCGCGGCCCCTTGCGGCTTGATTTCCAAAGGAATAAAACGCGGCTGATTGGTATCCGGATCTATAAAACTACCTGTTCCCAATTGACTTGCTGGAATTGTAGTATCTCTGCTGCGCGGATCGCCTCCTTGCACCACAAAAGGCTCTGGCTGGCGCACAACTCGGTGAAACATCACCCCGTCGTAAATGCCGCGTTCAACTAAGTCAACAAAATTTCCCCCAGTAATCGGGGCATTAGTGCCGTCTACTTCGATTATAACGGGTTGACCGTTAATTACCTGGATTACTATAGCTTTGCCTGTTAACGGGAGTGCAGCGCTCATGGGTAAATTGCTATTTGAGTGAGTGATCTTTGGGTTTTAGAAGCAATCCGCGAATTGCCCTTACCCATTTAATCAGAAAACTGTAAACTTGTCTTAAGTACAGTTCTACTTCTAAATTTATGATGTGCCGTCGCAAGTTTTTTAGCACTTTATTGGCAAGCGGATTACAACTCGGCACGGCTGCTTCGCCCCAATTTAACCCAAGCTTACTTTAACCGAGGTGCTATCCGCCTGCAAGTGGAAAATTCCCTGCCGCACTCGCTGATTTTGAGTCAGCAATTCGTCTCGATCGCGATTTTGCTAAAGCTTACTTCAACCGAAGAGTGATTAGATATAAATTGAGAGAGGTTCAGGGAGCATTTGAGGATTTTCAGAAGGCGGCAGGGCTTTTTAAGCTGCAGGGGCAAATAGATTATTATCGAGAAGCGGTTTCTAAAATTAGACAGCTATGGTATTAGTTGAATTTGGGAATTGGGAATTGGGGAATTTGTAAGGTGCGCCATAAGCACCCTACACCTATAGTTAAAGTTAGCCAATTCTCAAGGCTGCATCGGCAGGTAGATCGTCAGGACGACTGGGAATCCTAGATAAAGGAATTGCAAAGGCTGCATTTTGAACAGAGGCGACAGTAGAATTTTGTACCACAGTACCAGCCCCTGCCAAGTTAATGACAGTATTGCTTCCAGATTGAGTGAATGTAGTATCGGATAAATTTCCTGTCAAACCAATGCGATCGCCTTCCTCTGGTCTAAAATCAACTATTGTATGACTTGTTATGGGTAGGAGAATAACAGGAAGAAGTTCAGGATCTACTCCGAGCAAAACAAAAGTATCTGCACCACTACCTCCTGTGAGAGTGTTGTCGCCTGTATCTCCAATCAAAATATCATTGCTATCACCACCCATTAAGATATCATTCCCTTGACCGCCTCGCAAAAAGTCGTTACCAGCATCACCATTGAGAGTATCGTCAGCGAAATTGCCAATCAGAATATCGTTGCCAACACCGCCACTAATGGAGTCGTTACCTTTGCCGCCTCTTAGAAAGTCGTCGCCTGCTTCCCCCGTGAGGGTATCGTTGCCTTGGCTGCCGTTAATTGCATCATCCGTCGGTGCACCGACGATCCCATCGTTTCCGCTACCTCCCACTACACCACTGGGATTTTGCTGAGAGTCTTGGGAAGTGACTTGATAGTTGTTGGGGGTGTTTGGCAATCTGAGCGCCCGCAAAGATAGATTTACGAAATTGGTACTATTAATTAAATCGTTGAGAACGTTAACATCGGTAATGATGCTAGAAACCCGACTGGGGACGATTCCTCCAACGACTTTTGCAGTCGAAATGCGATCGCCCTGCTGCACCGCATTCACCGTTTCAAAACCTTGAATAACATTGCCAAAAACAGCATAACTACCATCCAAAAATGGCAAATCATCCAAAGCAAAATAAAACTGCGAAGAAGCCGAATTCAAAGCATTAGAACGAGCCATTGCCACAGCCCCTCGATTATGCCGCAACTGCGGCGTCTGGGTGACAACTTGGTTGTAAACAGGTTGCGCGGCCCCTTGCGGCTTAATTTCCAAAGGAATAAAACGCGCCTGATTGGTCTCCGGGTCAATAAAACTACCCGTTCCCAATTGACTTGCCGGAATTGTAGTATCTCTGCTGCGCGGATCGCCTCCTTGCACCACAAAAGGCTCTGGCTGACGCACAACTCGGTGAAACATCACCCCGTCGTAAATGCCGCGTTCAACTAAGTCAACAAAATTTCCCCCAGTAATCGGGGCATTAGTGCCGTCTACTTCGATTGTAACGGGTTGACCGTTAATTATTTGGACTACTATAGCTTTGCCTGTTAACGGGAGTGCAGCGCTCATGGGTAAATTGCTATTTGAGTGAGTGATCTTTGGGTTTTAGAAGCAATCCGCGAATTGCCCCTACCCATTTAATCAGAAAACTGTAAACTTGTCTTAAGTACAGTTCTACTTCTAAATTTATGATGTCCCGTCGCAATTTTTTTAGCACTTTATTGGCAATTTGTCTAGTTTTTCTAAGTTTCAATTTTGCCACACCTGCATTTGCCGTCGGTGGCAAGCTTCCGACGGTGAATGAAGCCGCACCGGATTTTAGTTTGCCGACAAACAGCGGCGACGGACAAGTGTCCCTGTCCGATTATCGCGGTAAGTGGTTGGTCGTCTATTTTTATCCGAAAGACTTTACATCGGGATGTACGATCGAAGCGCGGAGATTTCAGCAAGATTTGCCGAAATACTTGGCCAAAAATACTCAAATTATCGGCATTAGCGCTGATGATGTCGATTCCCACGCGGAATTTTGCGATTCCGAAGGTTTGAAGTTTCCGCTGTTAGCTGATACGGATGGTAAAGTGAGTAAAGCTTACGGTTCTTGGATGAGTTTTATCTCCGCGCGACACAGTTTTATTATTGACCCTGAAGGTATTTTGCGCGAAACTTTTGTGAAGATTAATCCGGCGATTCATTCTAAAGAAGTGTTGGCTCGTTTGGGGGAATTGCAGGCTAACGGGTAATGCGAGGTTTCACAGTGCACGATATACGAGAAACCGATCGCGTTCGCTTTCTCCATACCCGCAATCGCACCCTCTACAAGAACCTGCTGCGGATGAACATTGACCGCAACCTTACGCTGGCAATTCTCAATCAACTACACTGATGGCAAAGTCAGCATCAGCGGACAACATGAAGAAACCCCGATCGTCCGGGCCCGAGGGCTGGTGGAACTGCTAGACACGATCGATTTAGGACAGCCCATTGCCCTGGATGGAAATATCACTGATTTGATCGATCGCACTCGTCGCGATCGATCTCCAGCCAGGAAATGGCCTTGTCCTCTACAGCGATGGCATTACAGAAGCCAAGAACATGGACATGGCCCAGTATGGATTGGAGCGACTCTGTGCGATCGTGAGTCAAAATTGGCATTTGTCGGCACAAGAAATTAAGCAAGCGGTGATTGACGATTTACGGCGACATATTGGCCCTCAAAAAGTGTTTGATGACATCACCTTGTTGGTTTTGAAGCGGACGTAATTAGGCGTAGAAAAAAAGTCACAGCCTCCAGCCACTGCATTGCTTTAGATCGATCGCCAATACCTCGAAAAAATAAACTTACGACATTAAACTGGAAAATTGTCGTCGGGGCGATCGCGTTAGCAGTCAAATTTACGAGGAGGAGGTAGGATACCTCAAACCTACTGACACGAAAAAGGCTAAATCTCAAGCTAGCTTCAAAGCTGTAGTCACCGTCTAAATTTCTATGACTGCCATCTATTAATGGTAATTAAATCCGATTGGTTTCTAGGCACTTTTTCCATCATTATTGCCATTTTTGCCTCTTCTATCACCTTATAATTAACTTGGATAATGACTCCAAAAAAAGGTGAATATATTCGCCTAGGTGGGTTAATTGGTGGTTCTTTGACAATGGGAACGGGCATCTGGGCAATCAACTTTATAGTAATGCTGGCTTATCACCTGCCAGTAGCGATCGCCTACGATTTACCTGTTGTGATTGTCTTTTGGCTTGCCCCAGTCATGGCATCTGGTATCACCTTCTACAGCTTGCATCGAGGTTTTGCACACAGGTTCTCGTTGTTAATCCCCGGTATTCTCATGGGTTTTGGCATTGAAAGTATGCTTTATATTGGCATGGCGGCGATGCGAGTACCTGCCGAAATGCACCATAATTACTGGATTGTGGCACTGTCTTTCTTAGTTGCCGTTATTTCCAAATCTATAAGGAAGTCCGATGTACGACTTGACGAGATTCACTTTAAGGGACATGGCAGAATGCGGGTTGGCTCTACGCCATTTCGGCTTGGGGGTTGAAAGTATGGAAGAGGCGAGTAACAGAATTGTTAGGTATGTTTACGAAAATTTCTGTACTAAGCCAACTGGTGAGAAATCCTCCGCCCTAGTCCGTTTGTTCAAAACTCACCCTTATCAAGACTTAGAAGTCGAACTTGCCGAGTATGCCCGTAGTATGTTGGGCGACTATCCCCCTTTGCCTGCCATGAAGTGCATGACTGCACTGGCAACAGTAGGAGAAAAAACGGAATGGAACTCAAGACACACATCCGTTGGACATAAGGCTATTCCACTGGCAAGCGAATCTGTAGTCGATCAGCTACCGATGATCTCACAACTCATCAGACAGCTCGGCTTAGATATAAAAACAGTTATCAACCCTGACC
>JACJNV010000200.1 GCA_014695175.1 Microcoleus sp. FACHB-DQ6 | reverse complement strand
GGTAATGCTGAGTGACCGAGATAGTTGAGTATTTCTACTCATGATTGTCTCGGATGATTCACTTTTACCCCCTCAATCCGCCTATGTGCCAGTTGGGGGTGCGGAATGTGGGTTACAAAACTTTACGTCGTGTCCTATTTTGCGCGTATCTCGGCTATACCCCCAATACAGCTATCTCAGGTTATGTAGCTATCCTGACCCAGCCTGCGGGTGTCGGAGGTTAGGTATTGAAAAATCGAATTTTGGATACTGTCACCCTGATATTAGTTTTCGGTTCCCTGTGGCTAGCTGCGATCGACCCCAGTACACGGTCAGCATTTAGCAACCTAAAGCCAGAGCTCATCCGCAACCGGAAGCGCAGGGAGCTTGCGACCAAAGACTGTAGGTTGTCGGTGTGCAGCGACTTGTTAGCCCGTTGTTGACGGCTCTTAGCGTGATGGACAGCGAATGGAGCGTGTGAAGCCGTCACGCCCGTCAACATCAATTGTATCGTTGTTAACTACACGATAACTTGGGTCGCCGACTATGGGACTATTGGGCCGGTAAGTACCTGGCACAAAGCACCCACCAGGGCCACAAAACGAAATTGAGTAGAGACCTTCCGCTGCAGGAGCAATTGCTAACCCCCAAGGATTGGAGCAATCGCCATATTTCCAGAAACCAGCAAGTGGATGTGATTGCGAAGAAACAGCCAGTTTCTCCGCGATGTGATCTAGGTCATGGCGAGAAGTGAGGCGGGTTTGTGTGATAGGTGATGTCGGGGCTGGTGGTTTGATGTCGCTAATTTGATTCTTATCGAGGTCGAGCGCAGCCAAGTTAGTCAAGGATGCTAGCGGTTTGATGTCGCTGATTTGATTGTTGTAAAGGGAGAGCACAGTCAGGTTAGTCAAGGATGCTAGCGGTTTGATGTCGCTAATTTGATTGTTGTAGAGAGAGAGCAAAGCCAGGTTAGTCAAGGATGCTAGCGGTTTGATGTCGCTGATTAGATTGTTTTCGAGGTAGAGCTCGGTCAGATGAGTCAAAGATGCTAGCGGTTTGATGTCCTTGATTTGATTGCCATCGAGGGCGAGCCGATCCAGTTTAGTTAAGGATGCTAGAGGTTTGATGTCGCTGATTTGATTTTTGTCGAGGTTGAGCCAACTCAGTTTAGTTAAGGATATTAGCGGTTCGATGTCGCTGATTTGATTGCTGCCGAGGGAGAGGAAAGTCAGGTTAGTCAAGGATGCTAGCGGTTTGATGTCCCCGATCTGATTGCTGTCGAGGGAGAGATCGGTCAGGTTAGTCAAGGATGCTAGTGGTTTGATGTTCCCAATCTGATTGCTGTCGAGGGAGAGATCGGTCAGGTTAGTCAAGGATGTTAGCGGTTCGATGTCCTTGATTTGATTGTTGTCGAGGATGAGTTCCGTGAGACTCGAAAGTTGTCGATCGGCCGCCTCGCACTCAGTAGTTTCCGCTTTCTCCAACAACACCTCAACAGTATGTTTAGTTTCAGGACTCAAAGAAGCCTTTTCGCCACACCAATCAGCAAATGTCCGTCCACTATCGCCTTGTTGTTTCTGCACGACCCACGAGGAAGGTGCATTTCCACTATTTTGCGACTGACTCGATACCACCAACATGAAAACAAGGGCTAATGAAATCATAGGGAATAACCTGTGTGGATTTTTATATATTTCCCCATCTAGAACTTGAAATTGCAGAGGGTATGTCAGGAAATGTCATTTTCCCCACCTAAAGCTTTTTAGAGATGCTTGAGGCTGTAAATCAGCAAATACGGATTGTACCTTAAACATTGCCACCGCTGCCTAAATTACACCCTAGTTACTAAAGATATTGACGTTGCTGATTTACGGTATGAAAAGCTAAATATGCAAGTCATAGAAACCAGTATCGACAAAGCTTGAGGATTTTCAACTTATTTTTTTCATACCCTGATTAAGTAACGCCGATGTACGTGGAAATTTGGGGTTCTGAGACACTTTTTCCCCGCTCCTTAGCCAATGGTAGCCAGCACTAACGATCGCAAACTGTCGTTGGGGATGTGCGCTCATCGCTTTGGTCGGGTAGAGGCTCGGTTTTTGAGCTGTGGCGGTGTCTTGTCGCTATAGGTAAATGGTAGCCCTTTGTACTTTAATCTCTCCTCCAACCATTTGGGTTTCTCGCTAAACGAGAGCGACATCGTACCATCTGGAGCAACGCGATACAGCCATTTTGCCCCCGGACAAATAGACGACTTCATCTCGGGAACCGATGACGGCCATTTTCCGGTTTTGGCTGCTAGTGCTTTGACTTGCAGAATTTTCTGAGTCAGTTCCAAATCCAGCATAGATTTGGCTCCTTTACTGGTTTGGTTGGATACATCTGTAGATGTCCTACCTATATAATTCCACCATGCAAAGTCATTTACGGTGACTGAATCAGAAGCGCAAAAATTGTGCTGACGAGATGCTGCCAGCGATCGTTTATAGGCGTGATAAGTATCGATCGCACAAAAGCGAACATAAGGTTTGATCACCGGCTTGAACCATACCAAGACATGAGAGAAAGTCCAGTCTAAGATTTTTTATTCTAAAGTTAAAAAAGTTAAATTTGAGAAATACTTCCCTTGAATTAGTGAAAGCATTCCCCTATCACTAGAAGCGCCTATATCTTTTAGTATCGAAGACCACGAGTGTTTCCAAAGGAAGTCTTGCAAAAATTTGAACTGCAACAAATATTCTCCCTGCAAGGATGTCAATATCGATTCGCGGTAATCGCGTTCCAGCAAGCGCTGCTGCCACTGGGCGGGAAGCCGATCGGCTTTCCGCATCACCCCTGCTGGATATTTAGCCACAATCAAAGCTACAATTTGAGGGAAGAAGAGGGGGCTTTCTGTTAAAGGCTGGTTGATTTTCCAGGATACTTCCAGCATTTCTGCTGCTGCTTCCGTCTGACCTTTACGGTATTTTTCTAGAATGTCTAGGGCTAACACTTGTTGGAAATTAACCTGCCATAAATAATCGGGTCCGCGAGCCGTCATATCTGGTTCCAGAATCCAGCTAATATCTGTTCCCCAGTGCGGCACTTCATTATTTAAAACCTGCTGGCGAAGTTCTGCTAAAGCCGTTTGCTTGGAGGCGAGATAGCGCTGTAATTTCTCTGAAGGTGGATTTACGGTATCGTTTGGTTTGGCAATCTCAGCGTCTAGGTACTGCTTTAATTCTTGTCTGATTTCTTCAAATGCCTTTCGATCGTCCTCTGAAGATTTAAAATCAGCCCTAGACCCGATGGAGCGATCGACAGAAGAGAAACTTGCCCCTCCATCGAACCCCACTTTAGCGAGGGACGCCGCCAGCTTCAACGCCGCATCATTCGGCTCAGTTTTGGGAAACCGTTGGGCAAATGCTGCTAAATCCTGCTCGATTTCTTTTTCTTGCACAGAGGCGATATAGTTGCCACCCACAATCCAGACTGCCAGCAGTCCCGCCAACCCAACAACCGAACCACCTAGAAATTTGAGGTTCCGTCTGAACGAGGGGTTTTGAATGTCCATAAACTCCTCCTTCGCGCGAGCACACCTGAAAATGAGGCGTTGCTGAATACAAGTATGAATTCAAGTTTTCGGAATGGCTATAAGCCAAGTAGAGTGAGTTTTGCAACATCAAGTGAAAAGTTTATTCATACGCCAGAATCAGCAACGCCTTACCTGTTTATCTTGCCCACTTTTTTTGGGCGTCCGATCACATAACCAGGCCGTGTAACCTTTCTGCACTTATCCAGCAAGCCCTAAATACCTAACACGCCACACCCGAAGGCTAGAGCAGGATAGGTTCATATCCTGACCCAGGGCTTAAAACTAGCTACAGCTTCATCAGAATATAACAGCTTCCCCGCCTATTCCTCACTGTACTCAAAATGGCGGGTTTCCTTTACCTTTCGCAACCTATACCATCTTTGTCGCGATCGAATTTGTGAGGATCTGGCTGTAGCACACGAAAGCGACGGTGAGAAATATCTCCACAATTTAAATCAGGCGGCGCGGGCGGGATGCACACGTCGGGGTAACTCGGATCGCAATTATTTCGTGGACTCGGCGCAGGTCTTTGTGGAGTTGGTGCAGGTTTTTGTGCAGCAGCGGGCTTTACTACACACTGATTTTTTCTAAAGTCCCAAGGGGGGCAAGGACTATTCTGGCTCCATAGTCCAAGCCGTTGCTGCTGAGCCGAACTCTGAGCTTGGCGCAATTGTTGAGCGCTGGTGCGACAGTTACCGATGTACTGCTCATAGACCCACGCTTGCCCTTCTTGCAGCAACTGCAAATTAATATTTTTACTGCTGAACACCACCCCAACCGTGCGCCCGTACTGGTCTTTATCTACAGGAAGAACTTTAACTGATGCACCTCTTGGAAGAAGCGCACTAAGGCGATCGGCTGCCTCTTTTCCTCCCGGTTGATTTCTTTCAGGCGTGTCAATGCAAGCTAACCTCACGGTTATGTTTTGCCCATTGGCGTTGCGGATCGTGAGCGTGTCGCCGTGGCTGAGGTGGTGTAGCGGTTGGCAATAAAGCGAACGGTGTTGACGGTGTTGGTGATGTTTCCGCTGTCTGGAATGCTTCTGGTGCTGACGGTGTGATACAACGAATGGTGGTGTTGGGACTGGTAAAGCTTCCTTTGTACCGAAGACAAATTCTTCGATCGCGCTGGCAAGTAGTTGGCGTTTCTTGGTGTTCCTGTCAACGCTCCCATGCGGAGCGCGGTGAGAGCCGAATCATATCTCAGTTCACCAACACTGTACTTCCTAAACCTTCAATCTGCTGTAAACCTTCTCTATTGGCACTTATCTGAGTTTAATGCCTACTTAAGTTGCTCTGCTGGTTTATGACGATCGCACCACGTCTCCCCAGCGTGGATAGGTTCACCACAAGCAGGGCAATGGTTTGGGAATTCGGGGGTGTCTGGAAGCTCTCCAGTTCCATCACAAACGGGGCATTCCACATCATATTGCTGGTGGACACCCGGAACAGCTCGGACGTGAACGATTTTGAGTCCCTTGCACCCTGGACATTCCATGTCAATCTCCTTGACTTTGATAGCTTTGGTAAATTGGATCGAAGCAAAAACATTACACCGACACGGGCGATGTACGGCTGTTCTTGCTAAATGCGAGCGCTAGTCCAAACTCAACGACAATAAACTTTGCTCGCTTTCATTTCCATTATGAGCGATCGTTCAGGGGGTTGACGCACAGTACATAATTTGCTTATTTTTATTTATATATGCTACTATTTACTGCATGGCATACGTACCACTCAGAAAAGCGGTCGAATTTCTGGGCTTGCATCCCCATACATTAAGAAAATACGCAGATGAAGGGAAGATCAAAAGCATCAAAAACGAAGCAGGGCAAAGACTTTACGATGTCGAGTCCTATCAGCGCGGTGCAACTAGAACTACCATTGTTTGCTACTGCCGAGTTAGTTCAGCCAAGCAACGAGACGACCTCGCCCGACAAGTTGAATTCATGGAGCAGCAATATCCAGACGCCGAAATCATCCAAGATATCGGCTCAGGACTCAACTTTAAAAGGAAAGGATTGCAAGCCCTACTGGTCAGATTTATGCGAGGTGAACAGCTCACGATTGTTGTTGCCTGTAAAGACAGATTGTGCAGATTCGGATTTGAACTATTCGAGTTTATGGCAGAACAAAACGGTGGAAAAATCGTGGTTCTCGACCGAATTGTTCACTGCCCAGAGACCGAACTCACAAACGATCTTCTCGCCATCCTTCACGTCTTTAGTTGCCGAATGCACGGCCTGGGAAGTTATAGCAAGAAAATCAAGGAAGATCCGGCTATCCCTAAATCCTGAACAAAAAGCGCTAATCAAGCAATGGTTTGGCGTGAGTCGTTTTGTCTACAACACGACTATCAAATACTTGCAAGAACCAGGCACAAGAGCTAGCTGGTTGACAATCAAAACCGGAATACTCAACAGCTTGCCAGAATGGGCAAAACCTGTACCTTTCCAAATCAAATCGATTGCTATCAAAGATGCTTGCTCGACTGTCAAGGCAGCCAAGCAGGGCTTTAGTAAAGACGGTCAAATCCGTAAATGCAAATTTCGGAGTAGAAAAGACACTAAGCAGTCTATCTATGTGCCAAAGTCGGCTATAAAAGACTGCGGTGTTTATCACTCACTTCTAGGCAAGTGTCGGCTCAAAGAAGCCTTACCTGAAACGTTCAGCGATGGCAGGCTGACTCTTGCCTATGGGGAGTATTACCTGATTGTTTCTGAAGAAGTGCAACAAGTTAAGACCGATAAACAAGGTCGGCTGGTTGCCTTAGATCCCGGTGTCCGCACGTTCATGACATTTTTTTCCGAAGATTCTTATGGTTGGCTAGGAAACGATTCTAATTTACACATTCAAAAATTGTGTTTTCGGTTGGACAAATTGGTGTCAAAAATTTCTCAAGCTTCTAGCCAACAGAAAAGAAGGGCGTTGCTGAGTTAGAGTATGAATAGGAGGAATAATTTATGCAATGCCCAGAATGTAAATCAACCCATATCCGTAAAAACGGCAAGAAGAAAGGAAAACAGAATCACATTTG
>JACJNV010000020.1 GCA_014695175.1 Microcoleus sp. FACHB-DQ6 | reverse complement strand
CGCCTCCCTCGGCCCGGAAGCCCCCAGCGTCGAAATCGGCGCCAACTTCGGAATGCTGCTAGCTCAAGTCTTACAGCTCTCCCCAGAACGGCAGCGCTTGCTCCTCGGCGCCGGAGCTGCTGCTGGTTTATCTGCCGGGTTTAACTCTCCTATCGCCGGAGTGTTCTTTGCCTTAGAAGTCGTGCTCGGCAGCACCTTCGCCACTTCCTCAGTCAGCGTTGTCTTGCTCTCGGCCGTAGTTTCCGCGCTCATCGCTCAAATCTGCTTGGGAGCTCAGCCGGCCTTTGCGTTGCCGATCTACGATGTCCGCAGCCCCCTAGAACTACCTCTGTACATGGGATTGGGACTTTTGGCGAGCGGAGTGTCTCTAGTCTACACAGAAGCAATTCAATTGGCCGATCGCTGTTTTCAAGGAAAACTCCGAGGATTTGCTTGGCTCGGACGAGTGCCCCGGCCGCTTCAGCCCATCATCGGGGGGGCCTGCGTCGGCTTAGTCGCCCTGCAATTTCCTCAAATTTTGGGTGTCGGCTACGAAACAGTCCAAGCAATGCTCCAAGATGTTAAATTTTCCTTGCCTTTGCTGCTGCTGCTGCTGTTTGTCAAACTGGCGATGACCGCAATCAGCCTCGGCAGCGGTTTAGTGGGCGGCATCTTCGCTCCGGCAATGTTTTTGGGAGCTTCCTTGGGTTCGGCTTACGGGCTCTTTTTGGAAATGCTGCCGGCAATGAGCGATCGAGTCGCGGGCCCTCCCGCCTACGCAATGGTGGGAATGGCCGCCGTCCTCGCCGGCAGCGCCAGAGCACCGCTGACAGCCATCCTATTGATGTTTGAATTAACCCGCGATTATCGGATTGTCTTGCCTTTGATGGCAGCAGTCGGATTGAGCGTTTGGCTGGTGGAGTGTGTCAACCGTCGATCGACAGCCCACAGCCTCAACCTTCAGCAAATGGGCGTAGACGTGGCTGTCAATACACCGATCAAAGCCAGAGAACAGTTGCAGGATTGGGAAGATGTTCTGGGCGATCGCATCGTCACAGAGTTGATTTCTTGCCAACTTCCGATCGATGACGAACACAGGGACAATGAGCCTGTGCTGGCGAGTGCTAACGCACATTTGGCGGAAAATGTCAAACCATTACCTGAAACAAAATCAGCAGTTTGACCCCGCTCAAATCCCGTTGCTTCGTTACAAAAGCAATAACCTCAAAGCTAAATCTGACAAGTATGATATTTATCAACCCGAAAACCGATTACGCCTTCAAAAAAATCTTCGGTTCTTCAGAAAGCAAAGATATTCTAATTAGCTTTCTCAACGCCTTAATTTATGAAGGCAATCCCACCATCCAAGACTTAGAAATTATCAACCCAAATCTGCCGCCCAAACTTGAAGGCTTAAAAGATACTTATCTGGATGTGAAAGCCAAACTCAGCGACGGCACTTTAGTAATTATTGAAATGCAAGTGCTCAACGTCCAGTCTTTTGGCAAGCGAGTTTTGTACAATGCAGCGAAGACTTATGCTTTTCAGTTGGAAGCAGCACAAGGATATCGATTGCTGAAGCCAGTGATTGCATTGACAATTACTGATTTTGAAATGTTTGCGAGCACCGAAGAATGGATTTCGAGATTTGTGTTCAAAGAAGTCAATAAAAACTTTACTTATCCCGAAAACGATCTGGATTTAGTGTTTGTAGAGTTGCCAAAGTTTATCAAAGGACAGGAGGAACTTGAAACTTTAGCAGACAAATGGATTTATTTCATGAAAAATGCCAGAAGTCTGACATCAGTTCCCGAAACAATGGATAGCATCCCAGAAATACATGAAGCTTTTAATATTGCGAATCAAGCCAAGTTAAGCCGGGAAGAAGTGGAAGATTTGGATCGAAGAGAACAGTTTATTCACGATCAACAAGGAGCAATTATTAAGGCTGTTCAGGAAGGCATAGAACAAGGCATAGAACAAGGAATGCGAGAAAAGGCGATCGCGATCGCCCGACAATTACTATCACAGCTAGATAATGCCACGATCGCCCAAGTTACGGGGCTTAGCGTTGAGGATGTGCAGAATTTGCGTTCGACCAATTCATAGTTTAAAGTGGGCGATCGTACCTTGAGCCGATCGCCGACCCTCAACCCCTCGACATCGCAGACAGTGGCGCTACCCTCAAATCTGCTCTAAAATAATCAAAAATTATAAACAACAAGCCCAGAGGCGCTGAGGTGACTCCTAACGAGGGAACGGCAAACAGCAAAACTCAGAAAATACCCGGCCAAACCCCCTTGGGTTCTAGTTACTACGGCTTGTTAGGGCTGCATCCTTCCGCATCGGCGATCGAAATTCGGCGATCGTACCGGGAACTGAGCAAACTCTACCATCCCGATACCACCGACCTGCCGCCCGCAGTCGCCACCGCCAAATTTCAGCAGCTAAACAACGCCTACGCCACCCTCAGCAACCCAGAACGCCGCCTCGCCTACGACCTCAAAATAGGCTATTCTCGCCTGAACGTGATTGGGCCGCCCCCAGGCTTCAATACTCCGGTTTCGGGCTCGGGCAAAAAAACTTCCAACTCCGCTTACCTAGACCCCACGGATCGACCTCTTTCCCCCGGAGAAATGTTCGCCCTGTTTATAATGGGAGCTAGCTTAATCGGATGTTTGGTACTGGCGATCGCGATCGGCTTAATTCGCGGCAATTAAAGCCTCAAATCCCAAATCTCCAATTTAAAATCCGAAATCCCCAATCTAAAATCTAAAATCTAAAATCTAAAATCCCATGACTCTTCCTTCCGCTGACACTCCTTTGTACAACCATCCACTCCCAGAAATCGAGCAGTGGCTAAAAAGCCGCGGCTGCGAGCAAAACCTGCGAGAACTCCACTGCTGGAACATCGATCGACCTGCATGGAAAGCAGAACTCTCCCTCGACATCGACCAACTCACCATCCGCTACATCAATGCCGGAAACGACGGCCAAGACATTCAGCGAGCCTTCAAATACTCCCTCTCGCGTCAGGATATCGAAGCAGCCGTTTTTTCGGGGCCGTAATTCGATTTTAGATTGGCGATTTTAGATTTTAGAGAGGGAAATGATTTTAGATTGGGAAATACGGATAAAAACGCGCACTCTTTCTGTTTCTACATTGACCGAAAGCATCCAGGATACAAGCCCCCGGATTCATCCGTGGGGTCAATGCTTCAATCTAAAATCTAAAATCTAAAATCTAAAATCGATTGACCGACAATCCATCAATCTAAAATCTAAAATCGTTACACTTTACCAAATCGGCGGTTGCGTTGCTGATAAGTAGACAAAGCGCGGTGAAACTCCGATCGATCAAAATCCGGCCACAGCGTCTCAGTAATGTAAATTTCCGAATAAGCCATTTGCCATAGCAGAAAATTGCTCAACCGCATTTCCCCGCTCGTCCGGATCAGCAAATCCGGGTCACAAACATCAGCAGTATACAAATAGCGTTTAAATAAAACCTCATCAATCTCCTCCGGCTGCAACTTGCCCTCTTTCACCTGAGTGGCGATCGCCCGACAAGCTTGTACAATCTCCTGACGCCCCCCGTAATTCGTCGCCACCGTAAACAAAATCCCCTGATTGTGCTGAGTGGCCGTCACAGAACGCTCGATTTCCGCCTGCAAAGACTTCGGCAAAGCCTGCAAATTCCCCATAAATTGAATTTGCACGTCCTCGTCCACCATCTCCCGCAATTCTTGCCGCAGCTTACCCTCAAACAAACTCATTAAAAAATCCACCTCTCCGGCCGGCCGCCCCCAATTCTCCGTCGAAAAAGCATAGGCGGTTAAAGCTGGAATCCCCCAATCTTTGCAGCAGCGCAGCAGTTCCTTCAGAGTGCTAGCTCCTCGGCGGTGCCCCGCAATCCGCGGCAACCCCTTCTTCTTAGCCCAGCGCCCGTTCCCGTCCATAATCACTGCTATGTGCTTAGGCAGTAGTTCCTGTTGCAGATCCTCCGGCAACTTTTCCAAGCAAATTCCTTGACTCATGGTTTCTCCCGATTACCCGACTAACGGCGCAGTATCCGTTTTAATAGCGTCACTCCCTTCAATCCTATCTGGCGTCCGAGATTGCCGATCGGAATTGGAGCCACAACTCTTTCTCCCTCGGACGGAAACAGCTTTGCTTCCAGCAAATCCTTAAGTTTGCTGCTAGTCAAAGGTCGATTTAACATTCCCATCTGCGCTAAAGAAATAGAACCCGTTTCCTCGGACACCACCACGCACACGCAAGCTTGCACCCGTTCCGTAATCCCCATCGCCGCCCGGTGGCGGGTTCCCAACTGCCGCGACGCGCTGCGATCGGACAAAGGCAAAATTACCCCCGCCGACACGATCCGCGAACCTCGAATCAAAACAGCTCCGTCATGCAGCAAAGTTTGCGGCTGAAAGATTGTCTGCAACAATTCTTTAGAAACTTCAGCATTTAGCTTTAGTCCCGGCACCGAAAAATCTCGATCGTCGATCGGAGAATCTGTTTCTATAATTAGTAAAGCGCCCGTGCGGTTTTGCGAAAGTTCTTTTACTGCGTCCACAATTTCATCTATTACGCTGTCCGGTTCGGGATTTGGTCGGCGATCGCGTCCAAACAATTGCCGAAATTCCCCCCGACCCAATTGTTCCAGAAATCGGCGAAACTCCGACTGCAATATTACCGCCATTGCCACAGCCGAACCAGTCACCAAGCTGTTGAGGGCAACGTGCAATAGCCTCAGTCCAGCCCAGTTGCTCACCGCCGCCGCCAGCATCAAAATGATAAATCCCCGTACCATCCACAGCGTTCTGCGCTCGCCAACAATGACGAGCACCAAATACGCAAGGGCAAAAACCAGTCCAATATCGATCCCTTGAATCAATAAGGACTGAACGAGGGGCAAGTTAAAGCCAGATTGTTGATTGTTCATGGTTCATCGAACGCTACCGCCTGTGAACCGCGAACCGTGATGCACTCGAACCCATGAACCATGAACAGTTGTTATAAGGAATATGCTGAAAATCCCCGTGTTTTTAGACCGGGGAGTGTCAATCTAATCGCGTGACTGAACAAGGCAAAAGTTAAAAGTGAAAAGGCAATCATCACTAAGTAAACATGGATTGTCTTTCTTTTAACTTTTAACTTTTAACTTTTAACTTTTGAGCTCCGAGTCGTTCAGGAAGGCGGTCAAGCCTCAGCAAATCCTGGTAAGTTTCCCGCTGTATAATCGTGTTAACTTCCCCATTTCTAACTAAAACCGCTGCCGGTCGGGGCACTCGGTTGTAGTTAGAAGCCATGCTGTAATTGTATGCCCCTGTAGCCGGAACGGCTAGGATATCTCCGGCCCCACACTCTGGCAATTTGGCATCTTTAATCAGAACATCGCCTGATTCGCAGTGTTTCCCAGCAATTGTCACTGTTTCCGTTAAGGGAGCAGACATTTTGCCGGCTGCGAGGATTCGATAAACTGATTGATAGGTAATAGGACGGGGATTGTCCGACATTCCGCCATCGACAGCTATATACGTCCGCATTTCCGGAATGACTTTTTTAGAGCC
>JACJNV010000002.1 GCA_014695175.1 Microcoleus sp. FACHB-DQ6 | reverse complement strand
GGCAGTCTGTTCGGCATAGAATTAGAGGCAGTGCGGGAAGTCCTTTCCCTCAAGGAACAACCGATTTCCCTGGTTCCCAACACCCTGCCATTTTTGCTGGGATTAACCAACTTGCGGGGCGAAATCTTAGCAGCAGCAGACTTCGGACTGTTCGTCGGTATTGAGTCGGTTGACATCTACCACCCAAACAGCCGCATCTTAGTTGTAGAAGCGCCCGATCCGCGAGACGTGAGATTGTTGTCGAGAATCCGCCTGGGATTAGCCGTTTCCCGCGTCGAAGGAGTTTTACCTCTCCATCCCGATCGCATTGTCTCAGCACTAGATGTGAGTCCCGACCTAGCTCCATTCTTAAAAGGTCTGTACAATTCCGAAGGACGCTTGCTAATGATTGTCGATGTAGAAGCGATCGCCCATTCCGAACGCTGGTAAAAATCCACCATAAACGTAAGTCTGCAACTGCTTTGCATCAATAAATTGAACTAACGATCGCCCGCATCCGATTTGCCCATCCTTAATTTTATGATCGAAATTCTCTATACCTGGATCGCAACGACTTTAACTCTGACGTTGCCTGACTTCTCCCCATCGCTGCTAGCTGGGGCTGCTAATGTCATCATTTCTGGATGTTACTTTGCCATCGCTTGGCTAATCAGCTTAGGTTTGTGGCGAAACCGTCAATTCGGGTTCGACATCTTCGCCACAGTCACAGCAGCCATATTTTGGACCTGCGCTTTCGGCCACAGCGGCCACGCTGCCGAATACCTAGGACTGCCGCACTCTGCGGTGGTGCAAACGGTGTTCGATTGGATCACTGTAATTGCGGCGATCGCTTTTTTGAGTTTGTCCAACCGCTACGGCTTCTTAGTAGGTTCCACCCGCATCCTTAACGCTAAAAAACAAACAGAACAAGCGCTGAGCGAAACTACCCAGCGATTTCACGCAATCTTCGACCAAGCTTTTCAAGCGATCGCATTATTGGAGGCAGACGGTACTCTGATCGAAGCCAATCAGACAGCGCTAAAATTGGGCGATTTCCCAGCATCAGAAGTGCAGGGGCTGAAATTTTGGCTGACACCAGGGTGGGCATCATCCCCAACCAACCAGCAGCGCCTAAAAACGAACATTCAACAAGTTTCTGCCGGAAATTTTGTCCGGGAAGAATACGAAATCACCGGAGCTAACAACCAGGTAACAGTAATTGACTTGTCGTTTAAGCCGCTGTTAAATGCAACAGGAGAAGTATTTCAAATCCTCGCAGAAGGCCGGGAGATTACCAAGCGCAAACAGGCAGAAGCCGCATTGCAGAAGCTAAGCGCAGAACTAGAGCAGCGAGTGAATGAAAGAACCGAGCAGATCCTGCAAACTAACGCACAATTGGAACAGGAAATTCTCGATCGCACCGCAGCCCAAGAGCAATTAAAAACCTCAGAACTATTCTTAAACAACATCCTCAACAGCATCCCCGACCCGATTTATGTCAAAGACCAACAGCACCGCTGGATTATATTAAATGATGCCTTTTGTCAATACATAGGTCACAGCAGAGAAGAACTAATTGGCAAGTGCTACGACCAGTTTTTGCCCAAAGAGGAAGCACAGAGATATCGAGAAAAAGACGAATTAGTTTTATTGACAAATACCAGCAGCGAAATCCAAAAAACCCTCACAGACTCAGCAGGAAACACCCGCTTTCTCTCCGCCAAAAAATCTACATTTGTAGATACCGACGGCAGGAAATTTCTCGTTTCCGCGATGAGAGATATCACCAAGCGCGTGCAAATGGAAGAACAACTGCGGCAGACGCTCGCTGAAGTAGAAAGCTCCCAAAACTTGCTGCGGACAGTCATTGACGCTACCCCAGACTGCATATTTGTCAAAGATCGAAACTCGCGCTATACCCTAGTCAATGCAAGTTTCGCCACCGCCTTCGGCAAAACTCAAGCAGAAATTATCGGCAAAGACGACGCAGAAATAGGCATATCGGTCGATCGAATCTTTGGCAGCTTCCAGGCCCAAACCGATTCCCAGAACCAAATTCAAAACTTCCGGGCAGACAACCATCTCGCCCCGAACTCCAACGACTCAGCCACCTTAGCCGACGGCAAAGTACACACCTTCGAC
>JACJNV010000199.1 GCA_014695175.1 Microcoleus sp. FACHB-DQ6 | reverse complement strand
TCCTTGCTAGCTTCTGCTAGACGAGCGAGGTAGCTACTTAAGGAAATTCCCCCAAAGTCTTCCATCACCAGAGCATAGTGGTTGTGGTAGTTTTCCAGGCTGTATGCCTTGACACTGCCAGGGATCTCTAAGTTTTTAGCAATGACGTATTGGTTGCGGAAGTGAACCAGTTCGTTGAAGTTGGGAAAGTCATTTCGCAGTAGTTTGATCACGACGGGCTCCCCATTTGAAATGCGAAGACCGCGATAAACTAGAGTGCGATTACCTACGTATATTTGCTCGTTAATGTGATATCCTAGAAAAAGATTTGTTATGGTAGCCATATCTACGTATTCCTACTGCTTCTTTCAAGCCTGAAGATTCTTAGAGTTGATATCTACTATTTTCGCTCTATCTGCTGTGCGATTCATTAATTACATTTTTCTTAATATATTTTGAAAAACAAATTATGAAAGAGCGATTTTAAGAGCAAGACTTAATATTTTATGTAAGAAATGTTGAGACTGGAGTTGAGACTAAGTAGAAAATGACTCCGCGAACGCTGAGGGAACGACAGCAGTTCATTGAAGAGGAACTTAAGAAGCTAATTAATAGGGGTGGCATCATTATGGGATGATTTTTGGCACTCTGGGCCCTAAAGAAACTGAGATTCTGGATTCCAAGAGGCGACTTGCTGATACAAAATTTCTCCAGCCTCAGTAGAGGTCATCTATCCACAAGCGTTTAGGGTGGTACGCCAAGTTCCCATATGCCCTACGCTACGCCTCTTCTAAAAGAGGATATTTCTAACTGCATTATTACGATCGCGAACCCAAACACACTGTCCGTAAAGCTTCATTAACAACACTCAACTGTTGTTGTTTACCGTAATTTTTGAATTTTATATAACTAGCATTAATTCGATGAATTACGATAAATTTATCGTAACATACAAATTATAAAGATTGTGCAATTAATCTAAATATCTTATAAAGATTCACTCAAGAGTCAATTCCCCCGTGCGAGGCCCGATCGCGTAGCCGAAGGTTCCTGGCATCAAGCAGACTGAAGTCTCGCTCGTTTTCCGCTTACCGACCTTCTTTTATAAAAGATAGAAAGGAAATGTCCCCAATGCCAATCCACTCAAATCCGTAAGAACTGCCACCGTTGAGCTCAACAACATTACTACTGCCAAGTTTGTGCGCGTCAGTCGATTTAAGATTTGAGATTTGAGATTTACTGCACAAATGAATCTGAGAGATTCAACAAGAGTCTAAAATTTTTGCCTCTCCACGACTCGTGTCAGCAAGTAAGTATCTGTTTTTGGGCGCGGTAAAAAAGACTGCGCTGGCTCTACCAGATGCTCCCAAGGTGTCAGAAATCCTTGAAATAGGCTTCGTTGATGACTTACAAAAGTTTGTGGCTAAAAAAATACAAATTAGGGTTATGCACAACTGTCAATCTTTTTCGGCCAGGCATCTTAGCGTGAGTTCTGGGCGATCGCTTACAAGACTTGCGCGCAAACTCTGACTGTAATCGGTGAAATTTTATCAATTTCTTGATACAATTGATGTTCGCGGTTCGAGAGTTGACTGCACGATAAGACAGGTTTCACGAGTTGTGAACCGCGCTGCTACATTGCACCTACCGACTGAGCGGGCAGGTGGCTTTTGTGTCTGCGGGCGCTGACGAAAGCAACTCAACAGCGCAGCAAGCAAAATAACGCTAAAGTTACTATCTACCTGTGTTCGCTGCAAGGCTACCCTTGCGGACTCAGGAAAAAAACGCACAAAAAACTCGTGAAGCGCAGCTATCCCGTAGGGAATCGCCTGCAAAGTATCTAGTTGCAGGGCGGCGATTCCCCAAAGAATACCGTGCTTTTTAACAGCAGGGTATTCTAGGAGACATCTCCGAGACGATGCGAGCGAGATAATTTAAAATCTGCAAACAGGGTTTCAGTGCTAAGTACAGGCAGCAGCGACGTAAATTTTTATCAAATCAGCTTCCAATATGCTGTTTTAAAGTTTACTAGGCTCCCACCGCTCGGCAGCATTCTCTCTCCGAGCTATAAAAACGCATCAACCACACAATCACGGAAATAACATTCAATCAACATGGGTAACACGATCGATCCAAACAGAAACAGAAACGTGCATCAGACTGAGCGAGGAACTCCCTATGCCGGCCAAAGCTGGTTAGTGGAAGAAAGAGATGCCTGCGGTGTGGGGTTTATTGCCAACCAAAGCGGCGAAGCTACGCACTCGATTATTGAGAAAGCGCTGCCAGCTTTAACTTGTCTGGAACATCGCGGCGGTTGCAGCGCCGATCGAGATTCCGGCGACGGTGCGGGTTTAATGACCGCGATTCCTTGGGAATTGCTGGATACTTGGTTTGCCGAACAGGGAATTGTGCCTCCCGCACGGGAAAACTGCGGCGTGGGAATGCTGTTTCTGTCTCAAGATAAATTTCAAGCGACTATAGCGCGGCAGGTGGTTGAGCAAGTTCTGACCGATCGCGGGCTGAAACTTTTGGGATGGCGCAAAGTTCCCATTGTACCGTCGGTTTTGGGCGAGCAAGCGCTAGAAAATCAACCTCAAATCGAACAAGTAATTGTCAGTTCACCACAATTGCAGGGAGACGAACTCGACAGACACCTATTTCTGGCGCGCCGCACGATCGGACACGCGCTGTCAAATCGCCCCAACTTCACCCGCGAAGACTTTTATACTTGCTCTTTCTCCTGCCGCACGATCGTCTATAAAGGCATGGTGCGAGCGACCGTACTGGCAGAATTTTACCCAGATCTGAAAAATCCCGCTTATAAAAGCTCCTTTGCAGTCTATCACCGGCGCTTCAGCACCAACACCCTGCCCCGCTGGCGCTTAGCCCAGCCGATGCGCTTGCTGGGACACAACGGGGAAATTAACACGCTGTTGGGCAATATTACCTGGATGAAGGCGCGGCAAGCGAATTTAGCTCACCCGAATTGGAGTCAAGCTGATATCGACACGTTTAACCCAATTGTCAATCCTGAAAGCAGCGATTCGGCAAACTTGGACAACGTGATGGAATTGTTGGTGCACTCCGGTCGCACCCCCCTGGAATCCCTGACAATTCTGGTGCCCGAAGCTTACAAAAATCAGCCGGATTTGGCTGAATATCCAGAAATTGTCGATTTTTACGAATATTACAACGGCATTCAAGAACCTTGGGACGGCCCGGCACTGCTAGTGTTCAGCGACGGCAAACAAGTAGGTGCTACGCTCGATCGCAACGGTTTGCGGCCGGCCCGCTACTGCATTACTAAAGACGGTTTGGTCATTGTGGCTTCCGAAGCCGGAGTTGTCGATATTCCCGAAGCAGATATTGTCGAAAAAGGCCGTTTGGGGCCAGGACAAATGATTGCAGTTGACCTGCAAACTCAAGAAATTCTCAAAAATTGGCAACTCAAACAGCGAATTGCTAAGCGGCATCCCTACGGTGAATGGCTGCAACAAAACCGCGAAACCTTGGAACCGCAGCCTTTTGCCGAAACCCCAACCCTCGACTCGCAAACGCTGTTAGCAACCCAAACTGCTTTCGGTTATACAGCCGAAGATTTGGACATGGTAATCGTCGAGATGGCGAGTTCTGGGAAAGAACCGACTTTCTGCATGGGCGACGACGTTCCCTTGGCTGTGTTGTCAGAAAAGCCTCAGTTGCTGTACAACTATTTCAAACAGCGGTTCGCTCAAGTGACAAATCCGCCGATCGACCCCCTGCGCGAGGGGATGGTGATGTCGCTGACGATGAATGTGGGCCTGCGGGGCAATTTACTGCAAGCAATACCAGAAAATGCCAAGCGGCTAAAAATTGATTCCCCCGTACTCAACGACGCTGAACTGTCTGTCTTGAAAGACCAAAAGTCTTTCCTAGCTACCGAATTGTCAACGCTTTACAAAATTGCGGCAGGGCCTGGCGGTTTGAAAACCGCAGTCGAGCAACTTTGTCAAAACGCGGCTCAAGCGGTGCGCGAGGGTTCGAGAATTCTGATTTTGAGCGATCGAGTCTCGAAGGGAGAAGGCGAATCTTATGCTGTTGGATTGAGTGCAGAATGCACTTATATTCCGCCCTTCCTGGCAGTTGGTGCGGTTCACCACCACTTAATTAACGTCGGCCTGCGGATGCAAACTTCGCTGGTTGTGGATACCGCCCAATGTTGGAGCACTCACCACTTCGCTTGTTTGATTGGTTACGGGGCGGTGGCTGTTTGCCCTTACTTGGCATTGGAAAGCGTGCGCGCCTGGTGGTCGGACGCCAAGACTCAAAATTTGATGCAGCACGGCAAAGTTCCCAATATTACCGTGACACAGGCTCAAGCTAAATACCGCACAGCAGTGGAAAATGGGCTGCTGAAGATTCTGTCGAAAATGGGGATTTCGCTGCTGTCTAGCTATCAGGGGGCGCAAATCTTTGAGGCGATCGGCATTGGCGGCGATCTGCTCGATTTGGGCTTCAAAGGCACGGTTTCTCGGATCGGCGGTTTGAGTGTCGCGGAACTGGCTAACGAGGTAATGTCTTTCCACAGTCAGGCTTTCCCAGAATTGGTTCTCAAAAAGCTGGAAAACTTCGGCTTTGTGCAGTACCGCCGGGGCGGTGAATATCACATGAACAGCCCGGAAATGGCCAAGGCTTTGCACAAAGCCGTGACTACTTTTAATGAAGGAAGAAGGAAGAAGGAAGAAGGAAGAAGGGAAGAGGAAGAAGGAAGCAACGGTAACGGTAATTCAGTCCTTGGCGCGCGCGGGGACGATCGCACTGAGGCAAAAACGGCTTACGATCACTACGAGGTTTACAAGCAACAGCTCGAAAATCGCCCGGTAACGGCTTTGCGGGATTTGCTGGATTTCCAGAGCGATCGCCCTTCCATTGCCATCGAAGACGTAGAATCTGTAGCAGATATTGTCAAGCGCTTCGCCACCGGCGGAATGTCTCTCGGCGCTTTGTCCCCGGAAGCCCACGAAACGCTAGCCATTGCGATGAACCGCATCGGCGGCAAATCCAACTCCGGCGAAGGCGGCGAAGACCCGGTGCGCTACAAAGTGCTAAATGATGTGAGCGAGGCGGGTTTCTCACAAACGCTACCTCACTTAAAAGGTTTGCAGAACGGCGATACAGCTTCTTCATCCATCAAACAGGTAGCTTCGGGACGCTTCGGGGTGACTCCTGAGTATCTGATGAACGCCGAACAAATCGAAATTAAGATCGCACAAGGTGCGAAACCGGGTGAAGGCGGTCAATTGCCAGGGGCGAAAGTGAGCGAGTACATTGCTTATTTGCGCCGATCGAAACCGGGTGTCACGCTGATTTCGCCTCCTCCTCACCACGATATTTATTCGATCGAGGATTTGGCGCAGTTGATTTTTGACTTGCACCAAATCAATCCGAAAGCAGGAGTTTCGGTGAAGTTGGTGTCGGAAGTCGGCATCGGGACTGTAGCCGCCGGTGTCGCCAAGGCAAATGCTGATGTGATTCAAATTTCCGGCCACGATGGCGGTACCGGTGCTTCACCACTGAGTTCGATTAAGCACGCAGGTTCTCCGTGGGAACTCGGGTTGACCGAAGTTCACCGGGTGCTGATGGAAAATAAATTGCGCGATCGAGTTTTGCTGCGCGTTGACGGTGGCTTTAAAAGCGGCTGGGACGTGATTGTAGGCGCTTTGATGGGCGGCGAAGAGTACGGTTTCGGCACGGTGGCAATGATTGCAGAAGGCTGCATTATGGCTCGCGTTTGCCACATGAATAGTTGTCCGGTGGGCGTGACAACTCAACAAGAACACTTGCGGAAACGGTTCCCCGGAACGCCGGAACACGTTGTTAATTTCTTCTATTTCGTAGCACAAGAAGTGCGGAGTTTGCTGGCGAAATTGGGTTATAAGTCGATCGCAGATATCATCGGCCGCGCGGATTTGCTGAAAATGCGCGAGGGGGTGCAACTAACTAAAACCCAAGCGATTAATTTGGATTGTTTGACCAAGTTACCGGATACTAAGAGCGATCGATCTTTCTTGGTACACGGCGACGTACACACCAACGGGCCAGTGTTAGACGATGATTTGCTGGCGGATGCGGAGATTCAAAGTGCGATCGCCAATCACGGCACTGTTAGCAAGAGTGTAAAATTGGTGAATACCGATCGCACTGTGGGAGCGCGTTTGGCAGGTGCGATCGCACAGCAACACGGCAACACCGGCTTTAGCGGTCAAATCACCCTCAACTTCACTGGTAGTGCAGGCCAAAGCTTCGGCGCGTTCAATTTGCCGGGGATGACGCTGGTACTGTCAGGCCAAGCCAATGACTACGTTGGTAAAGGGATGCACGGCGGCGAAATCGCGATCGCACCGCCGGCTGGTGCGACTTATGATGCTTCCGAAAATGCGATCGTCGGTAACACTTGTTTGTATGGTGCGACGGGGGGAACTCTGTTGGCTGCGGGTAAGGCTGGCGAACGGTTTGCGGTGCGTAACTCGATGGCGAAAGCAGTCATTGAAGGTGCGGGCGATCACTGCTGCGAGTACATGACTGGCGGCGCGATCGTGGTGTTGGGAAAAGTCGGCCGCAACGTCGGCGCTGGAATGACTGGCGGCTTGGCTTATTTCCTCGATGAAGATGGGACTTTCCCGGCTCACGTCAACGGGGAGATTGTGAAGATGCAGCGGGTTTGTACGGCGGCTGGGGAGGCGCAATTGAAGGAGTTGATTGAGGCTCAGTGCGATCGAACGGGCAGCAAGAAAGCTGAGAAGATTTTAGCAAATTGGTCGGAATATTTGCCTAAGTTCTGGCAAGTTGTGCCGCCGAGTGAAGCGAATTCGCCCGAGGCTTCGGAACAAAAGATTGCTGTGGAAGTTTAATTTTCCAGTTGGTTAAATAGATGAGGGGCAATGCGAATTGCCCCTTTTTTAATCTTCATATCAAATCCCTTGGTATCGAAATTTTTCCTCTCTCTCTTCTCTTCCTCAGCGTCCTCTGCGCTCTCTGCGGTTTAATCATTCCTTTGATTTTATGCCCAAATGCTTCACCCTGCCCCAGGGAGAAGTTCATACCACAAGGGATGCTTAATAAGCAGGAAGGAAGTTTAAGAAAACCAGTTTTCGATCGCCAAATCTTGAAAGTTTGCATAATCAGCAACATTTCGTGTCACCAGAATCAGATTATTGACTTTGGCGATTGCTGCAATTTGCCCATCAGCATAAGAGGGTGTAAGACCGATCGGAATAAGTCTGGCTCGTTCTTTAGCGAACCACTCAGCCGCTTCTTGGGCATAAGGTAAAATTGGTAATTTTACTTTCACTTCTTCCTGAAGATAGGCTTCGATCGCGCGGCGGCGCTTAGAGTCTGGCATTCGATAGCAGCCTAGCAGAACTTCTTGCCAAACGATCGAGGCGATCGCAACAGTGGATTTTGCCTCCATTAGTTGAGTCATCACATTGGCATTCGGAAGAGGACGAAGAGGTTCGGAGATAATGTTGGTATCGAGTAAATAACGCAGCGTCATTCAAAGATGACCTCGCGGCCTACAAAAGTTCGATCGCGAATATCTCCCCAAATTTCATCAGGATTTAAACCCAGTTCATGCAGTTGATATTTTTCACGAAATGCACTGAGAGATTCTCCAAAGCTAAGTTCGAGATTCTGTGGCTGTTTGCGGCGTTGAATGTATTCGCGCAAGGCGATTTCAACTAAGGTTTCGATCCCAATTTCTCGCTCCAGTTCAATCGCCTCTTGCAGCAGTGCCGTATCCACATTTAGGTTCGTCACCATTGGCTTTCCTCTTTTAACCGTTGTTTTATTATAAATGCAATCCATCCAAAACTGTTCTCGACTTTCTCAAAGGTTGACAATCTAAAATATAACATTTCATCAAATCTGTCTGACGATCGGCATTCGCGGAGGTGCTGTTTTCCACATCAAATCTATTTCTTCTGGTGTCAATCCGTAAGCTTGATTAACTAAGTCGGATAGTAATTGCTCAACTAGGGGAAAAAAAGGGAGCCATCAATCGAGAGAGCTTGTTGAATAGATTGATAAGCAGTTAAACCCTGACGTTTGCCAGTATTCACAACTGAACGAACGGCAGCAAACAAATCCCGACCC